>CBDUDP010000001.1:0-185444 GCA_965365945.1 uncultured Gammaproteobacteria bacterium
AAAATCAGTTATCTACTATAAACAAGTGGGTTAAATAATTCTGTGTTTTTAGAGATGCATTTAATATACAAGGTTGGGGTGAAGTATGAACCCTAACCTACACATAATACTTTCACAGCCTATCTAGCGAGGGACTTTACACAGCCAAGTCGTTATTTTTAGGCCCGGTTTGACGCTGTTCTTGTTTCCATGCTCTATGCTCTAACATAATATCTAGCACTTCCTGAGGGTCATCGGTCACCTTGATATAGTCCAAATCTTCAGGTGAAATCGTTTCATATTGCACTAATGTGGTTTTAATCCAGTCAACTAAACCGCCCCAGAAGTCACTACCAAATAAAATTAACGGTAAAGGGTAGATTTTATGTGTTTGCATTAAAGTTAAAGATTCAAAAAACTCATCTAAAGTACCAAACCCACCCGGCATACAAACATAGCCAATAGAATAGCGCACAAACATAACCTTACGCACAAAGAAATAACGAAAATCTAAGGAGACTGTTTGATAGGGGTTAGGCGATTGCTCTTGAGGCAATTCAATATTCAACCCTACCGTCTTATGATGTTTAAGAAAGGCACCTTTATTTGCGGCTTCCATTATTCCAGGGCCACCACCGGTAATAATGGTAAATCCATTCTCGGATAATAATTTAGCGATTTCAGTCGTTTTTTGGTAATACGGGTTACTAGGTCTTAATCGTGCAGAGCCAAAAATAGAAATACCCTCACAAATACCAGATAATCGATCAAAGCCCTCGGTAAATTCACTAATAATACGAAAAATTCGCCACGATTGATCACCTTTTAAGTCATCAATAATACTAGCAGAGTCATGATGGATATTAGCGCAATAATTCATTTTATCCCTATTTCTCAAGGTTATGCTGCAATACAAACTCGCTTAACTTACGCATGCTCTCTCCTTGTATATTAGGAAAAGCAGGCATAGTTAAACTACCGGCATTCACTTTATGAGCAATATATCTAGCATTAATATTTTTAGGGTTAATTGACCAATAATACATTTTAGGATTTTCGGGTTCTCCAGAATGACAGCGCGCGCACGCCTCTAAATAAATAGTTCTACCTGGCGAACTACCTCTAGGCGTGTAGTCGTCTGAGCAAGCAGCTAAACTTAAAGTAAGTGCCAATAAACTTAATTTTTTATACTGCATATCACTATTTCCTTTAACTTCCTGCTGAGTAAATTACTTTACCCGCCTGTATCGTATGTGTGACTTTACCGTGCATTGTTTCTTGCCAAAACGGGGTGTTTTTTCCACGACTCTGCCAAGTTTCCGCATTTATTTTCCAGCTTTCGCTAGCGTTAAATACACACACATCAGCCATATTTCCGAGTGCCAAACCGCCTGCATTAATACCTAAAATCTGGGCTGGTTCGGAACTTAATTTTTCGATACCCTGTGCTAAAGTTAAGGTTTTCTGCTCAACCAAACGCAACATTAACGGCAATACCGTCTCTAAAGCCGATATACCCGGCTCCGTTTCTGGGAATGCACCTAACTTTGCATCAACATCGTGCGGTTGATGGTCACTGCAGATACTATCAATTGTACCGTTTTGTATACCAACTAGCAGGGCATCTCTATCTTGCTGGCTACGTAACGGAGGAATAACATGATAATGACTATCGTAAGGGCTCATATCCTGGTCAGTTAAATGCAATTGATGCATAGCAACATCTGCACTAACCGGCAAGCCTGCGACTTTGGCCTTAGCGATTAGATCAACGGAACGTGCACTACTTAAACCTTGAAAATGCACACGGCAGCCTGTTTGTTCAATTAATTCCATGCACTGCATTAAAGCAATCGTTTCTGCAGCAGCAGGAATGCCTGGCAATCCATAACGGCTCGCCATCGCACCTTCATGTGCGCAGCCCTCATTACTCAGAGCAGACTCTTGCGGGCAATATATTAATAATAAATCATAGCTTGCCGCATATTCCATCGCGCGCCGTAAAACCAATAAATTTTGCAACGCATGATGGCCATGACTGACCGCAATACAGCCTGCTTGTTTTAAGGCATGCATGCTACTGAGCTCGGTGCCAGCTAATTTTTGGGTTAATGCGGCAATAGGGTAAGTATGTGGATAACCACATCTCTCCGCCTTATCCTCAATTAATTCGACAACCGCGGGGGAATCAATCACAGGACTCGTATCAGGCGGAATGCATAAACTAGTAAAACCGGCACTCGCAGCGGCTTTAGTCTCCGATTTCATGGTCGCTTTGTGACTCTGTCCTGGCTCACGTAAACGCGTACTCAAATCGACAAAACCAGGGCAAACAATATGCCCTTGCGCATTAATGCTAGTATCAGCAATAAACCCATCAGGTGCATGCATAATACCGACAATCTTGCCATCTGCAATATACAGCGAACCTTGTTGGTCAAGACCATTTTTCGGGTCAATAATATGCCCATTAACAATTTCAATACGCATTATTCTGCACCTCTATTGCCATTCATGGTCATGGATAAAACGGCCATGCGCACAGCAATACCATTGCTAACTTGTTGTAAAATTACAGACTGCGGCCCATCAGCCACGCTAGAAGAAATTTCAACACCACGATTTATCGGCCCAGGATGCATAACAATGGCATCTTTATTGGCAATTTTTAGCTTTTCACCGGATAAACCAAAGCATTTAAAATACTCACTTTCACTCGGTAAAAACGCACTATTCATACGTTCTTTTTGTAGCCGCAGCATAATAATCACATCGACATTTTTTAAACCAGCGTTCATATCATGATAGACAGAAACACCTAAATCTTCGACTTGTGCGGGCAGCAAGCTCTTAGGTGCAATCACTCGAACTTCTTCTGCACCGAGTATATTTAAAGCAAGTATCTGCGAGCGTGCGACGCGTGAATGTAAAATATCACCGACGATAGCAACTCGCAAGCCAGAAAACTGTTTTTTAACACGGCGAATAGTAAACATATCCAGCATCGCTTGTGTTGGATGTTCGTGTTGACCATCACCGGCATTAATAACATTAATATGCGGTGCAGTATGCTGAGCAATAAAGTGCGCGGCGCCGCTAAGCGAATGGCGCACAACAAACATATCGACCTGCATGGCCTCCATATTACGAATAGTGTCCAATAAACTTTCGCCTTTTGAGGTCGCAGAAGTCGCAATATTCATGCTTAATACATCAGCGGAAAGGCGTGTGGCTGCTAATTCAAACGTGGCACGCGTGCGCGTACTATTTTCAAAAAATAAATTAACAATAGTTTTGCCGCGCAGTAAGGGAAATTTCTTAATATTTTGCTCGGAAACATCCGCAAAAGATTCCGCAGTATCTAAAATGTCGGTCAGTAAGTCCTTATTTAAACCTTCAATACTTAGAAAATGGCGTAATTTACCTTGTGCATTTAATTGTAAATTTTCAATCGCGAGCATACCTTCTCCTTTCGATCATGATGTCTAATGGCTCTGGCCCCGTTACTTTAATACGTTGCCCATCAGCCAAAGAAATTTGTGCACCAACACAATCAGGACGAATAGGCACTTGCCTGCCATCGCGTTCAATTAAGACACCTAAAATAACTTGGTTCGGCCGGCCAAAATCAAAAATTTCATTTAATGCTGCTCGTATTGTTCTGCCCGTATAAAACACATCATCAATCAAGATAATGTCTCGTCCTTCAATAGTAAAAGGGAGCGTGCTTTGTTTAACTTTGGGATGCATGCCAATCTGAGAAAAATCATCTCGATAAAAAGAAATATCCAACACTGCCAAAGGCTCTTTAATATTTAGCCAATGATGTATTTTTTCTGCCACCCAAACACCCCCCGTATGAATACCGATAACAATAGGATCGGTAATTTGGCGCTGCTCGATAAGCTCAATCAGGGATGACTCTAGTTGATTGAATAAAACGGGGATTTCAATGTGTTCAATAGCCATTTTTTATTATTGTTGATTTAACCAAGATTGAAGAATTAATTGTGCTGCTAATTGATCTTGAACTTCCCAGAGTTTACTAGCATTTACATGCAGGTCATCATACAGCATTTGTTTTGCCTCAAAAGTAGATAAAGCCTCATCTACTTGGAAGACAGGAAGGTTATAGCGACCATTTAATTGGCGGCAGAATTTTAACATTCTGGGGGTAATAATATTATCACTACCATCTGCTTGACGAGACACGCCAACCACTAAGCCAGTCGGCTGCCACTCACTAATTAATCCGCTAATTTTATCCCAATCGGGTGTTTGATTGAGCGAACGAATAGTCATCAGCGGGCTGGCTGTTTTAGTCATTAATTGACCAACGGCAGTACCTATTTTTTTATTGCCAAAATCAAAGCCCAAATAAGTTTCTGATTGTAAACCCGCCAGTACAGGATCTTGTTTATGCATGGCCCGTTTGCGTACTTAATAAGTTAATATCCAGCCCCATTTTATGGGCCGCGGTATTCCAACGCTGACTGATCGGGGTGTCAAAAACAACGCTTTCATCATAATGCGTATTGAGCCACGCATTTTCTTTTATTTCTCTTTCCAACTGCTCTTCTCCCCAGCCAGCATAACCGAGAGCAATTAAAAACTTTTGCGGACCTTGATTGACCGCAATGGCTTTTAAAATATCGCGTGATGTTGTTAACGAAAGCGTGTCTGATACGGGGATACTCGACTCCCAAAGCTCTTCTGACGTTTGATGCAAAACAAAACCGCGCTCTTGTTGTACGGGCCCGCCAGCAAAAACCGGCAGTTTGGCTATTTTTTCATCCTCAACCGAGATATCCATTTGCTCCAAAATATCACCCAATTTCATTTGTAACGGGTGATTAATAACCAAGCCCAAGGCACCTTCACTGTTGTGCTGACAGATGAAAGTCACGCCATGAAAAAAGTTAGGGTCTTTTAAATTAGGCATTGCAATCAGCAATTGATTTTTAAAGGAGCTAGTTTCGTGCATAAACCTTTATTTCCTAAATGGTTATTTATCAGAGTAATTATAATGCTATTAATAATGACGACGATACAATGTTTTCAAAGCGCTTGATAGCGCTTTATTGTATTTTGCGTAATAAAATCGCTGTTTTTGAGTAAGTAATTTCTATAACATTAAATTCCGCACGCCAGCTCAGGTAAATCATCTCTCAAGCCCATCGCATAACGATTAAAGTAATTCTTTAACCATGCACTATGATTCACCCAGCTCATACCTGTGCCACGCAACTGACGAAAAGCTTCATTATCAGTCGTATACATTTTATTAATCACATCCATACTGCTCATCATCGCCAAGTTATCGCCTTTACGCCAGCGCTCATATTGGCGTAAAGTTTTATGGCTACCAACCGGTCTGCCAGCTTGATCCGCCTTAATTATCAACTCTGCAATAGCCGCAGCATCTAATAAACCAGCATTAGCTCCCTGCCCTGCTAAAGGATGCATAGCATGCGCGGCATCGCCAATTAAAACAAAATGATCGGCGCTATATTGCTGAGCATACTGAAAACGCAGAGGAAAAGCTCCGCGCGGTCCAACCGTTAGCATTTTACCTAGAATACCTCCGAAAGCGTGCTCTAAAGTTTGTAGAAAATCTGCATCAGATAATTTTAAATAGTCTTGCGCGGTATCGTGACTTAGCGTCCAAACAATAGAACATTGGCCATTTTTTAAAGGTAAAAGTGCCAGCGGGCCTTCAGGTAAAAAACGCTGCCACGCGGTAAATTGATGACTTTTTTCACTACTGATAGTCGCAACTAAGCCATCTTGTTTATATTCCCAGCCTGTTGTTTGAATGCCGGCCATCTGGCGTAAAGCAGAATCGCGCCCATCTGCTGCAATAACGAGGTCTGCCGCTAATATTGTGCCATCGCTGAGGACTATGTGCGCGCTATCGCTATTAATCTGTAAATCAGCGACGGTTGCCGGACATAAGATCGTCGCGCTAGGCAGTGACTCTAATTGATCCCACAAGGAAGCTACCGTCACTCGATTTTCGACAATATGTCCTAGCTCAGGGAATTCTGTTTCCGCAGCATCAAAATGTAAGACGCCCGCACTATCAGCATCCCAAACATGCATATGATCATAAGGGCCGATACCGCGTTGCTCCATTGCATCCCACGCGCCAACAGCACGTAAAATATTTTGCGAAGCACGCGTTAAAGCCGAGACACGAATATCGATTGGGTCTGCGGGCCATGTTCGTGCAGGATTTCTAGCATCCAATAAAGCGACATCAATTCCTGCTTGCGCTAAAGCACAAGCCGCCGTTGCGCCAACAATACCACCACCAACAACAATTACCGCGTATTTTTTAGTCATACTCGTCTCCGATTACCGATATTTGGCATCCGTGTATTTAAGCCCATGGCATAGCGCGCCAAGTGCTTTTTAGCACCAGGAATACTGTCCAATAAGGCTAGCCCTGCATTTCTTGCGGCGGCAAGCGATAGCCATTCATTAGAAAATAATTTAACAACGTTATCGGTAAAGTTAATAACCGTATCATGATCTTTTTTGCGCTGATCTGCATAACGCTCGAGAACTGGATGCGCACCAATATCAGCACCGCTTTGTGCCGTTTCAAGAATAATTTCCGCTAATTGCACGACATCTCTGAGGCCTAAATTAAAGCCTTGCCCCGCAACAGGGTGTAGTTGATGAACCGCATTACCTATAATTACGGTACGGCCTGAATGCATACTTTGCGCGCGGATCAAGCTTAATGGAAATGAGCGTCTCGGCGCGGCTAGACTGAATTGCCCTAATTTATAACCGAAACACGCTTGTAAACTGGCGATAAATTCCTCTTCGCTATCCATCATTAATTGCTCAGCTTCTTCTGTGCTGCGCGTCCAAACAACAGCATAGTCTTGCTTTATCGGTAACAAAGCCAGTGGACCCTCGACAGTAAAACGCTCATAAGCAGTATTATCATGCGCTACATCAGTTTTAACAGTAGTGACGATTGCGCTCTGCTGATATTCGGTAATGCTTTGCTCTATATCTAATAGCTTTCTGATGGTTGATTGGCCACCATCAGCGCCCACGACTAACTTGGCAGATAAGTTAAGTGAAGCCTCTTGTTGCTTTAAGCTAATATGCGCAAATTGATCATCTGCAGCAATACCCATAACCCGTGCGGGGCAGATTTTCTCTATGCCTGCTTGTTCGACTAGGTCGGCAACTACAGTTTCTAAGTCACGCGCGGTGATCACATAACCTAGCGCATCAACACCTTCTTTTTTTGCCGAAAGACGTGTTTTGCCGAAATGCCCTTGGTCTGAAACGTGTATCTGCTTAATCGGTGTTGCCTGCGCTTTTGCATGCGGCCAAATACCTAAGGCTTTAAGCATGCGCACCGAACCGTTAGCTAGTGCTAAAGCACGGTCTCCCGCAGGTGAATCGTGCAATTTCTCGCGCGTATTAGCCTCAACAATAGCAATTTTTAAATCACTGCTTTGTAAAGCTAATGCCAAGCAGTTCCCTGCGAGACCGCCGCCGACAATTAATACATCATAATCTTGCTTCATGTTTAAGCTCTCTTTTAGCAGTTATTGCATAATTGCTTCAATATCAGCAATAGTTTTGGGTATCGCTTGCGTTAAAACTTGATATCCTTGTTCAGTTACTAAAACATCATCTTCTATGCGGATACCAATCCCACGCCATTTAGCCTCAACACCAAGACAGTTTGTCGGAATATACAGCCCCGGCTCTATGGTTAAAACCATACCTGACTCTAAAACGCGCCATTCATCATCAATTTTATAATCCCCAACGTCATGAACATCCATGCCTAACCAATGACCAATACGGTGCATATAAAAGACTTTATAGCTTTCATCTTCGATTAATTTATCTACTTCGCCCACAAGTAAGCCAAGATCGACCAAACCTTGGGTTAATATTTTAACTGAAGCATCATGCGCGTTATTCCATGGCGTATTGGGTTTTATTTCAGCTAGAGCCGCCAACTGAGCATCTAAAACCAATTGATAAAGTAATTTTTGTTCTACAGAAAAGACACCATTAACCGGAAAGGTACGAGTAATGTCGGCCGCATAATGATCACACTCTGCTCCGGCATCAATGAGTAGTAAATCACCATCATTTAACACTGCTTTATTTTCTACATAATGCAATACGCAGGCGTTTTTACCGCCAGCAACAATAGATGGATAAGCAACAGCACGCAGGCCATTATCTATAAATTCATGAATAATATCGCCTTCCACTTGATATTCATAACGTCCGGCTCGGCAATTACGCATAGCGCGAATATGCGCCTTAGCAGAAACATCGGCAGCTTTTTGCATCAATTTAATCTCAGCAGGGCTCTTGATTAAGCGCATTTCATGTAGCGTATGTTCCAATGAAACCAGCTCGCCTGGCGCATTAATTCCACTGCGTGTTTGACTACGAATATGCGTAATCCAGTCCATCAGCTGATGATCTAATTCAGGATCGCGACCCATGGGATAAAAAACCTTGTGCTTATTCTCCAATAAGCCCGGCAAAATATCGCCCAAATCAGTAATCGGGAAGGAATCATCCGCACCATATGTTTCAGTCGCCCCTTCTAGTCCGGCATGCGCACCTTCCCATAAGGCTTTTTTCTCATCAAATTCTTGGCAAAATAAAATATACTGACCTTGTTCGCGTCCAGGAATAAAGGCAGCTAAGGCGTTAGGCTCGTTAAAGCCAGTTAGATAATAAAAATCACTGTCTTGGCGAAAAGGGTAATCAACATCACGATTTCGAGTTCGTGTATTGGCACTGGCAATAATAGCAATATTACCTTGCCCTATTTGCTCCATTAATTGTGCGCGGCGTTTTTGAAATTCTTGTGCTTCCATTGTTGCCCCTAATGCAAAGTCGTCTTGTTAGCGACATCTTTAACAATATCACTTAATTCGCTACGAATTAGCATCGTAGAAGCACGCAAATACTCTTGAATTTCAACCAACGAACCTTCTGCTTCGTCATCATCCTCTTCTATATCCGCATCCAACTTGGTAAATTCAACTATGTCTTTGATAATTTCTTGGACATCACTAGACCATTGCTGACTAGTACTGGCTCGACCCAGGCCAAATAAAAAACCACGGCACCATTGAATTAAAGCCGTGCAGCGAAGCGCTAAAGCACTCTCTTCATCAGGTAAAAATAAATCGAACAAAAATTCATCACCCGCTAATAACTCTTTTGTTTCATCAAATAAGTTAATCAAAGCATATTTATCATCTTCTAATAAGTGCGCATCTTCAAAAAAAGCCTCGGTCATCCATGAACTTGCTTCAGTAGCTGGATCAAGGCATAGCATAGCCGTTGCAATGCCATGCACTTCAGCAGCACTCTCGGCTGCATCTCTTTGTAAAATGGTTGAATTAACTTCAGAATAGCTCATTGCGTTTTAGAATAGATATTAATGGCAGTAGTGGGATAGGGTTGGCGTAACTAGCGCTAAAATTTTTGGGTAGCTATGCTAACATAGATATTAATGTTATA
The DNA here is from genome assembly GCA_965365945.1 of uncultured Gammaproteobacteria bacterium. Taxonomy (GTDB): domain Bacteria; phylum Pseudomonadota; class Gammaproteobacteria; order Methylococcales; family Methylomonadaceae; genus Methyloprofundus. The sequence continues at coordinate 9,514 of CBDUDP010000001.1, forward strand.
AACTTTTCAGAAAAAACAATCGATCAGTATAGCGCTTTTTTATTAGTTATAGGTCGTTTTTGGTTTTAATTAAATGAGTCGTCTATGAGTACAAAAAATCAATCATTTGATATTACAGAGCTTGAAGATAAGTTAGAAGAGTTAATTCAGCGCTACGCTTCCATTAAGCAGGAAAATACTAGCTTAAAAGTAAAGCAAGATGAGTTAGTTAAAGAGAAAGCCAAATTGGTTGAAAAAACCAACTTAGCGCGCAACCGTGTAGAAGCAATGATTAGTCGTCTAAAAACAATGGAACATGGCTCATGAGTAAGCAAGAAGCTCCCGTCTCACTCACTATCCTTGGCAAAGAATATAAAATCATGTGTGCCGCTGAAGAACAGGAAGATTTAATTGATTCAGCACATCAATTAGATGAGCAAATGCGCAAGATTCGCTTAACAGGCAAAGTATCTGGCGCTGAACGCACGGCAGTACTTGCCGCGCTGAACTTAACGCATGAACTAATCCAAGCGAAAAAAAGCTCCATACCTGATGGCTCAGGGATAAGCAAGCAGTTAAATAAAATGTATCTTAAGATCGAAACTACGCTAAAAAACGTTTAGAATACTCCGCGTATCTCCTGTCGCGTTCGACAGTGGGGTGGGTGTTCCTTGGACCTGTAATTACCCCGGGAATTGACTCGTGTACTGGTGTGCATGTCCGCTTGCGGAAAGCCTGAAATGCAAGATAGATTCCCACTTGAACCCTTCGGTTCAAGGACGATGCTTCGCATCGGCGCATACGGGAGATACGCTTTTATTCCTCAACTATGTTAGCTTTCGTTCAGAACTGCTACGCCGTCTTAATCTCGCATTTATATTCTGCTTCAATTAAAACTTAGCTCCATTCCGAACTGACTTTAGTCGGCAGCGCTCACGATAACCGCAATAAAACCCCTTGCATAAGTCCACTAAATACACGGGAGGCCTAAGTATGTTAATTAAAAAAGTAGTTATTGCTTTAATTTTTTGTCTTATCAGTCTTAATCTTTATGCATCAGATGCAGCACGCGAAGCGCAGTATGCCAGAGAAATTTCCGCAGGCAATACCAAGGATGAGATAGTTTGGCTCGGCGAGCCCAATAAACCTTTCTTGGTACTCTATAGAGAGTCGGAAAAATCAGGCTTTAAAGGAACGGCCATTTTACTGCACCACATGGCTGGCCATCCTGATAATGACCCTCTTATTTATACCCTAAGACGTGAGTTGGCAGAGCATAACTGGGCGACCTTCGCGTTACAAATGCCCTTACGTGAAGAGGGTGCTCCAGAGGCAGATTATTACCCATTATTTCCTGAAGCAAAACAAAGAATTGATGAAGCAACGCGCCATTTAGCCTCGCATGGCGCAGAATCTATAGTCTTGGTAGGTCACCAACTAGGCGCGTTAATGGCTTTATACGCCCAAGCGAATAAACCTATGCAAGAAATAAAGGCAATGGTTACTATTGGCTTAAACGCACCTGAAACAGACAGTAAAAATGCGCAAACATTCGAACTCATTAAGCAGGTCCGTATTCCATTTTTCGACATTTATGGCGAACAAGACGGCAAGGATATTGTTGACAGTGCTAGAGAGAGGCGCATTTCAGCACGTAACAATAAACAGTACCGTCAATTCAAATTAAACCGAGCTAGCTCGCCTTACTGGAGTGATCAGGCTTTCCTTGTTAAGCGTGTTTATGGTTGGTTGAGTCATTATTAACCGTAACCCAACAAAAGCGACTAGCCTCGCTTAAATAACGCTAAAAAATACTGAAATATAAGCTGGCTACGTATATACTGGAAAATTTCAATCTATTCCTTGCATAGGCGCATAAGGTCAACGATGAATATTCATGAGTTTCAGGCAAAACAACTATTTAGAGACTACAAAATACCTGTTCCCGAAAGTATAGTTGTCACTTCGGCTGAACAAGCATTGGCTGCAGCACAAGCGCTATCTGGTACTAGCTGGGCTGTTAAAGCGCAAGTACATGCCGGTGGCCGCGGCAAAGTGGGCGGCGTTAAAATAGCCAAAACAGCTGCCGATGCAGTTGACGCGGCAAATCAAATGTTAGGCCAACAGTTAATTACACAGCAAACGACAGCCGCTGGATTACCAATTAATTCTGTTTTAATTGAACAAACAACAGCTATTAAACGCGAATTCTATTTAAGTCTGATTATCGACCGGCACTCAGAAAAATTATGTTTTATCGCATCTGTCGCAGGCGGCATGGATATTGAAACTGTTGCAGCTGAAACGCCAGAAAAAATCATCAGCCTATTTATCCACCCTGCTGCCGGCTTACAAGCTTACCAATGTCGACAAATTGCTTTTGCATTGGGCTTACAAGGTAAGCAATTAAAAGCTCTGCATCAGCTAATGACAGGCATGATGCAACTATTCTTAGATAAAGATGCGAGTCAAATTGAAGTCAACCCTTTAGTTGAAACAGAGGCGGACGATTTACTCGCTTTAGATGCAAAAATCAATTTTGATGACAATGCTTGTGCCTTGCATAAGGATATTCTAGCTTTGCGCGATACCAGCCAAGAAGACGAAAAAGAGAATATCGCAAAACAATTTGACCTTAATTATATTACTTTAGAAGGCAATATCGGCTGCATGGTCAATGGTGCTGGCTTAGCAATGGCAACTATGGACTTGGTAAAATTAAAAGGTGGCACACCGGCAAATTTTCTCGATGTAGGCGGCGGCACAACCACAGAAAAAGTGACGGAAGCATTTAAACTGATCGTCTCTGATAAAAATGTCAAAGCCGTTTTAGTTAATATATTCGGCGGCATTGTGCAATGTGATGTGATTGCTAAAGGGATTTTAGGTGCATTAGCGCAAATTAAAACTGACTTGCCAGTCATTGTCCGTTTAGAAGGCACTCATGCTGAAGAAGGCCGCGCACTACTACATAATGTCGCGCCTAATATTATCCCTGCTGAAGATTTAGATCACGCGGCTGAACAAGCCGTTGCACTTGCTGGAGGTGCTGCATGAGTATCTTAATTGATCAAAACACCAAAGTAATTTGCCAAGGCTTTACCGGTAAACAAGGCTCTTTTCATGCGCGCCATGCTTTAGATTACGGCACTAAGCTAATTGCTGGGGTAACCCCGGGGCGAGGCGGCTCAGAGCATTTAGGTTTACCGGTATTTAATACCGTACAAGAGGCCTATGACGTAACACAAGCTGATGCCAGTGTAATTTATGTGCCGCCTTTTTTTGCTGCTGATGCGATTTTAGAAGCCGTGGATGCAGGCATTAAATTAATCGTCTGTATTACTGAAGGCATTCCCGTTTTACACATGCTGCGCGTTAAAGCAGCAATGCAGGACAGCGGCGCTTTATTGATTGGCCCTAACTGTCCCGGAATTATCACACCAGAGCAATGTAAAATTGGCATTATGCCCGGCAATATTCATCAAGCTGGTTCTATCGGTATTGTCTCGCGCTCAGGCACTTTAACTTATGAGGCAGTACACCAAACTACGCAGCAAGGCTTGGGGCAAAGTACTTGCGTTGGCATTGGTGGCGATCCTATTCATGGCATGAACTTCATCGATGTAATCAGCCGATTTCAAGCGGACGACAAGACCCAAGGTATTATTATGGTTGGTGAAATTGGCGGCAGTGAAGAAGAAGAAGCTGCTGAATACATCAAAAATCATGTTACCAAACCTGTGGTTTCTTATATTACTGGTTTGACAGCTCCAGCGGGAAAACGCATGGGGCATGCGGGAGCGATTGTCACTGGCGGTAAAGGTACGGCTGCGGGTAAAGTTAATGCACTCAAAGCCGCCGGCGTCGAAGTGGTTAACTCCCCCTCAGCAATGGGCATAGCAATGAAGGAACGGATATTAGCTAGGTAAGTTCTTATAAAATGGACCTTTTAGTACCTAGAGGAATCTTGCAAAGGAAAGGTAAAGAGTGTAAAAAAGCACTATATTAACAAATAATAATAAACAACTTGAGGGGAAGATCATGAAAAAAACAACTAAAACTATAACTACAATTGGTACCGCCTTAGCATCTTCATTCGCTGTAACAGCGGTTAATGCTGAGAGCAACCCATTTGCGATGACTGAATTAAATAGCGGCTATATGCAGCTTGCACAGTCTGACAAAGCCGGCGAAATGAAGTGCGGCTCTAAAATGAAAATGGATAAGTCTGAGGCTGCTTGCGGTGAAGGCAAATGCGGCAGCATGATGGAAAATGGTAAAATGAAAAAAGGCCTAGAGCAAGCGTGCGGCGCCATGATGAAAGGCAAAGAAGGTGCTTGTGGTGATCTGAAAGAAAAAGCATCGACAGGAAAGGTAAAGAGTAAAGGCTACTCCGTCAGCACATCGGGTTGGGGCAATAACAAATCCAAGAAGATGGAAAAAAACATGGACATGAAAAATGGCATGAACATGGATAAAGGGATGGATATGAAAGGCATGGAAGGTATGTGCGGCGGCATGATGCAGGGTGGAAAAATGAAAAAAGGCATGGAGCAGATGTGTGGCGCAATGATGAAAGGGAAAGAAGGTAAATGCGGCATGGGCGACATGAAAGACATGGATATGAAAGGCGGTATGGGTGACATGAAGGGCATGAAAGGGATGAGCGGAAAACAAGGTGGTGACATGAAAGGCATGAATATGAAAGGCAAAGAAGCAAGTTGCGGCGTTATGGTAACGCCTGAGCAAGCTGCCGGAAAATAACCCCGAAGTATACTTATGCGTAAGAGGGCTTTAACTCCGTTATCGGGACTAAAGCCCTCCCACACAAAGCTCCAACCTCCTATTTAGATACACACTAGTGCCTCAAACCTCTACCCCTCTTAGTCTTTACATTCATTTCCCTTGGTGCATTCAAAAATGTCCCTATTGTGATTTTAATTCGCATAAGGCGAATGGCACTTTGCCTGAAGATCGGTATATCGATGCTTTATTAAATGATTTAGCGCAAGATATTGCACAATTTTCAGAAACACGCTCTATTCAAAGTATTTTTATGGGCGGCGGCACTCCGAGTTTATTTTCTGCACAACACATACAGCGCTTACTGCTCGGTATTCAAAAGCAACTCCCTTTTGCTGATGATATAGAAATCACCTTAGAAGCAAACCCTGGCACGTTTGAAAGCGAGAAATTCACTGATTATAGGACGATAGGCATTAATCGCCTTTCTATCGGCATACAAAGCTTTCATGACCAGCACTTAAAGCGCTTAGGTCGTATTCATTCAGCTCAAGAAGCGATACGTGCAGTGGCAATTGCTCAACAGGCCGGCTTTGATAATCTTAATTTAGATTTAATGTTCGGCTTACCAGGCAGTACCGAGCAAGATAGCATTGACGATGTGCTACAAGCGATTGCATTGCAGCCCAGCCATATTTCTTTTTACCAGTTGACCTTAGAGCCGAATACTTATTTTCATAAATACCCACCGGTATTACCTGAAGATGATGCTATTTTTAATAGCCAATTAGCTTGTCAGGAATTATTAGCGCAGCACGACTATTTACAATATGAAATTTCGGCTTATGCCCAAGCAGGCAGACAGTGTAAACACAATCTTAATTATTGGTCATTTGGTGATTATTTAGGCATAGGTGCTGGCGCGCATGGCAAAATAACTCAGGTCACACCTAATCATATTGTCCGCACTACGAAACCAAAACAACCAGAGCAATACCTCAAGCAAGACAAGGCTGATAGGCTTGCCAGTCCGATAAAAACGGATGATTTAGCGCTTGAATTTGTGATGAATAGTCTGCGCCTGAAAGGGGGCTTTAGCCTTGATATTTATACGCAAAGAACCGGCTTAAGCACACAAACATTAGAACCTGCTTTAACTCACTGCCTAAACCAAGGCTTATTAGTTCAATACCAACAACAACAGTATTATTGTTCAGAAAAAGGCTGGCACTTTTTGGACAGTATTTTAGAAAAATTTCTTGGTCCGTGATGCTAAAATCTGATGCCCTTTAAATAGCCGGCTGGATTTTTTCTTTATGTATGACTATACTGCATGTACCTTAATCCGTACCATTAGTTAATGAGGTTCTTATGGATGCTATAAGCTATACCGCTGCGCGAGCAAATTTATCCAAAACGATGGAGCAAGTATGTAATGACCATGCTCCTATCATTATTACCAGAAAACGAGAATCTCCTGTCGTTATGCTTTCCTTAGAGGACTATCAAGCGATGGAAGAAACAACCTATCTTCTTCGTTCGCCTGAAAATGCGCGAAATTTGCTTGAGTCCATTGCAGAACTTGAAGCTGATAAAGGCGTTAAGCGAGAACTCATTGAATGAACCCTACCTTTGCACCTAAAGCATGGGACAGCTACCTTTACTGGCAAAAAACTGACAAAACTATTGTAAAAAGAATTAATACGCTCATTAAAGAGATTCAGCGCAGTCCTTTTGAAGGAGTTGGCAAACCAGAGCCTTTGAAGCATGCCTTATCTGGCTTTTGGTCAAGACGCATAAATGATGAGCATAGAATTGTATACAAAGTGACCGACAATACTATTTTGATTGCTCAATTACGTTATCACTACTAAACATATAACAAAGGATTTTTAATCAATGCTTGATTATCAAAAACAATTTATTCAATACTCGCTTGAATGTGGCGTATTAAAATTTGGACAATTTCATTTAAAGTCAGGGCGTATCAGTCCTTATTTTTTTAATACCGGCTTATTTAACACCGGTGCTCAATTAGCGAAATTAGGTGAGTTTTATGCTAAAGCGCTCATTCATTCAAAAATAAAAGTCGATATTTTATATGGCCCAGCTTATAAAGGCATTCCTTTAGTTTGCACTACCTCTATCGCTTATGCGCACATGCAAGACAGCGACATCCCCTTTTCTTTTAACCGTAAAGAAGCAAAAGACCATGGTGAAGGTGGCAATTTAGTAGGTGCACCTTTAAAAGGCAATGTCTTGATTTTAGATGATGTAATTACCGCAGGAACTTCGGTACGCGAATCGGTAGTGATTATTAACGATGCTGGCGCAACACCCGCAGGCGTATTAATTGCGTTAGACCGCCAAGAAAAAGGCGAAAATGATATTTCGGCAATACAAGAAGTGAGCGACCGCTTTGATATGCCGGTGGTTTCAATTATTGCTTTAGAGCATATTATTGAATTTATTGAGGCTGATGATTCTTATGGTATGAATATCGAAGCTATCAAGGAGTATCAACAGCAGTATGGGCTTTAAATAAAGTTACAAACACAGAAAGCACAGAGATTGAATTTTTCTCTGTGCTTCCTGTGTACTCCATATGCTTTATTTAATTCGCGCTAACCACTCTTCATGGTCAGTTCTACGGCCGTGTACATAATCAAAGTATAAAGTCTGAATTTTTTCAGTAATAGGTCCTCGCGACCCCGAACCGATTTTACGGTCATCATATTCACGAATTGGCGTCACTTCAGCTGCAGACCCCGTAAAGAATGCCTCATCTGCGATATAAACCTCATCACGCGTAATACGCTTTTCTATCACTTCAAGACCATGCTCTTTAGCAATCGTCATAATAGTCTCGCGAGTAATGCCTTCTAATGCAGAAGTGGTATCTGGCGTATAAATAACACCATTGCGCACGATAAATAGATTTTCACCACTGCCTTCAGCAACACAACCTTGATGATCAAGTAGTAATGCCTCATCATAACCTGCAGATAATGCTTCTTGTAAAGCTAAGATAGAATTAATGTAATTACCGTTGGCTTTAGCTTTACACATCGTACTATTAATATGGTTACGAGTATAAGACGACGTTCTAATGCGAATGCCCTTTTCCATACTTTCTGCACCTAAATAAGCCCCCCAACTCCACGCGGCAATCATGACATGAACTTTAAGGTTATCGGCACGTAAACCCATGCCTTCAGAGCCGTAAAAACACATAGGGCGAATATAAGCACTATCTAAGTTATTCTTACTAATAGCATCTTTATGTGCTTGGTTAATCTCTTCTTTAGAAAAAGGGATCTCCATATTCAGGATGTGTGCGGAACGAAATAGACGATCTGTATGTTCTTCTAGCCTGAAAATAGCTGGCCCTTGATCGGTATGATAGGCTCTTAAACCTTCAAAAACACCAGCCCCGTAATGTAAGGTGTGAGTCAAGACATGTACTTTTGCATCACGCCATTCAACCCATTCGCCATCCATCCAGATTTTGCCGTCTCTATCATCCATTGTCATCATTATTATTACACCTATATTCGTAAAAATTATTGCTTGTCGTTAGCCGATATTATACGGGCATTATCCGATAATCACGTATCTTAGTTGCATTTATAATAAAAAAACAACCTAGCTAAGGCAATGAATTTTAGCCGAAATTCTATATATCAGCTAAAATAGAGATTTCTAATATACAATCCTATCTACCCGACTATGTCTAACTTTAAAATTACTCTGAGCGATCTCGACACGCCAGTAAAAGTCTTGTTTACTGGCTATTTAACGACCGTGGCTATCGGTTATCTTTTCGCCTTAATCCAGATTTTATTTACCCACGGCATGGCTGATGGGAAATTTGGCTTATCTATTGATGATATCGTCTATAGTTATTACGGCAACCGCTCGGGAACAGTGTTAGAGAAAAAGCTAACTGGCTCTATGAAAAATAAAGCGACTGAGAAAGAAAACTTTGCCATCATGCAGTGGGTACGTGATGGCGCTGATGAGTATCAGTTTACAAATTTAAAAATCGATAAAATCATCGATAAAAAGTGCGTGATGTGTCACAACGAAAGCGCGTCAGGGATTCCAGATTTCACTGAATTTGAAAACTTAGAGGAAGTAACTAAAGAGGATGAGGGAGCAACATTTTCTTCATTAACGCGAGTTTCTCATATCCATTTATTTGGTATCAGCTTTATCTTTATGTTCATCGGGCTGATTTTTAGCTTCTCAACCACAGCCTCAAGCAAATATAAAAGTATTGCAATCGGTATGCCGTATGCCTTTCTTATTATTGATATTTTATCCTGGTGGCTAACTAAGTTACACCCTATGTTTGCGTCATTAATTATGATTGCTGGTGCGGGTATGGGGGCTTCATTTGCCTTTATGTGGATTGTTTCTATAAAAGAAATGTGGTTTATGAATAATCCATGGTTTTGTGAAAATGGCTCTGCTTGTCAGCGTAGATTAAAAGTAATTACAGGGCTTGGTTTAAATAGCTTGGCGCTTATAGGTGGAAAATTAAGAAGAGAAATTTTTCCTAAGCTATTTACACTAATAAAAGATGGCTTTACTTGGCTATATAATAAAATGAAATAAACTTTTACTCTTAGCTACGCACACTATTGTGCGTAGCTACATTCTCACTAAAGGAAAAATAATGATTAAATCCATGCACATGCTGTTTATCTTATTATCGGTAAGCAGCTTTATTATTCGCATTATGCTTGCAGAATTTAAACCGGCCTTGTTACAAGTCAAAATTGCTAAAATAGCCCCCCATGTGATCGATACCATTTTATTGCTAAGTGGTATCGCTCTCGTCTTTCAAGGCAATTGGCTGGCGGGAGAATATGGCTGGATTGTGACAAAATTCATTATGCTATTGGTCTATGTAGGTTTTGGTGTAATGGCAATGCGTAATGCAGGAATAAGGCGTTGGGGTGCTTTCGTTCTGGCATTAGCTTGTTTCGGGTATATATTATCCGTCGCAATTACTAAAAATGGCTTTATCTGATACTTCTGAGCTTATGCCTAAATCTTCCTGTTACTTCTTTGCAGCCTTACCTTGTGAGGCCAAACCCTTAATTGAGTACTTTAAATTAAAAAAAGAATTATCGGTGAGTGCCTTTACTATTTATCGAGGTGCAAATATCACACTGACAGTAACAGGCTTGGGCAAATCAGCGATGGCTGCAAGCGTAGGCTATACCTTAGCTTTATTTCCTACAGACTCTTTGCCGGTCATGCTAAATATCGGCATTGCAGGACATAAAGACTATGCTTTAGGTACGATATTTTCTGCACAAAAAATTATTGATCATGACAGCGGCCGTAGTTATTACCCGCAATTAGTCACTTCCCCACCTTGTGCAACACAACTGATCACCACGGTGAGCCAGGCACAATTAAATTATTCCCCTGATACACTTTATGAAATGGAAGCCTCCGCCTTTTATGAAACAGCGATCCGCTTTAGCTCCAGTGAATTAATCCAATGCATTAAGGTTATTTCTGATAATGAAGATAATGCCAGCACGCAAATTAAACCCGCACAGGTCAGCGAATGGATCAAAATTGCACTACCAGTTATTGACAGCTATTATCAGCAACTGACTGAATTAGCGAGTCTAGTTCAGACTACAGATATAACGGAATATACAGAAATTATTAGCCAATGGCGCTTTAGCAGTAATGAAAAAATGCAATTGCAAAGCTTATTAAATAAAAGGGCGCTATTAGCAGGGGATAAAAAACTTGATTTAACTGAGTCGGCACCAGCAACTGGAAAAAACGTTTTAAATTTATTGCGTAATGAAATTGATGCGCTAGCTTTCGGTGGGTTTTAGCGATTTATCCAATAATCAGTTAGACAACTCATCAAGCGGTAGCTTCTCATTAGTCGCAGACAAATACCTATAAAAATATCGTCATTCCCGAAGTCTTTTATCAGGAATCTACGCTAAAATTGGATTCCTGCTAACAACATGCAGGATGACGACCAAAAAAATCATCTATCTCATTAATAATGAGAAGTTACATCAAGCGAAAAATCAACTTGCTAAGACCTTATCAAAAACAAGACTGGCTTCTTCACATGAAATATTAGCTTGCTCATTACTTAAAATATAGCGGGCAAAATTCTCGATGCACTGCCAATTTTTAGGTTGATTAATAAATTGAAACGCGCGTATAAAAAGATATTCTACTTTTAATTCTCGCTCTCTAGCATCGCTAATAAAATACTCCAAATAAGCATAGGCTTGCTCTAAATCAGAGTGTCCACCATAGTTATTTAAGGCCTTAATATTCACCAACTGTGGATTGAATACCTCATCATCACGTAGTGCAACAAATTTAGCTTCCGCCAAAGGGCCTGCAAGCAAGTTTATTACATCGGCTTCATAAGCTTGTTGTAAGCTGTATTTTTCTGCGCCTAAATCTAAATAGGTATTTTCAATTTCAGCAACCGGTAAGTTATCAATTAAGCGCCCACCTTCAATTTTGGCAAAAAAAGGGTATTCCGCGCACTCATTCCGATTAAAGTTTATTTCAAAGAAAACCGGTGGTAATTGCAGTTCACGATTACGGATATAAATAGCAGCGACATGTCCTGCTTCATGATAAGCAATATGATTATGGCGCTCTGTAGAAGAAGCAGCTGGAGAGTTGGGGAAATAATAGGTACGTTGCATGATGAATGTCCTAAAAAAAAATGCGGCCAGAAGCCGCATAAGAGGAAGGAAGTAGCTCTGATTTCCTAGAAAAGGAACGCATTCAAAGTTGGACTTAGTTTACGAGGATTCTTTGCGCATGAAAATGTGTCATTTTGACGCGCGACAATTTGCCGCTACTCTTGGCATAGTAACTGCATAATTCACTTGTTTGCCTAGTAAAAACATAACAATATCAATGCTTTTAGGCTTATTTTAAGCTAAGAATAAGTTATATCCCCTACTCCTTTCAGGCATATAACCCATTAATTAAAATTGTGCGAAATTACACTTAATATGCACAATTTATTATTTTATCTAGCTAGTCATTTCTAACGGCAAAACTTGCGCTAAAATAACGTTTTTTTCAGTCCTTAGGAATGCGGACTTAATAATATCCTAAAGTTTACGCACTAATGCCTGTATGGAGTTTACGGAATACAGGAAGCGCAGTTCATTCAACTTCCCATATTCCGCAAGCTTCATACGACACAAAGTTTTAGGTTTTATTCAAATCTCGCCCCTTAGCTCATCATGCTCTTTTAGAAAAAGCTCCTATCTATGACTATTTCTCTTATTATTCCCACCTTTAATCGACAAGCAACGCTAAAGCGAGCGCTAGACTCAGCCTTACAACAAAGCATATTACCCGATGAAATTATTGTCATTGATGATGGTTCTACTGATACAAGCGCTGAGATGGTCAAAACTGAATTTCCACAAGTACAGTACCTTTACCAAAGAAATCAAGGTGTCAGCGCCGCTAGAAATAACGGCATACGGCAGGCAAAAGGCGAGTGGATTGCCTTACTAGATTCTGATGACACTTGGTTTGCAGAAAAGCTAGAAACACAAATAAAGGCCTTACAACAAGCGCCAGAAATAAAGCTCTGTCACACAGAAGAAATATGGATTCGTAATGGCGTAAGAGTCAACGCCATGAATAAGTACCAAAAAACCGGTGGCTGGATATTTGCGCACTGCCTACCTTTATGCGCGATATCCCCCTCCTCAACATTAATACACCGCTCAGTTTTTGACGATGTAGGTCTATTCGATGAAAACCTGCCTGCCTGCGAAGACTATGACCTCTGGCTACGCATTAGCGCTAAATATCCGGTGTTATTTTTAGAGCAAGCTTTAATCAATAAATACGGCGGCCATGAAGATCAGCTTTCACATCAGTATTGGGGAATGGATCGCTTCAGAATACAAGCCCTAGACAAATTGCTCAGTCACTCTGACTTAAGCGTTGAGAATAAAACAGCGGCAACGAATATGCTATTAAAAAAAGCGCGTATATTCCAAAAAGGAGCTTTAAAACGAGGAAAAACGGAATCAGTAGACTATTACCAAGGCTTGATTGAGCGCTATGAAAGCTAAGGACTGTGCATGGAATAACTTGAGCACAATGGGGCGCAGATCTTTAGTCTACCTTTTAACATGCAGGCTAAAGACCTGCGCCCCAGATAAAAATGTAAAAGTTAATTCATGCTCGCCCCTAAGCCTCAACCCATAAAAAAAAGCGGCCATCCGAAGATTGACCGCTTTTTTATCTATCAGGAAAAATGAACTAAATTAATTAGCGACCTCTTTCTATAGGAGAATCAACGATTGCATCAACCTCTTCCTGTGTTAAGAGTTGCGCTTCGTATACAACGCCCTGCTCTTCAATTTTACCAACAAATGATCTTAGGTGATTACGCGATCCTTTAAGTAAGCTTTCGTAAGTACTGATCATATCCTCATTCTCTATAGTATCAATAGCCTCTTGAATGTCCTGCATATCAACTTCTTCAATCAATGCGCCAACACGAAGTCCTTCCATATGTGATATTTCACCACTTTCGAGCAATTCATCATATTGATGCTGTAATTCAGGGTCATTAAAAACACCAATACTATCAATAACAGGGTCAGTTAAATTGTATTTATCCAACAAGACTTTAATTGCATCCATGTGCTCTTGCTCAGAACTGGCAATATTATCAAAAACAGAGTCATTCCATGCGCCATACATCTTTATATAAACATCTCGTGCCATTTTTTCTTCTTCGCGCATAAACAGCAAAGATGCAATTTCAGTAGCATTAAGCGCCTCATTACTTACTCTGCCATTTTTAGGCTGTGCATAAACTTGAGTTGTTAGCGTGAAAAATATAAGCGTTAAAACAAAAAGTATAGAAGATTTGAATTTGTTCATAATTAGCACCTCAAAATATAAATAAGTTAGCTTATTCTAATACTTTAAAACCAAAAGTCCATACTAATTTTATGCTTATTATGGTTTTGCGATACTTATCACATTTTTTATACCCACTAAAAAGGGTGGGACAACTAAGAACAAACATCAGAACATCAGGGTCAGGTCCCGAATTGCGAATTAGTTCTGATTAAAATATAGTTGAAATATGACTAGACCACTCAGACTTGAATTTCCTAATGCTCTCTATCACGTCACATCACGAGGTGATCGGCGTGAAAATATCTATGAGGACGATGAAGATCGAATAATTTTTTTGAATAGTTTCGGTTCGCCCGCGCCAGGTGAGCTTGATGTTATGCTTTAAAATCGCCCATTAAATAATTTTGTGCGATATACTGTACCAAATATTGTAAATTTTAAGGTACAACTATGCGTAGAATGATCATAGAGCAAGATATTAGACCTATGTCTGAGTTTCGTTCAGGCGTGGCATCTTTTGTAAAACAGGTTCATGATACTAAAAGACCTTTAATAATCACTCAACATGGAAAAGGGGTGGGCGTTTTATTGGATGTTGGCGAATTTGAGGCAATGCAAGAAAAAATTGAATTACTGGAAGATATACAGACCTCGATTTCTCAGTTAGAAGCTGGAAATGGCGTTAGCCACAGTGATGCAAGACAGGAAGTATTGCAGAGGCTTGAAAGGTGAAAATAATTTGGTCCCCATTGGCAATTGACCGTGTGGCTGAAATAGCAGAATACATTGCTCAAGATAGTCCAAATTCGGCTCAAAAATGGGTCGAATCAACATTCAAAGTCGTTGAACGATTGGAAAAGTTTCCGAAGAGTGGTCGTATTGTTCCTGAAATAATGCAAGATGATTTTTGCGAAATTATTCATGGAAATTATCGTATCATTTATAGGATACAAATTGAGATTGTTTCAATCCTTACGGTTAGACACGGTAGGCAAATATTACCAATTGATGAAATTAAAGCATAACGAACAAGGTTAGATTGTGATCGCGAAGCGAGCCACAACCTGAACTGTTTGTTGGGCAAGCTCGGCACGAGAGTAGAAAGTTGATTAAATTCGCTCTATGGAAATAGCTTTTTTCTGATCAGCCCGATTGATTAATCGACCCTCTGTTTTTATCCGTCTAAAGAACATTGAGCATTGTCCATTGCAGACAACCCTCAAAATTAGCTTATTCTAATTCTTTAAAACATAAAGCAGAACCCGAAGGTTCTGCCTTTAACTTTCAGCGCTTATGCTCTTAATAAAGCTAGCTAAATACCCACCTGCAACACATCAACTTTTTCCCATATATTCTCGGTAAATTCAGATGTCATTTCTGGCATACCATCTTTCATCCAGTCAACTAGGGCGCGCGCAATATTTGGGTAAGTGATATGAACCGCATGGGGGTGATGCAACCATTGCTCAATAACTTCTGGGTCCATGTCATTCATGGTGTGTCCATAACCCAACTGCTTTAAAGCCGCTGCATTAGAAATTTGCTCCATTTGTGCATGCAAAGGCTTAGCAAGTATTTTTTTACCTAATTGCAAGGATTCACTGGCTAACTCAAAACCGGCATTACTGATAATTCCCTGACAATCGTATAAATCTTTTTGAAAGCCGTCTCTTGATAAAGAATGGCAAATAATGTGCTCATATTTACTAGCAACAGGAGTAGGAGAGTACAAATGAAATTGAAAATTTTCGAAGGGACACAAGTGTTTAATAACTTCATGCTGATCCTCAAAGGGCAGATAAACGACAATCTTATTGCTTTGCGTATTTTTGGGGAATTCTGGTGTATCAATGATAGGCGGCAGTATTGGCTGGCCAAAATGATGCCAATGCAAACCTATACCTATATCCGCAGGTGCAAAATTTTTCATCACAAGATCAGCAATTGGATCAGAACCTGCGCGCGGAATATCGTGATTAAAAGCATACTGATGCCCTACTCCTAAAACCTTTTTGTTCTGCTTTTTAGCCGCCCAAGCCGTAACCGGCTCAAAATCACTAATGACTAAATCAAAACTCGACAAATCAAGTGCCTTAATATCTTTAATAAAACGAATTGGCTTTGCTTCAGCTGCCGTCTTAAGATAATTAACCTGCCCTTTATCGGTATTAAAGGTTAAACCTTCACGATGCTGATAACCATTAAAGACTTCCATATCAAAATACTTATCTGCTGGTCGGCCGGTGAATTGAAAAGTAACGTCAAAACCTGCCGCATATAGCTCTTTCGCCATCACTCTTGCGCGGGTAATATGCCCATTACCTGTCCCCTGAACTCCGTAAAATATTTTCATAACATTAATAGGTTTAAACTGAAAAGAGAAACACTAACACCCAGGAGCATTCCAACTAAAGTATCCGTTGGAAAATGCACTCCAAGTACTACACGAGAAAAGCCCACCAAAGTTGCCCATAAAAGTAAGGGCAACAATAATAAGGGCACAAAAAAACCTATGATCGTTGCGACCATAAAAGCGGCGGAGGTATGACCCGAAGGAAAACTAAATTGATCTGAAGGCGTCACTAAGCTATGAAAATCTTTTAAAGCTGCTTGCGGACGATTGCGTTTGAAGCCATTTTTCAGCACGAAATATACTGGTCGTTCAATTAAAAAGGCGAGTAGTAGCGTTTGTAAAAAAGTACTTTCTGCTCCTTCGGTCAGAGAAAGAAAACCGATGAGTACAGCATATAGGTGGCCATCTCCAGTACGAGAAATATAACGAGAAAATAAAGCTAAATGTTGGTAGATTCCTGCATTAATTAAACGCGTGAACATAAAAACATCATATTTATGGACGGAATAAATCAGTTTCATCTTTCTTACCTCTGTTTTACTCTGAAGATCACTTCAGGTGCATTGATTGTGCTCAAGGCTAAGGATAGTTTTTTACTGTGACAGAATAATGAAGCTTTTTTGAAACTTTTGTGACAAGCGCTTAACGAATAAGCGATTCCTTTTTACTACGTCGGTAATCTTTCGCTTTTTGCCATACTTTTCGGCTATGTCGATTCTTATCAAACAGTCTAATAACTCTACGTTTAACCTTATTAGAGGCTTTAAACATAATCGCTAAACCCACGATCATCGTTGGCAACCCAAAAGGTACAGGTAAGGGAAATAAAATCATCCCGATAACAAAAATAAAGCCACCCAACATCAATAATAGAGATTTTTTAACCATGCTTACGCTACCTTTGCCAATTTAATATTCTGAGTCAGGTAATAATGCCAACCCCAATAACTATTCACTGTAATAGCCGTCATTTCCGGAATCCTTAATTGGGAATCCATGCATCTGCTAAAGCTTGTGACCATGTTTGATTGGGTAGTCAGGCTGGATGATGGTTTCTCTGGGTTATATTAAGTTTAAGTATAAATCTATTAGGATTGGCATTAATCCACAACCTCTCATTCCAGCGCCTTGACTAATAAAGAATGCATATTAAATAAAACCCAAAACTTTAGGTTATGAAGGACTAGCAGTGCTTTCAGGTGTTATTGAATTTTGATTCCTAAGGTTAAAATACCAAGGATTTATGACATAAATGTAACAATTGAATGAAGATTAGATGACAATTAAATTTTAGCTAAAATTACAACTTACCCACCTGTCTCTTTAATGCGACGCTTATTAACAGCGCGTTATAAATAGGTAAGCCATTGTTTTATTATGAATAATAACCATAAACCATGCTAGGCCATTACTTTTAAACGATCAAATTAGTTGTTTGAAAGCGACAGTTTTTTGTTTTTAGTGCTATTAGCTAAGATAAACAGTCCGAATATAAAATTGATTTACCTCAGAACTCTAAGCCTACAAGCATTGTAAATACTGCTATCAACTAAAATCAGAAATATATTCAATCAATCATTTTTCTATAAAGAACCCAGTTTGGCATCAATACTGCATTATGCTTGTTAATGATATTTATTTTTTAGCTTACAAACTCCTCCCTAGCGAGCTAAGAAATATTTATATCATTTTAATTAGTATGCTTTTCGCAGGTTAACCTGCAGGCATTTTTATAATAAAAATAAGGAACAAAAATGTTAAAAAAAATATTCTTTGTAAGTCTGTTGCTAATGAGCACTCAAAATGTAATGGCTTTCGGTTTAAGCGATGTAAATGATGCGGCAAATCAAACAGCTGATGCAACTAATTCAGCACAGAAAACTGCTGATAAAGTAGAGCAAGTAAATGATAATTCTGTTTCTGATATGGCTAAAACCGTAGCCACTGATAGCGCTAAAGAAGGCGTTAATGGTGCAGTAAAAGGTTCCGCAACGGGAACTATTGTTGAAGACGGATCGACTGGCGCTGTCGAAGGAGCAAAAACTAGCGTGAATAAACTAATGAACTAAGACCTCATTAATTAAATTAATAGCCATAACTTCTCATTAGTCACAGGAAAATGCCTATAAAAATATCGTCATTCCCGAGCGCTTTTACCGGGAATCTACGTTGAGCATAGATTCCTGCTAACAGCGTGCAGGAATGACGAACTGAAAAACTGCCTGTACCCTTTAGTAATGAGAAGTTACTAATAGCCCAGATAAAACTCTGTTTTATCTGGGCTTATTTTATTGCCCCCCTCGATACACTTCAAAACTGTCCAAGGAGTGGATGCATATATGCCTTAACCGGCCTATCAACGCTGCAATAAGTACCTACGTAAAATTCTTAATAATATACCTAAGTTTATAAGGTAGGCTCGAATTTATTCGTACGAAAAAGCCTATTAAGCACAAGGTACGAATAAATTCTAACCTAGAAAAATTGTTTTGTAATTATGCCTTAGTACTAACTAGCCACACATATCCTTGGCTATGTTTATTCGCGCGCCTAAGAAACCTCACTATTTATAATGCAATAAATTTTGT
The DNA here is from genome assembly GCA_965365945.1 of uncultured Gammaproteobacteria bacterium. Taxonomy (GTDB): domain Bacteria; phylum Pseudomonadota; class Gammaproteobacteria; order Methylococcales; family Methylomonadaceae; genus Methyloprofundus. Next base: position 28,096 of record CBDUDP010000001.1, read on the forward strand.
AGTAGTTGCCTGTAAATTATGGATGTATTTTTATGCTGGCTTATTCATTTGAGCGCCTTAACCTCCTTATCTAGCAAAGTGAGAGAATCATCACACTATAAAAACCAAAGCGATATCTACGTCACATTTTAAATCTGTGTAAAAACTAAACTATCAACCAACAAAACAAAACTCCTTTGGAGAGAGATCATGAAATACAACAAACCGATCACAGCAGCAATATTAATGAGTGCCATGTTACCCGTCGCACAGGTTTATGCATCTCAAGGGCATAATAGTCCACAACAAACACACGCACAGAAAAAAGTTCGTCTAGCTCCTGAATTATTTGATGACTTTGGCATCACTCAGAAAAAAAATAAAGTACGCCCGCTTAAAGAAGTTAAAGATAGAAATCGTTCGGTTAAAGTGAAAACTGAGCTTTTAAACTCTGATGCTTTAACGCTGACGCTGTTTGAAGATACTGTGATAACTGTTATTCGTGATCGTTTGGTTGATAAAGTAAAAGGCAGTACCACTTGGATTGGTCATGTTGAAGATCAGCCTGATAGTGAAGTGTTTTTAACTAGTAGAAAACACGCCCTATCAGGAACCGTACGTATCGGTGAGGATTTATATGAAATCAATTTAGGTGCCAATGATTTACATGAAATTACTAAAATTGATCCTAGTAAAAACCCTGATTTCGATGACGATATAAAAACCGTAGAAGACTTTTATGCTGAGGGAGGCCAAATCGATACCACAGTATCTTCTGACCCCATCGCGGCTAATGCTGAAATTAATGCAGGAACCATCATTGATGTCATGATTGCCTATACGCCAAAAGCACGAGCCAATGCTTCTGGACAAAGTGGTATCGAAGCCAAAATTGTCAATGCCGTCGCTAAAGCCAATCAGGCTTATATAAATAGCCAAATTGATATGCAGATTAACCTTGTGCATATGACTGAAACCAACTATATAGAAAGTGGCTCTACATCAACCAGCTTAAGTGATGTAACTGGTGCTAGTGATGGCAAAATGGATGAATTGCATGCATTACGCAATCAATATGGCGCTGATCAAGTTGTTTTAATCACTGCGGACACCAGCGCATGTGGAACAGGCTATCTAATGACTAGCCCAAGTACTTCTTTTGCCTCTTATGCCTTTAGTGTCGTGCATGACGACTCTAAGTATTCTTGTCTTGGTAATCATACATTAGCGCATGAATTAGGACATAACCAAGGTGATCATCATGACGATGCAAGTACCACTGGAGTGGGTGCCTATCCTTACTCTTTTGGTCACAGAGTCTGTCAGACTGGCGGATTTAGAACGGTTATGTCCTATAGTTGCTCTGGCGGTACACGCGTAGGTCAATTTTCAAATCCGAACGTACTCTATAATGGTGTAGTTACTGGGACTAGTGCCGCGGATAATGCTCGCTCTATGACCAATACTAAAGCGATAGTCGCGGCATTTCGAGGCACTATTGATATATCAGCCCCGATAGCACCTAGCAGCTTATCTGCAACAGCGGTATCAGATGCAAAAATTAACCTCACTTGGGCCGATAATGCCAATAATGAAACAGGCTTCAAACTCGAAAGATCAATTGATGGCGCTAATTGGAGCGAGATAGCAAGTGTAGCCAGTAATGTCCGCAGCTTTGCCGATACCGGGTTGACAGCAGAAACAAGCTACCAATACCGAGTTCGTGCCTATAACAGTAATGGTAATTCAACTTATTCCAATGTTGGTAGCGCCACTACCGAAACATTCCTTGTAGAAGTCTGTGCGAATAATGCACCAACACTTTCACTAGCGCCGAACACCGTTTACAGTCAAGCTGGTGCAAACGTCACTTATAGTGTTTCACTGACTAATCAAGATAGTTCGGTTTGCGCAGCAACTACTTTTACTTTGACAGCCAGTGACGGATCATCGATTGGAGATTTTGAGCTAACGGCGGGAAGTGCTAAAACTACCTCTTGGGTAACGACTGCACCGCTTACTGATGGAAGCTATACAAGATCAGTCACTGCTTCAGCCGCTGCACATAATGCTGTCAGTAAATCAGCCAGTATTATCGTTGATGGCACTGCACCCAGCGCACCGGGTAATTTATCGGCTACTGAACAAAGAAAATCTAAAGTGGGCGTCTCTTGGAGTGCTTCAGCTGATACAGGTTCTGGTTTTGATCATTATCTGATTAAACGTAATGGCGCAACGATCGCAACAACCACAAGGACAAGCTATACTGACAGTCCAGGAACAGGTACCTTTACTTATACTGTCGAGGCTTATGACAAAGTAGGTAATGCTCAAGGCAATAGCACTTCATTAACGATAGCTAGTAGCTCAAAGGGTGGCGGTAGAAAGAGTAGAAAATAAAAATAATTGATCGGCATAAAAAAGGGCGCTTAAAGCGCCCTTTTTGTTTGTCTGAAACTTAGCTCTTTATACTGCTTTCGCTTTTCTGCGTGAAGCACCAAAGAAACCTAGTAAACCGATACCTAATAACATTAGTGATGTAGGTTCTGGGACAGTTGGATCATTTGGAGGAGTTGGAGGAGTTGGATCATCTGGGGTTTCTGGTCCCCAGTTAGAAGCAAGTAGGTCACTTCCCTCAGTTCCTTGTAGCGTTTGGAAGGAAACAGCGACTTGGCCTGTATCGCTTCCACCGCCAAAGCCACCACCATTGTCTGTATCAGTTAAACTCCAAATATTAAATACTGAACCAGTCAGCGAAGCTAAGAAGTCGTCAGTCAAATTAAATTCAAACATCAAAGATGCTTGTGGGCCAAGTCTATTCGCTTGGGAATCTGGATCCCCTACATAATCGAAATGAATGCCTCCTGTTGCGTCCGAGATTGACCAAGTATTTGGGGTGAAGTTTTGAATAGAATAATCAACACCTAAATCTGCTAGCATGTTAAATGCAAAACGATCAATCCTTGCTCCCGGAGCCTCGGAGCCACTATCAGGAAAAGCTAGTGAGTCATTTGTTAAGGTGGCTTTATAAATGTTATTGACGACTGTGTCTGCGATTGTGAATGTATAGCCATAATTATCAGCGCTAGCTGTCGGCTCACAACCGACACCGCCTGGGCAGCTGTTTGATGTTTCAATAAATGCCGAATAGGCATTACCTGTATATAAAATTGTGACTAGCAATGTAGAAACAATTTTGAGTTTTTTTGTTGAATACATTTCTTTCTCCAAACAAAGATCAAAGGGGTGATCAAAGGGGTCAGGCTCGATTGATCTTAAATAAAAGCGTAGCTAATAAATTAAAAAACCGTGCTTTCTCTATTTGTGTGATTTTGTTCTCACATATAGCATAAAAACTTGAACTATCTGATTTTTAGTCTACTTGCTTTCCTGTAAATATACATGCACTTTCTGTGCCAATAATAATTAAATGCTAATAGTCAGTTATTTAGTGATTTCTTTGGGAGAGGACTTACTCGATACTGTAAAATTAGCTGACACTAATAAAGCCATAAAAATAGGCTTTTTCAGGAATAACAAATTAAACTGCTATTTTATTTTTTTGTGATGAACGCCACAAAACTAGATTAAATAGTGCAAATCATTATTTTTAATCTAGCTAATTGGTTGTGTCATCGTTCATCAGCTAATCAGAAGATTAAAAAATACCCATGCATTGTATTTGTATAGTGTTTAGGCCGGTCACTTACCTACTTTCGATTGTAAAAAAAACCGGCACTTTTGTGTGTATGGTCATTGTATATAGAAATTAACAATTATAATCAATAACATATAAAGACTCGGGCTACGCACTTAAGACGGGACAGCTGATAACTCGTAGGGCGGACTTCAGTCCGCCATTGCTAAAAAAGCGGACTGAAGTCCGCCCTACAAATAAAGTGAACGTCCCGTTTTAAGTTCGTAGTAGCGTTGGGTTAGATTTTTTTTGCGCAGCAATAAAAAACGTAACCCAACATCTTTGGATTTATTAATCATGTTGGGTTACGTTATCTGCGCTACGCTTAGATAAGCTAACCCAACCTACATCTAATGCATTGTTTATTAAGGAGTTACTCTTAACTTAATTGCCGTGACCTGAGACGTGCGTAACATCAGTTATTTAATATGAGACAGGGCGCTTCAAAACATTAGGAGTGCAATAGCTTTAGCTATTGCTGATTCGGAAACAGCTAAGCCCTAGACCGCCGAAATAACGAATTTTATCCATTTATTATATTTCTACTTTTTGGATATAAGTTATGGTTGTGTAGGTTGTGGGTGAGGAACGAACCCCAACGTATAAAATCGCAGCTAAAGCCCCTCCCACAATATATTATTTTTAAATCATATTCCTTTTAATATCAGTTGAACCCTTACTGCACCTTGCCCAACAAATAATCCAGCCAACTCGCTGGCAAAATTCGCTTTAAAAAACCGAATAAATACGTCGGGAAAGTCACATAATAACGAATTTTAGGTCGTTTCGACTGCATCGCATGAATAACTTTCTCGACCACGGCATCTGCCGGTAAAGTAAAAGGTGCGGCTGGGCCTTCTTTTTGTAAACGCGCCTCCATCGCTAAATACGTTTCTTTATGAACACTATTCTTTGAATCTATGTTTTTTTGATAGGAAGCAAAAGCATTTTTTCTAAAATCACTGCTTATCGGCCCTGGCTCAATCAGTGACAAATAAATGTTGCTACCTTTTAATTCCAGCCGTAGCGTATCAACTAAGCCTTCCAGCGCATATTTGCTAGCGTTATACGCGCCACGATAACTCATGGCGACAAAACCTAAAACCGAACTATTATAAATAATACGCCCGCTGCCTTGTGCGCGCATTAAGGGAATAATCAGATTTGTTAGTTCGTGCGTACCGAATAGATTAGTTTCAAATTGCTCACGTAAAACCTCACGGCTCAAATCTTCTACGGCTCCCGCCTGACCAAACGCGCCATTATTAAATAAGCCATCGAGTTTACCGCCAGTCATTTCCGTGACTTGTTTAACAGCATTTATAATGCTGGTGCTATCAGCCAGATCTAATTGCACTGTTTCAAAGCCCTCTTGAGTCAAGCGCGCAACGTCGGCTTCTTTTCTAGCGGAAGCAATGACTCGATAGCCCTGCTCTTTTAACATGACAGCGGTACGATAACCAATACCAGTCGAACAGCCTGTAATTAATATAGTTTGCATTTTTGTGGTCATTTTTAGGTATTATTTAAGGAGACGATAAGCCCTTTTATGCTATTATCTATGGCAACTGAAAACTGCTTCAGATTCTGTTTTTTCCTTATTTCAACAGCGATATAAGCCCCAGCTAAAATCGTACTGTTCACTTTATCTTACCAATCGTTTAATGAGCTCTATTTGGAATTCCTGTCTATCTCGTCTTGAAAATGAAATCTCTACCAATGATTTAAACACCTGGATTAGACCATTACAAGCGCAAGAAGAAAATGATGTTATTGTCCTGCTGGCTCCGAACCAGTTTATTATTGCGCATGTTCGGGACCAATTTTTAGGTAAAATTGAAGATGCCATTTTTGAGTTTTCTGGCGGCCAATATAAAGTAAAAATGGAAATTGGTTCACGTAGTTCAAAACCTTCTATGCCACCCAGCCAACCCAGACGTACGACAACTGGCACAGCGGGCGAACCACCGAAGAAGAAAAGGTCGCCTAACTTTATTAATACGGCATTTACTTTTGACAATTTTGTAGAAGGTAAATCAAATCAGTTAGCCAAAGCTGCGTCTTTGCAAGTTTCTGAAAATATTGGCAAAGCCTATAACCCTCTATTAATTTATGGTGCTTCCGGCTTGGGTAAAACGCATTTAATGCATGCCATCGGCAATGCTATTTTGGCCAAAAATCCGAATGCTAATATTGTATACCTACATTCTGAAAAGTTTGTTCAGGATATGGTTAGGGCTTTCCAGCAAAACAGTATTGATGCATTTAAAGAGTATTACCGAAATGTCGATGCTTTATTTGTCGATGATATTCAATTTTTTGCAGGCAAAGAGCGCTCTCAAGAAGAGTTTTTTCACACATTTAACACCCTGCTGGAAAAGAAAAATCAGGTTGTTTTAACTTGTGATAAATACCCGAAGGAAATTCAAGGCCTAGAAGATCGTTTAAAATCACGTTTTGGTTGGGGCTTACCGGTTGCTGTTGAGCCGCCTGATTTAGAAACGCGCGCGGCGATTTTAATGAATAAAGCGCAACAATCGGGTGTCGAATTAGACCATGAAGTTGCCTTTTTTATCGGCAAGCGTATCCCCTCAAATGTTCGGGATTTAGAAGGTGCTTTACGTCGTGTTTTGGCTAATGCTCAATTTACTGGCGCAGCCATTACTATTGATTTTACCAAAGAAGCCTTGCATGATCTGATCTCTCTGCAAGATAAGTTAGTCAGTATCGAAAATATTCAAAAAACCGTCGCTGACTATTTCAAAATAAAAATTGCTGATTTATTATCTAAAAGTCGTAAACAGTCGGTTACGAGACCACGGCAAATGGCGATGGCTCTAGCAAGAGAACTCACCAGTCATAGCTTACCTGAAATTGGCGATGCTTTTAGTGGCCGTGACCACACGACGGTGATTAATGCTTGTAAGCGCATTCAAGCATTACGCACTACAGATTATAAAATTGACGAAGATTACGCTAATTTATTACGCACCTTATCGCATTAATTGGCTACGCATTTAATACAGGATGCTCACCCTATTGGTAGGACGGACTTCAGTCCACCCTACGAGTTATTAGCTCGCCCTGTCTTAAAATGGAAGCCCGTTAATGTAAAGGCCTTTACCCTTGAATGATTTTCTGTAAAATCGAAAATAATTCAACAAAATATACTAGGCAGACATTTGGGATTGTTAACGAAACTTTTAGGAAGAAAGAAGGTATGCCGCGGGATTGTTAGCTTATGCTTTCTCCCGCAAGGTCTCAGTGTCGCTATCGCAAAATATACGCCAGAAAATAAACTGGAATTAGAATTCAGTGATTTTTTTCCCGTTTCCAACAAAAATGAGCAAGCAACCACTCTCTCCCGCCTTGCTGATGAATATGACCTAGATGAATTTCATTGCCATTTGCTTTTAGCCCCTGCTGATTATAGACATTTAACCCTCGAAACACCGCCTGTTACCAACGATGAAATGCGTGAGGCTCTACGTTGGAAAATTGCTGATTTAGTTGATTTTTCAGTAGAAGAAGCCTGTATTGATTTTTACCACCTCCCTGATGCTAAACATGCCAGTAGCAAAAAGATGTTGGCAGCGATTGCTAGCTCCGCTGCAGTACTCAAACCCAAAATAGAGCTCTGCCAACAAGCTGGGCTAGATTTAGAAGTGATCGATATTCAGGAAACCGCTTTACGTAATTTGGCAACTTTACTCCCCGAAAATGATCGCGGTGTAGCAATTTTGCACTTATTACCTAAAAATGGCAGTATCATCATACAAAAACAAGGCCGTATTTATTTATCCCGTAAATTAGATTCTGGCTTTGAAGATTTACGCTTAGATTCAGATATTCCATCGCTGGAAATCAATGATTTATCTTTAGAAATCCAACGTTCCTTGGACTATGTTGAAAGTTACTATGGCATCCCGCCTATCTCGACTCTCGCAGTTATTCCCGCACCTAGTCATACGGAAAATATTCTCAGTCATTTGAATGAAAATTTAAGTGCCAACTCGCGTATTATGGATATTTCTACGATTTTAGAGGGTGATACTATCCTCGCTGATAAAGCCCAAGCTTACTGTGCCTCAGTTATTGGCGCTACGTTGCGTCATGAGGTGAGCGACACATGATTCAACAGATCAACTTATACCAAGAACTTATACAAAAGAAAAAAGCAGGACTCAATAAACAATCATATATTGTTGGTGGTAGTTTATTGTTCTTACTTGTCCTCTGCTATTGCGCTTGGCAGGGCTGGCAAGTTCATCAATTAAAAACTGAATTACAAGTTAAACAAGCACAATTAAGCACTGAAATAAGCAATTTATCGCTTATCCAGTTGCAGTACCCCAAGCAAGATATAAACCCTTTATTGGTCAGCGAACTGGATCGTTTACAAAATATTTCTGCGTCTTTAGAGCGTGTCGTGACTATGTTAAGTGATCAGAAATCCGATAAAAACACCGGTTTCTCAGCTTACTTTAGTGCCTTGGCTGAACAGTCAATAAATACTATTTGGTTAACAGAAATAAGCATAGATGCAGAGACAAACACGATTCATTTACAAGGCAGCACTTACTTGCCCGATACCTTGCCTCAATTAATCAAACTACTGAATAAAGAGGTCGTGTTTAATGGGCGCTATTTTGCTCATTTACATATGCAAGCCTCAGAAAATAACGCCAAACAAATCAACTTTACGATTAGCACGCAAGTGCCAGAAGAGAAACCCGCATCATGAACGAGATGTTATTAGCGCGCTTAGAGTTATTATCGCTACGCGAAAAGCTTTATATTGTCACCGCTATACTAGCCGGGTTATGGATGGGGCTAGACAATCTATATCTACAACCTATTTGGCAGCAGCAACAACAACTGCGCGAAGAAATGAGCCAAATAGATACGCAATTAAATGATTTAATTGTCGCCAAAGCAGAAATCGAGGCGCAAGGAAAATTTAATCCAAATCAACAAAATACACAGAGATTAACTAACGTAAAAGCTAATTTAAAACGGCTCAAACAAAAAGTTCAATTAGGTAATAAGCGTTTTGTTGAGTCAGACTCTATGACTTTAGTACTTGCTGAGCTATTAAATGACGACTATGGCTTACAACTGATCCGCGCAGAAAAGTTGCCGGTAACATCGTTAACCGAGCAAAAAGAAGAGAAATCATGGGTGTTTCAGCACGGCCTAAGTTTAACTTTTTCCGGTAATTACCAAAACACACTACGCTATTTGCAAGCGATTGAGGCCTCTCCTTGGCGTTTTTTATGGCATAGCATAGACTATAAAACCCAAGAATATCCGACAGCAGAAGTGACTATTAAAGTCTATACTTTAGGTTTTCAGGAGCATTGGTTACGTGTTTAGACTAAAGGTAGTGCTATGTTTTCTAATGCTGAGCCAAGCTGCCGTTGCGCAATTTCGCGACCCTACGAAACCTATTAATACGCCAACAACCGGACATTCGCCCGCAACTCAAAGCCAAGGTATTGTCTTATCTGCGATCTGGCTTTCGTACCGTTCAAAGCGCGCCACCTTAAATGGTAAAACCTTAAAACAAGGCGAGTCATTTAACGATATTACCTTGTTAAAGGTAAAGCAGAATTCCGTTTTAATAAAGTATCTAGGGCTTGTTAAACGCTTATACTTAATTCCAGCATCATATAAATCTAATCATTAGTATGAAACATATTTCTCGTCTACTCGCTTTAACTTGCATTCTGGGCACGACTGCCTGCACCCCAGAAAAGCAAATTGTTGATGATTATTTTCCTGATGTTATTGCCCCAGAACAAACAAAAGCTCTAACTCCACCTCAAGAAATCAGCGATGCCTTAGTCCCAGATTTTGATCAAACCTTGAATGCAGCGCAATACAAACGCTCAAAGCCCGTTGCTGAACGACTGAATATTTCTGTGCATGACTTAGATGCTCGTGAATTTTTTATGGGCCTAGTCGTTGATAGTGATGCCAATATGGTGGTTCATCCTGACGTTCAAGGAGCTATTTCATTAACGCTAAAAAAAGTAACGCTTGAACAAGTTTTAGCCACCGTACATAAAGTATACGGCTATGATTATAAAAAAACGGATATTGGTTACATTATTTATCCGGCTAGCGCACAAACTAAAATCTTTAAAATTGACCTATTAGATATTACGCGCAAAGGCAAATCGAGTACCCGCGTAACCTTTGGTCAAAGCGCACAACACTCTGACTCAAGCTCAACTGATAGCAGCAGTAATAGTAAAAATTCTGGCTCAACGTCTGGCGGCTCTATTATTACCCAAACAGATGCCAATTTTTGGGGCGAACTAGAGCAATCATTATATGCCTTAATTGCCGGTAACCCAGAAGCAAGCATTGCTCTCAATAAGCAAACAGGGGTGATTGTGGCTCGGGCAAAGCCGATGCAGCTATTAGAAATCGAACGTTTTATCGATGCTACACAGGCACAATCACAACGCCAAGTTATTTTAGAAGCTAAATTTATTGAAATAACCTTAGATGATAGTCATCAAGATGGCGTGAACTGGGCTAGCATTGCCAAAGAAAGCGGAAAAGCATTTCTCACTAGTGTTGCACCATTACCCTCTGCAGTTTCTCAAGTGAAAGACGTCTTTACTACTCAAGTACAATTTGGTGACTTCACCGCTTATGTTGAATTATTAGCAACGCAAGGAAAAACAAAAATCCTATCTAGCCCACGAATTTCTACACTTAATAACCAAAAAGCAATTATAAAAGTGGGTAAAGATGAGTACTTTATCACGGATATTTCTTCAGATAATAATAGCTCTGCATCGACAACCACAACAACACAAGATGTCACTTGGACTCCATTTTTCTCCGGCATTGCTTTAGATGTCACACCGCAAATAAATGATCGAGACGAGGTTACTTTACATATCCACCCTTCCATTACTTTAGTCGAAGCTCAAGATAAACGTTTTATAGCGAATGGGCAAGATAACCAAGTGCCTATGGCTCTAAATACTATGCGTGAATCAGACAGCATAGTTCAGGCAAAAAATGGCCAAGTTATTGTTATTGGCGGCCTAATGCAAACCATTAGAACGGAAGGTAAAAGCGGCATTCCTTGGTTAAGCGAACTACCATACCTTGGTTGGTTATTCAGAACCAATACGGGAGCCGGTAAAAAAACTGAATTAGTTATCTTACTAAAACCGACCGTTATTAAGGATGAGCATAGCTGGAATCAAGATTTAACTGACTCTAAAGGACGACTTAAAGAATACGAAGATTTCAAGTTATGGGGCGATACGGATTATCAGCAGTAAAGCGGGCTTTATAAACAGCGATAATTATGTACCAACAGCATTTCGGGTTGACAGAAAAACCATTCAATTTAACGCCAGACACGCAGTTTTTTTGTCAATTACCACCGCATCAAGAAGCGCTCAATGTATTATTGCTCGCCCTAAATAATGGCGAAGGCTTTATTAAAATTACGGGCGATGTTGGCACTGGTAAGACCTTATTATGTCGTAAACTGCTTAATGAACTAGATGACCGTTACCAAACAGCCTACCTGCCTAATCCGCATTTAACGCCTTCAGGGTTACGTAAAGCTATCGCTGATGAATTTTCTATTGCTTATGCCCAGAATATTAATCAACAACAAATCCTACAATTACTGAATCAATCTTTAATCCAAATTTCCAGTCGTGGACAGCAAGCTGTATTGATTATTGATGAAGCTCAAGCCATGTCACGAGAAACGTTAGAAGCATTACGTTTACTCACTAACCTAGAAACAGAAAAACAAAAACTCCTACAAATTGTGCTCTTTGCTCAACCTGAGCTAGATGAACTTTTAAAGCATAAATCTATCCGCCAATTAAAACAGCGGATCACCTTTAGCTATCAACTTCGTCCGTTAAACTACGCTGAATTAGTCAGTTATATTAACCATCGTTTAACTATTGCTAATTGTACTCAGGTTAATATTTTTTCTCGCTCAGCTCTTAAAGCGCTGCATTATTACAGCCGTGGGATTCCTCGCTTGATTAATATTCTTGCCCATAAAGCGATGCTAGTTGCCTATGGCCGAGGCCAGCATAACATTACAAAGCCCTACATACTGACGTCGGCATTAGATACTGAAGATTGCTCTAAAAGCATAGCCCGACGACGCTATAAAAAAATGATTTACGGGGGTTTAGCCTTGCTTATAGGACTCACTTTGGCACTTTATGTTCAGGAGTTAATATGAGCTTACTAAATCAAATGCTACGCGATATTGAGCATAACAAAGCAACAGCTGCCCCATCCTTTGCTCAAGAAAATGCAGTTCATGTCAGCCCTAGCGCAACGAAGCAAAGTGTTTCCAAAACGCTCTTAATAGGTGCATTAATAAGCAGCATCACTGTGTTTTTTACCTTTCTAGCACTATCTCAAACAAAACAGCCAGCAACCATTGTTAGCCACCCTTTAGCTATTCCTGCGTTAAAAACAGTATCTAAACAAACAGTAAATGAACCTGAACCTTTAGCTAAAATAAAGAGCGTGCCTATCGGTAACAAACCAGTATTACTCAAAGTTATTGCTAGCCCAGTTAAGCCGAAATCCACACTCATCGCCAAGCCACTTAAGGTCAAACCAAGCTCCCGCCCTAGCTTAAATGCACCTGCAGTTATTAATCCACAACCAACAAAAAATAGCATTAAACCCGCCCCTGTAAGCATAGCTCAACAAGCAAATGCTCTCTACCAGAAAGCCTCAAAAACCAACAATACTCAACATGCGATTCGCTTATTAAGACAAAGTCTTAAGCTTGCGCCCAAGCAGAGTAATCCGCGCTTACTATTAACCCGCCTACTAATTAATGCTGGTGAAAAACAAAGCGCAACTGACTTATTAGATAAAAGTTTGATTATATTCCCGAAAAATATAGCCTTTATAATGGCGCGTGCACAACTTTATCTACAGGAAAAAAATACGGAAAGCGCCCTCCAGTTATTAACTCAAATTACCACGCCTTCTAAAAATGAAGCCTATTTAGCATTACTGGCCGCCGCTTACCAACAGAATAAATCTTACTCTCGAGCGAGTGAACATTACCAAACTTTAGTTCAGATTAACTCTAACAAAGCCGAATACTGGCTAGGTTTAGCGCTTGCACAAGATGCGTTAAACCAAAAAGAAGCAGCGTATAATGCTTATCAAAATGCATTAAAATTACACAGTTTAAATTCCGCCATAAACGATTATATACAACAACGCCTCCAACAACTCCCTTAAAAGCCCATGGATATTACGGACAAAAGAAAGAAAATTCGTATTGGTGATTTGCTAGTACAAAACCAAATTATTTCCCATGAGCAACTCATGACGGCATTGGCGGAACAAAAAAAAGTCGGCACTAAATTAGGCCGGACGCTTATTGATTTGAACTATCTGAGTGAAACAGATTTCTTAAATTTCTTATCTCGCCAACTACAAATACCGCTTATAGATATTACTAAGCATAAGCGCGATGCAGTAGCGGCAAAAAAGTTACCGGAAAATCTAGCACGCCGGTTCCGTGTGCTCATTTTAGAAGATAATGAGAATGACACCTTGCTAGCAATGTCCGATCCTACTGATTTAATGGCTCTCGATGAAGTCAGTCGAATATTGAAAAAACGTGTGCGCCCTGTGGTTGTTCGCGAGTCTGCATTACTCGTTGTCATCGACCAATCTTACCGTCGCACTGAAGAAATTTCTCATTTAGCTGAAGAGTTAGAAGGTGAATTAACCGAAAATGATTATGACTTTAACGCACTGGTGTCAACAGATGAAATCGCTGATGCGCCAGTCGTAAAATTATTACAATCTATTTTTGATGATGCGATACAAATGAATGCCTCGGACATTCATATTGAGCCGGATGAAAAAGTACTACGCATTAGACAGCGAATTGATGGAGTATTAACTGAGCAAGTTATCGATGAAGTGAAGATTGCTTCTGCCTTGGTAGTGCGCCTTAAACTAATGGCTGGGATTAATATCTCAGAAAAGCGTATCCCTCAGGATGGCCGATTTAATATCACAGTTAAAGGAAAAAAGCTGGACGTGCGTTTATCCTCCTTGCCCATACAGCACGGAGAATCGATCGTAATGCGTATTTTAGATCATTCCAAAGGGCTATTAGATTTAAACGCTTTAGGCATTCCTGAGGACATCTTAAAATGCTTTCGTAAACATATTAATAGTCCACACGGCTTAGTGCTCGTTACTGGGCCGACTGGTAGCGGTAAAACCACGACTTTATATGCCGCATTGACCGAAACCAACAAGCTCGAAACTAAAATTATCACCGCAGAAGATCCTGTGGAATATAGTTTACCTAGGGTCAATCAAGTACAAATTAATGATAAAGTCGGTTTAACTTTTGCGAGCGCCTTACGCTCTGCTCTGCGCCAAGATCCTGATATTATCTTAGTGGGGGAAATGCGTGATACTGAAACCGCAGATATTGCCATTCGAGCTTCCATTACCGGCCATTTAGTTTTCTCCACACTTCATACCAATGGCGCAGTAGAAACGGCAACTCGCTTATTAGATATGGGCATACGAGGCTATATTTTAGCCAGTGCATTACGCGTTATTATTGCTCAACGTCTAGTGCGTAGGCTCTGTGAAAATTGCACCCAACCAGCCGTTATAGACGAAGGCCAGAGTACTTGGCTAAGTGAAGTATTCAAAATAAATGCGGCTGACTTTCCATTTAAACAAGGTGCCGGCTGCCCTCATTGCAAAAACTCAGGCTATAGTGGCCGTATTGGTGTCTATGAATTATTAGAAATGCGCCATGAGACGTTAGACGCGTTGCGCCGAGGTAACTCTGCCGACTTCACGGCTGCAGCTTTAACAACGCCAAATTTCAAGCGCTTCTCAGATTGTGCTTTAACTTATGCAAAATCGGGGGTAACCTCTATTGCTGAGGTTATTCGCGTTTCAGGTGATTAGGAGTGTGCATAAACTGAATGGTATGCCCGTAGGTTCGAATTTATTCGTACCGAAAAAGTCTATTGAACAAAAGGTACGAATAAATTCGAACCTACAAAAACGCTGTGTAATTATGCCTCGGTACTTAACTAGGAATCTTTATATCTTGCCTACTCTGGACAGAACATAATCCCTGACCATATATAAAGCAGCAATACTGCGAGCTTCAGTACATTCGCCACCCATCACTAACTCCGTTAAATTATCCAGCTTCCAAGGTATGACCTCTAATTCCTCAGGCTCATCGCCTGCCAACCGTTCTGGATATAAGTCTTGCGCAAGCATAATATCAGTCATATGCTCCATATAACTGGGCGCCAAAGAAAATGAACTTAGTTGCTGGATATTATGCGCGCCATAACCCACCTCTTCCTTTAATTCACGATTTGCTGCTTGCACACAGCTTTCACCATTATCTATTTTCCCTTTAGGCAACCCTAGCTCATAACGCTCAACGCCTGCTGAATACTCGCGTATCAATAGCACGGTTTCATTATCAATTACAGGAATAATCAAGACCGCGCCATTGCTACCATGACCTCTAGCCAAACGCTCATATTGCCTGGTCACACCATTGCTGAACTCTAAATCTAAAGCTTCAATTTTAAATAGCTGAGATTGAGCCACGATATTTCTATTAAGTATCTTCGGTTTTTCTGACATTTTTGTTATGGTGGCTAATATTATTTTTCTTAACTATAGCTTTTGTTATGCTCAATTGGAACAAAATTAATACTGTCTTGCTAGATATGGATGGCACTTTACTGGATTTGAATTTTGACAACCATTTCTGGTTGGAGTTTGTACCACAGCGCTATGCCCAACAAAATCAATTATCACTAGCTGAATCCAAGCAGTTTTTGCAGCCTTTATTTAAAGATATGGAAGGGCGATTAGAGTGGTATTGTCTGGATTACTGGAGTCAGCGGCTAAATTTAGATATTGCTGGTTTAAAAGCTGAAATTTCCGGTTTAATCGACATTTTGCCACATGTGACTGAATTTTTAACAGCATTACAGCAAACAGATAAATCCGTGTTTTTAGTGACTAATGCTCATCCTGATAGCCTTTCACTAAAAATGGAGAAGACCTGTTTACAGCCCTTTTTTAAGCAGATTATTTGCTCACATGATTTTGGTTTCGCCAAGGAACATCAGTCATTCTGGGATGCATTTCAAGCACAGCAAGACTTTACTATGCAGTCAACATTGATGGTTGATGACAGCTTAGCCGTATTACGTGCAGCACATTCCTTTGGCATTGAACATTTAATCAATATTAATAAACCGGATTCGAAAAAAGCAGCAAAAACCACTAACGAGTTTCCTGCTATCACTGATTTTCGAGAAATTATGCCGCCTAGCGTTAACTGATTTAACTTTCAGTGGGCTTAACGCTCTTTTGAACTGCTTTAGGCCGAGGCTTTCTTGCTCTAGTATCCCTTGTCGTTCTATTCGGGGCTGGTTTTCTCGGCGGTCTGGGCCGAGCGGCTGGCTTTATAATTTCTGGCAGTAACTCTTCAGTAATTCGCTGTACAGGGATTTTATGACCTATGTAATCTTCGATATCAGGCATCGAATAAGCATATTCCTCACAAATAAAACTAATCGCTTCACCACTCGCGCCAAAACGTGCGGTTCTACCGATTCTATGCACGTAATCTTCAACATCTTGAGGCAGATCAAAATTAAATACATGCGATACATCGGGAATATGTAGGCCACGAGCAGCAACATCGGTGGCAATCATAATCGTGACTTTACTTTCTTGAAAATCAGCCAATAATCGCTGACGTTTATCTTGAGGCACATCACCGCTGAGTAACGCCACTTTATATCCATTGGCGGCCAGATAATCCTCTAACTTTTCAGCGCTACGCTTGGTATTAACAAAAATAATACTACGCACAGGACTATGCGTTTGAATCAAACCAAGCAATAAGGGGATTTTCTGCTCATTTGCGGGACAAAATGCAACCTCATTCACTGAGTCAGCGGTCATCGTTTCGCTTTCAATTTTAACCATGACGGGCTGATTCATATGCTCATAAGCTAATTCCGACACTTTAAACGATAAAGTCGCGGAAAAGAGCAAGTTTAACCGTTTGTCAGGACTTGGCATGCGATTTAACAAATAGCGTATATCTTTAATAAAGCCAAGATCAAACATTCTATCGGCTTCATCTAAAACCATAACTTGAATATTATCCAAAGAAAAATCTTTTTTCCGATAAAAATCAATAAGCCGTCCTGGCGTAGCGATCATAATGTCCACATTACCTTGCACAATTTTTTGTTGTTTTTGGTAATCAGTGCCGCCGTAAATCAGAGCCATATTAAAATTAAGATATTTACCTAGTAACAAGGCATCTTTATGAATTTGTATCGCTAACTCACGCGTTGGCGCTAAGATAATCGCTCTTGGGTACTTTTTCTCTTCACTTTTATCATTTAACAGACGCTGAAAGGTTGCCAATAAAAAACTCGCCGTTTTACCTGTACCCGTTTGCGCTTGCCCGGCAACATCTCGATCCCTTAGAGCAATGGGCAACGACCGATCTTGAATTGGCGTGCATTGATCATATCCCGCGCCGTTCAAACCACGCAAGATAGAGCTTGAAAGCTCTAAGTTAATAAACCGTGTATCTGTTAAATGTGTTTTTTTCATCCATATAGAATACATCAATAACATTGCATTTGCACTGCAAGATTAGCGCCACAAAAATTTTACTTATGGTACTAAACTTCGAACTTATCGAGTCAAATAGGCAAAAAATATTGACAAATTTTTTCGATACAGGGATATTAGCACTTTGTGAAATAATTTGGAGAATGGCGTGAGTGACTTGGTCCTTCATGTAACTGATAGTAATTTTGACGAACTTGTTTTAAAAGCTGGCACACCAGTGCTAGTTGACTACTGGGCAGAGTGGTGTGGTCCTTGCAAAATGATTGCCCCAGTTTTAGATGAAATTGCCAGTGAGTATAAAGGCAAAATTACTGTTGCAAAACTAAACATTGATGATAATTCTGCGACACCAGCACATTACGGCGTACGTGGCATTCCAACGCTAATGCTATTTAAAGATGGCGATATTGAAGCAACTAAAGTTGGTGCATTAACAAAATCTCAACTTGCTCAGTTTATCGACGACAACATTTAATTGTTCTTATCTAGGAAGTAATCAATAATAATTTGTTACTTCCTAGATTTATATGTATACTTTGCCTCTGGTGCTGACCTCACTTGCACTGTCAAAACATCCACATCTTTACCTTAAGCTGACTTTGTCATTCTACACAAACAGCGCCTTCTATTTTTAAACACCTCTTTGTATGAACCTTACTGAATTAAAACTAAAACCTATTCCAGATATTATCTCGCTTGCAGAAAGCCTAGGCATTGAAAACGTTTCTCGAACGAGAAAGCAAGAAGTTATTTTCTCTATTCTAAAAAAACAAGCAAAAAGCGGCGAAGATATTTACGGTGACGGGGTTTTAGAAATATTACAAGATGGTTTCGGCTTCTTAAGGACACCCGGCAGCTCATATTTAGCTGGCCCCGATGATATTTATGTTTCTCCTAGCCAAATTAGACGTTTCAGTCTGCGCACTGGCGACACCATCAGCGGAAAAATCAGACCACCTAAAGATAACGAGCGTTATTTCGCTATGCTTAAAGTTGAAAAAATCAATTTTGAGCCCCCCGAAAATGCAAAACATAAAATTCTATTTACCAACCTAACTCCTTTATTTCCTAATAAACGTTTCATTATGGAGCGCGGTGACGGCTCTAGCGAAGATTTAACTGGCCGAGTTATTGATTTAATTGCGCCTATAGGTAAAGGTCAGCGTGGACTTATCGTATCTCCACCAAAGGCTGGTAAAACCATGATCCTGCAAAGCTTAGCTCAGTCTATTGCAGAAAATAACCCTGAGTGCTACTTAATCGTACTACTCATAGATGAGCGCCCTGAAGAAGTAACAGAAATGGAACGCTGTATTCGCGGCGAAGTTATCTCTAGTACTTTTGATGAACCTGCTGCACGCCACGTTCAAGTCGCAGAAATGGTTATCGAAAAGGCTCGTCGCTTAGTTGAGCACAAACACGACGTAGTTATTTTGTTAGACTCATTAACCCGTTTAGCTCGCGCTTATAATATAGTCGCACCATCTTCGGGCAAGCTGCTTTCCGGTGGTGTTGATGCTAATGCACTTGAAAAACCTAAGCGTTTCTTCGGTGCCGCAAGAAATATCGAAGAGGGCGGTAGTTTAACTATTATTGCAACTGCGCTAGTTGATACTGGTTCGCGTATGGATGAAGTGATTTACGAGGAATTCAAAGGTACCGGTAATATGGAGCTACACCTTGAGCGTAAAATCGCTGAAAAACGCATTTATCCAGCGATTCATATTAATCGCTCTGGTACGCGTAGAGAGGATTATTTAGTTAGCCCTGACGAGCTACAAAAAACTTGGATTTTACGTAAAATTCTACAGCCTATGGATGAAATGGCTGCTTCTGAATTTATCTTAGGCAAGCTTAAAGACTTCAAGACTAATGTTGAATTTTTTGAATCAATGAAGCGTTAAACCTAAGCTTTTTGATTTAAACTTAAGCAGAAAAAAGGGCCATTAGTTACGTAGTTCGTAACTAATGGCCCTTTTTTATTTTAGCTTTTTAGCGGCACATAACCCTCAGGCATTTGAAAGTCAGAACCAAATAAAAACTTTTCTCTTTCTGACTCAATCAGCGCCTTAGCTTTAGGCTCAAAACTAGCTAGACGATGTTCGTTAATTAATACCGTTTGCATAGCAATCCATTCTTTCCATGCTTTTTGGGAAATATGATCGTAAATATATTGCCCTTTAGATCCAGGAAAAGGAATTGAATCTAAACCTTCTTCCTCTGTTCCTAGCTTTTCACATTGTACTAATCTAGCCATTTTATTCCTCATTAATTTCATCAAATAACTGCTTTACCGGAGCAGGCAAAGCAATGTTTTTCGTCTGTAGGTGTTTATACCAGAGAGCCTTATCGGCTTCCAGCACATTATTTATAGGGTTATCCACATACAACAGTACCGGCTCGTAATCCAAATGATAATGCGAGAAGGTATGCCGCCGGATAGCTAAAGCTTCTTTTTTAACTATATTGATAGACCTCGAGTGACACCAGCCCTCTAACTCTTGCATATCATCGATCTCGGGCACACTCCACAAACCGCCCCAAATGCCTACAGGCGCTCTTTTTTCCAACAAAATTTCCTTATCCTGATTTAATAGCAGAACAAAAACACATTGTTTGGTGGGTATTTTTTTACGGACTTTCGGCGTCGGCAACTCATGCACACGCCCTTGCTGCAAAGCAAGGCAATCTGAACGCAAAGGGCACGCAAAACAATTGGGCTTTGAGCGAGTACATAAAGTTGCCCCCAAATCCATCATTGCCTGTGTATAATCTGCCACTCGCTTTTCTGGCGTATAAAATGCGCTAACTGCCCACAATTGCTTATTAACAACATTACCTCCCGTCCAGCCTTGTATCGCCTTAAATCGCGCCAATACGCGCCGCACGTTACCATCTAAAATAGGCTCACTTTTATTGAACGCGATACTTAAAATAGCTCCCGCAGTCGATTGGCCAATCCCAGGTAAAGCCATTAAGCTTTCTAAAGAATCAGGAAAATAGCCAGCTTGCTGTATTACTATTGCAGCTTTATGCAAGTTCCTTGCCCGCGCATAATAACCCAAACCGGCCCACAAGCTGAGTACCTCATCTAAAGGTGCATTCGCAAGTGCATCGACATCAGGATAACGCTGAATAAACTTATTAAAATAAGGTATCACAGTGGCAACTTGCGTCTGCTGTAACATGACTTCAGAAATCCAAACCCGATAGGGTGTGGCTGGCAATTGCCAAGGCAGGTCTTTACGTCCGAATTGGTCAAACCAATGTAGCAAATTTTCTTGAAAAGCTTGGGGGATCATAAATAAATCGCTGTAAACTATACACTTAATAAGTTCATAGTTTACAAGCAAAACGAGGATCTAACGACCTAAAAGGAGCAAGAACTCAATAATACCCGCCCCCAGGCCTAGAAAAAACCTTTTAATAATTTATTCACTGCCTTACCAGCGCCTTCACCGAGGTGCTTATCAATCTCTTTATTGATTTTTTCCTCTTCTTTCTCGGTGATCATTGATAAAGCATCAACAGTATAACTAGGCTTAGAGAATGTACCACCCACCTTTATCGCCACAGGCCGTGCATTAGAGGCTTGCTTAACCTTAGCTTGCACTTTATAGCTTAACGCTTCATTAACTAGGTTAGCTGTACCTGCGCCTTTTACCTCTACTGTAGAAGACTCTAATAAGAAGTCTGGGTTATTAATAAGCCCTTTATTAACCGTTGCTGTTCCTTGCAGTACAGAAAACAAAGTTTGCTCATTTACATAGCCTTCTTTCATTGTTTTTCCCTTAGTGAATAACTTGCCCATATCAATCATTTTCTGCACATTAAAACCAGTAATCGCACCTTTAGCCACAGAAAAGTCAATATTCCCACCTAAAGTCGACTTAATATCGGGAACCGTATTACCTCGCATATTTAATTTAGCTGTAATATTTGCTGCGCCCTTTATTTTTGCTGGTGTATCAGGTTCCATTGCGCTAAATAATGGCTCTAACTGTACGCCTGAGATTTTTTCATTCAAGCTAATCCGCGGAGCTTTCCCTTTTGCATTAACACTTATTTGACCGTTATAGCGACCACTATAAAGCTGCTTAATACTTTGTTTAGTCGTTAAAATACCTTGCTTCGCTTGCAAGTTTAAACTGACGCCAGCCATACTTAATTTAGCAATTTTTAACTTAGCAATGCTTAAATCACCCGTGACATTCAATCCGCGGATAGTTTCCATCGGTATTAAAGTTGTCGCTGCCGCAACGGCTGTTGCTGGAGTGGCTACAGGCGTGGGCTTTGCCCCTTCTTTTTTAGGTGCACTATAACGATCAACATTAATATCATCAACCACCAAATTAAAGACAATCGCTGGATTTTTAAATTGCTTCACCCTTGTGAAACCTTCAATTGAAGTATCGTCTAAGTTTATTACTAAATTTTCTAAAGCAATTGCATCAGTCGTTCCTTGCATATTAAATTGCATAGCAAGCTTTTGTAAAACTTGCTTATCTGCTGTTTCCGGCACTGTCATTTTTAACTGCTGCATAAGTGCTTTAGGACTAAATTGAGCAACATTCAACGCACCTGAATATTGCGGATCTGACTTAATTTGTGTCGCCGCTATATCAGCAGTCAAATTAATCATATTAGTATTTAACTTCAACCCTTTAAGCGTAACCGTTTCTTGTAACAAATCTAAAGCAAGCTCTGTCACCAGGTGCGCATCTAACAATCCACCTGGGACTACTTTTCCCTTAACCATGGTATCAATTTTAAGCTGTGCCAATTGCGCAACTTGCTTGCTTAAGTCATAAGTTATATCCGACTGCACATGCGCCTCAACTTCACTTTCAGGAACGACGCCGCCTTTAATAGTAGAATCTAGATTGAACTGAGTAAGTTGAATTCTTTGCTGCTCTAAATCTACATTTATATTCGATTGAATTTTTGCATCAATCGTGCCGCCTGACACTACTTCGCCATTCGTTGTCGAATCAACAATCAACTGTGTTAGTTGTATTTTTTGCATTGATTCATCAATCACCAGCATAGTAGACAAAGATAATTTCTCTGTTAACTCAGGCTTAGTATTTTCCAGCAATAAAGACATTTCCACGGGAATAGGCTGGTTAAAGGCAACCGCACCTAATTTTAAATTGAAATCTTTAACTATTGCATGCTGTCCAGACTGTTGATCATCCCAACTCACTTGAGAATCCTCAATAACTAAGCCGCCTATCGCCAAAGCAGCAAGGGCAGGGGGTGCATTAGGCTCATCACTATCCTCATCTGGTTCAGCGGATGCCTCATCAGGATCTTTTGGCTTAACTAAATCATCCCAGTTGCTGACGCCTTGCGCATCTTTTGCTAAGTGCAATTCCAAGCCTTTTAAGACCACTGTACTGACTTCAACCTCTTTAGACAAAAGCGGCATTAATTTAACTTTAATATCACTTTCACCAATCACAGCAAAAGCTTGTTCTTTAAAACCTGCGGCATTACTCAAGGTAAGTTTACCGGTAGACACGCCTATCCATGGGAAAACGGATAAACCTAATTCACCTTTTATGCTAAGAGTTCGCCCGGTTTTATCTTTTACTGCCGCCTCAATTTCTGGTTTATAGTCGTTTAAATCAACGACCAAGGGAATAATAACTACGGCCGCAATAATTAAAACTACGACTGTAGAGAGAAATATCAAAATACCTTTCGCTAGCTTACCCATTTTGCGCTCCTTACACGGAAGAAATTAAATAATTATACTTGCTGGATTGATCGCCAACCCTAGAATAGAATAGAACCATTAATAACCTAGAGATTTGCTTAAAGCATGAACATTATCAATGTTAGATTGATTCTAGCTTGATTTGTTATTACACACAAAATTAGGAAAAAAGAATGTTAATTATATTAATAGCCATCATTACCGCAATTGTATTTTTTAACTCGGGTAAAAAAAATGGTGAAAATGGTATTAAGTGGTCAGTTACCGGATTAATTGGCTATATATTAGGCTTTGCTATCGGTATGGCCGTTATCGGCGAAACCTTTATTTCTATTTTTATAGGCTGTGTTAGCGTTTATCTTACCCATTTACAATTAGTAAAAATGGCTCATAAAAACCAAGTATAAAATAGCTTGCACTTAATTTTAGGCAAAAAAAAGCGGGCTATAAAGCCCGCTTTCCCTAACACGAAAACTGACGACCTATAACTTATCAGAATTTTCGCTTAAGTAAGAAGCAACACCTTTTGGAGATGCATCCATACCTGCATCACCTTTAGTCCAGCCTGCAGGGCAAACTTCGCCATGCTCTTCGTGGAACTGTAATGCATCAACCATGCGTAGCATTTCGTCAGTGTTACGACCTAAAGGTAGATCATTAACAACTTGATGACGAACTAAACCAGTCTTATCAATTAAGAAACTACCACGATAAGCAACCGCAGGCGCTTCTGCTTCTACATCATAGTCTTTAACGATAGTGTGTGCGATATCAGCAGCCATTGTATAACGAACTTGACCAATACCACCGTCATTAATCGCTGTATTACGCCATGCGTTATGAGTGAAGTGAGAATCGATTGATACTGCAATCACCTCAACGCCACGGCTAGTGAATTCATCCATTCTGTGATCCAGTGCGATCAATTCGCTAGGACACACAAACGTAAAATCTAATGGGTAAAATACGATAACCGCATATTTACCTTTTGTTGCTTCTGAAAAACTAAAAGAATCAACAATCTCGCCATTACCTAAAACAGCAGGAACCGTAAAATCAGGTGCTTGCTTACCTACTAATACACTCATGTGTGTCTCCTTATACTTAATACAGTGAATAAGCTGTAAATTATACCCACGAACCAGTGAATAAAAAATAATTCTACACTAAAATGCTAGGTAATTCACAAATCGAGGAAAATTTTCTTGTTTTTACTCACAAAAGTTAGATAATCAATGTCACTATAAAACTCGGTAGCAGAGTTTTATGAAAATACAATGAAATCGAAAAAAATTATTTGTATCCATTAAAAATTACATCCGATTTCTCGTAACTTTTTAAAAAGACCAGATAATCCATCATGATAAAACACAAACACATTACCGAACCCGATGCTTTCGGATACCAAGTTCGCATCGTCCGACGCGGCAAAGAAAGTAGCCGTTATTTTTCACATAAATTATGGGGCAACAGGAGCAAGTCCATAGCCGCAGCCATTGCTTGGCGTGACCAAATGTTAATTGTCCTAAAAGGCAGTAGAACACGCTTCTTAAAACCCCCCAAAAATAAAACCACCACTGGCTTAACCGGCGTATCAAGAACCATTAAATATGACCGTAGAAAAGATAAGAGCTATCTTTGCTACACGGTATTTTGGGTTTGCAATGGCAAATCTAAAAACAAAACGTTTCAAGTTGGCAACGTAGAGACAATTAATGCCGACGATGAGTTACACGCATTCCGTACTGCACGCTTATTTAGAAGCTGCTACGAATATGCGATAGATTATGATGCACATTTTGATGACAGCGCTTTCGCAGGCTGGAAAAAGAAACGCATCTATGAAGACTTAGGAATGATGGTTGCTTAAATCGTTAGAGACTTCTGCTTAATTAGCTTTAAGAAACGCATTATTTTAACTTATAAGAGATTATTCATATAAAATAGTGCGCATTCTTTTATTCAATTTAGCCAGATAATATGACCGCTCCCGCCGCTTTGTTTGAATCTTCAATTTCTAATCTTAAATTACGCACGCGCGGTAAAGTGCGTGATATCTATGAAGTTGATAAGCATCACTTATTAATTGTTACCACTGATCGCCTATCTGCTTTTGATGTGGTTTTGCCTGATCCGATTCCCGGAAAAGGCCAAGTACTTACTTCCGTCTCAAATTTTTGGTTTGAAAAAATGCAAGACGTTATCCCTAACCACTTATCTGATTTAAGCCTAGAAGACGTTGTGCCTGATGCAACTGAGCGCACTCAAATTGAGGGTCGCGCGATTATTGTTAAGAAATTAACGCCTCTGCCTGTCGAAGCTATCGTACGTGGCTATTTAATAGGTTCTGGCTGGAAAGATTACCAAAAAAGCGGTAGTGTTTGCGGTATCGAATTGCCTCAAGGCTTGCAATTAGCGCAGCAACTTCCTGAAGCCATCTACACCCCATCAACAAAAGCCGCTGTTGGCGATCATGATGAAAACATTTCTTTTGCAGAAACCATTCCTTTACTCGGCGAAGAAATGGCGACTAAAGTACGCGATGTCAGCCTGCAACTTTATACCACTGCAGCCGCTTATGCGAAAGAACGTGGCATTATTATTGCCGACACCAAATTTGAATTTGGCTTGGACAGTGATGGCAAACTGTATTTAATTGATGAAGCCTTAACGCCTGACTCTTCGCGTTTCTGGCCGGTTGAACAATATCAAGTTGGTATTAGCCCGCCTAGCTTTGATAAACAATTTATTCGTGACTATTTAGAAACCTTAGATTGGGATAAAACAGCACCAGGGCCCAAGTTACCTGATGAAGTGACCGCTGTTAGTAGCCAAAAATATCAAGAAGCGGCCAATAAATTAACAGCTGTTTGATTTGTCAGCCGATGTTACGCATAAGCCTTGAGACACTACCATTAAGTTACCGAATATAATTTAAAGGTGTGTGTTCTGGGGCGTGGTGCTTTAGCTCTCTTGTTTAAAAGGCAGGCTAAAAATCTGCAGCCCACTTGCTAATGGAAAACTCATCAACCCCACAACAGCCTTATTTTTTTAAATAACCTTCCTTAACTTAACAGCCGTCTCCGAAAACACGTGCGTAACATTAGTTACGCAGTAAAAAATCTAACACTTTTCTAATCAGCTATTCCAGCAAAAACCTTACAACAATCCATTTTCAGCAAACGAATAGGGCATTCCATCGCCAATAATAAAATGATCCAATACTCGAATATCTATTAAAGCTAAAGCCTGCTTTAATTTATCGGTAATCAATTTATCTGCCTGGCTCGGCTCAGAAATACCAGAAGGGTGGTTGTGGGCAAAAATAACTGCAGCGGCATTATGCGCCAATACCTTTTTAACCACTTCACGCGGATAAACGCTCGCACTATCAATAGTGCCTCGGAATAACTCTTCAAATTCTAAAATATGGTGCTGATTATCCAAAAATAAGCAGGCAAATACTTCATGTTGATAATGACGTAATTGTTGGCTTAAATAAGCTCGCGTTGCTTCAGGACTTGTCAAAACATCGCCACGATCTAACTCCTCAAAAGTATGTCGCCTCGCCATTTCCAAAACGGCTTGTAATTGCGCGTATTTAGCCGTACCCAAACCTTTAGCACGCGTAAAATTTTCACAGTCTGCCTGTAATAACGCGCGTAAAGAACCAAATTCAGTTAATAGGTCTCTAGCCAGGTCTACCGCTGTTTTACCTTTAATACCCGTGCGTAAAAATATCGCTAATAACTCAGCATCAGATAATACGGCCGCTCCTTGAGCAAGTAATTTTTCTCTAGGGCGATCACCTTCCGGCCAGTCTTGAATGCTCATCCTTTTACACCTTAATTTATATTATGGTTAATTTTCCGATTTTTCAGCTTAAGCATAGAAGAAAGTCTCAACTCTTGCCATAATAAGCGACTGAATTTATTTAAGGAAGCTATCAATTGAAGCGTGTACTCTTAGGCATTAGTGGCGGTATTGCCGCATATAAATCAGCCGAACTAGTCAGGTTATTACGTAAAAATAACTACGAAGTCAGAGTCGTGATGACCCATGCGGCCACTCAATTTATTACGCCACTGACACTTCAGGCTTTATCTGGTCATGCAGTACATACGCAATTACTTGATGCTAATGAAGAAAATGCCATGGGCCATATTAATTTGGCACGTTGGGCCGATCTATTTCTCATTGCACCAGCAAGCGCGAACTGTATGGCCAAACTAAGCCTAGGCCTTGCTGATGATTTATTAAGCACCTTATATCTTGCAGCCGAATGTCCTATTTACATTGCTCCAGCAATGAATCAAGCAATGTGGAGCAAGCCGATCACACAAGAAAACCTTAACCGATTGAAACAACATAAAGTAAACGTTATTGGCCCAGAAGCAGGCAGCCAAGCGTGTGGCGAGGTTGGCTATGGTCGCATGACCGAACCTAACGATATTGTTGGCCAATTAAAAGCACTTAACGCGCCGCAGTTATTACTGAATAAAAAAATATTAATTAGCGCCGGCCCAACCCGTGAAGCTTTAGACCCTGTACGCTATATTACTAATAGAAGCTCCGGAAAAATGGGTTATGCGCTAGCACAACAAGCGCAATTATTAGGTGCAGAAGTAACTTTAGTGAGTGGCCCCGTACAGTTAACTGCACCTAACAACACCCATATACTACATGTAGAAAGTGCAGCAGAAATGTATACGGCAATAATGCACCAAGTGTCAGGACAGGATATTTTCATTTCTGCTGCAGCGGTCGCAGACTATACCCCCGATAACGTGCAAACTGAGAAAATCAAAAAACAAGGTGATAATACTCAACTATCATTACATAAAACCCAAGATATTGTTGCTAGCGTGGCTAACTTAACTAACAAACCTTTTACCGTAGGCTTTGCCGCAGAAACACATAATTTAGAACAACATGCGCTAGACAAATTACAGCGTAAAAATTTAGATATGATTGCCGCTAATTGGGTAGGACAGGCAGAAGGGGGCTTTGATTCCGCGTATAATGCCTTGCAAGTGTATTGGCAAAATGGCCAAAAAACCTTCACAATGACAGACAAAACCCAGCTAGCAAGTCAATTATTGACCTTAATTGCCGAGAGATTAGATGCATAAGATACAGCTTAAAATATTAGACCCACGCCTAGGCCATGAAATTCCTATGCCTAACTATGCGACTGATGGCTCAGCGGGCATAGATTTACGCGCTTGCTTAGATGCAGACATTACTCTGCTACCGGGCGAAACAGTATTGATTCCAACGGGAATTGCTATTCATATTAATGATCATCAACTCGCTGCAGTGCTATTGCCACGCTCTGGTTTAGGACATAAGCATGGTATTGTCCTTGGTAATCTGGTCGGCTTAATTGATTCCGACTATCAAGGCCAAGTTTTCGTATCCTGCTGGAATAGAGGCCAAACCGCCTTTACCGTAAAAATTGCCGAACGTATTGCACAAATGGTTTTTGTGCCCGTCGTTCAGGCCGAATTTGATGTCGTCACAGAATTCAATCAATCAGAACGTGGTGAAGGCGGCTTTGGTCATACTGGCCGCCATTAACTTTCTAGGCAGATCAGCATCAAACCATCTAAAATTCACGCATAGCGACACTTACAGGTATAAATATGGGACGCATTTTTTCAATGATTGCTGCTATTGCAGTGTTCATGACAGCTTTAGCAGGCTCTAGCATTTATTTGCTTGCCCAAGTTAACGTAAATAGTGCCAACAATGATGCTATGTACGCTTTATCTAAAGGAACGTCCCAAAACATCACGGCCCATACAGCCTTATTGAGTAAGTTCTTACAAAATATAGCCCAATCACCTAAGCTCATTGATGCACTTAATCAATCTGACCTAGTGAGTGCTAAAGCGATTATTCAACAACGAAGTAGTGCTTTACCAGGCATCCTAGCCATCAGATTATTACTTCCTACTGATCAGGAACCAGATAGATCCGTTGTCCCGCACATGGGCTACGCCGATCTAGACTTAGTCAAAAAAACTTTCCGAGAAGCACAGCGGCCTTTAGTGCAAGGCGAACAAGGCGAGAATCGTCACCTTGCCATCACTCAAGGTATATTACAAGACGGCAAAGTTATGGCTGTCATTCTGGCGAGTATTAACTTTGACAGCCTGCAACAAAACTTTAATACACTAACCGATAGTCGCTTATATTTAGAGTTACGCCAAGCTGACTATGCCTTATTTTCACACGGCAATGCCGAACTAAAAACATCAGGAACGAACAAATCATTTAACGTCAAAGATACTGCTTGGACGGTAAACTATTGGTATAGTGATAGCCTTGATTTTTCAATAGCTATCTTAGTTTTTAGCATTATCCTGGTTCCTTCTTTTGTTTCAGGGCTTGCTTGCTATGTAGGTCTCAGAAAATTAGAGGCATTACTCGTTGACGATCAGCGCTCTGTTTTAAAAGCGACTAAAGACTTAATGATGGGTAAGGCAAAAGGCAATTACCCTATTAAATTGAAACAAATGAATAACTTCATTTCTACCATTATTCAATTTAAGCGTGTTTTAGAGAACGAAAATAAAGACGAAGACAGCGCTAATTCTCGAGATCAAAAAGATGAGTTTGATGGTTTTTTTGACGAATCAATGGGCTCCGATGTCCCTAGCTCTGAATATGCAGGCTTTGAAATACAAGATATTGATAGCTCCGAGCTAGGATCGGCTATTTCACTCCCCGAATTCACTAACAATAGTAATGAAACTAAGCCTAAACCTAGTCCTGAGAACTCATTCAAACTAAGTGAAGCTCTACCTGCAGTAGACGACAGCCCTAGCCACTCAACTAAAGCAGTCAACCCGACAGATGCAATTTTTCGGGCTTATGATATTCGCGGCATAGTCGATCAAGAACTGACTCAAGACATTGTTTATGATATTGGCCGTGCGATTGGTAGTGAAGCTGTAGACAAGGGCATCCCTGCAATTGTTATTGCCAAGGATGGGCGTATCTCCAGTCCAGCATTAAGCACGGTATTAGCGGATGGCATTTTATCAACAGGCACCGATATACTCGATATAGGCACAGTTCCTACTCCGGTTCTTTACTTTGTTGCTCATCACCACGACAGTCATTCGGGCGTTATGCTAACCGGCAGCCACAACCCTGCCAATTATAATGGCCTCAAAATTGTCATGGCAGGTGAGACCTTAGCTGCTGATAAAATACAAAACCTCAAACAGCGAATTGACGATAACGATCTACATTCTAAAGCTCCGGGCACACTCACTGAAAACAGCATGTTTACTAATGAATATATCGGCATGATTGCTGATGATATTCGTATTGCGCGCCCAATGAAAGTAGTTGTAGATGCGGGTAATGGCGTAGCGGGTGAACTAGGCCCGATATTATTAAAAACACTAGGCTGCGAAGTTATTGAACTGTTCTGTGATATCGATGGTACTTTCCCGAATCATCACCCCGACACCAGTAAGCCGGAAAACTACTCTGACCTTATTTCTGCAGTAGGTCATTATCAAGCTGACATAGGTATTGCTTTTGATGGCGACGGGGATAGGCTAGGTGTTGTCGATTCAAGCGGAAAAATTATCTGGTCCGATAGACAAATGATGCTCTTTAGCAAAAATATTCTCGCAAAAAAACCGGGCGCTGAAATTATTTATGATGTGAAGTGTAGCCGTCATTTGTCGGAACAAATTAAAAAATATGGCGGCCGCCCTACTATCTGGAAAACCGGCCATTCCTATATGAAAGCCAAAGTTAAGCAATCTGGCGCGACCTTTGCTGGAGAAATGAGTGGCCATTTGTTTTTCAATGATCGCTGGCCTGGCTTTGATGATGGCTTATATGCGGCTGCACGGCTAATTGAGATTTTATCCGAAGATTCGCGCACTAGTACTGAAGTCTTTGCTGATTTCCCTGACAGCTTTAATACACCTGAATTATCCATTGCTGTGGCAGAAGGGGAAAACTTTACCATTATGAATCGCCTATTGATGAACCCCAACTTCCCTGGTGGACAAATAACTGATATTGATGGTTTACGCGTAGATTTTACTGATGGCTTTGGCTTGGTGCGCTCCTCAAATACAACGCCTTCTTTAGTCGTTCGTTTTGAAGGTGACACACCAGAAGCTTTATCCAGAATTCAAGATCAATTCCGTCAGCTTATCCTCGAAATCAAACCTCAACTAACCCTACCTTTTTAATTAAGAGCTTTATGAAAGATAAAACCGCCAAGGGTATTGCCCACGTACTGATAGAATCCCTACCTTATATACAAAAATTTAAAGGCAAAACCGTCGTTATTAAGTACGGCGGTAATGCCATGATTGATGAAAATCTAAAAGCCTGTTTTGCACGCGATATCGTGCTAATGAAATTGGTTGGAATCAACCCCATCGTAGTTCATGGAGGCGGCCCACAAATTGGTCATTTACTTGAACGCTTAAATATTCAAACCGAATTTATTAATGGCATGCGTGTCACTGACACAGAAACCATGGATGTTGTCGAAATGGTACTTGGGGGGCAGGTTAATAAAGATATTGTTAACCTCATTAATATGGCGGGCGGTAAAGCTGTCGGCTTAACGGGTAAAGATGGTGATTTCATTCATGCACGAAAAATAGAAATGACGCGTATTAATGCTGAAACACAAGCCTCTGAAATTATCGACATTGGTCATGTGGGTGAAGTCAGTAGCATTGACCCAGCCGTCGTAGATATGCTCAGTAAAAGTGACTTTATTCCGGTAATTGCTCCTATTGGAGTCGGTGCAGATGGGCGCTCATATAATATTAATGCCGATTTAGTCGCAGGAAAAGTAGCAGAAGTATTAAATGCTGAAAAGCTTATTTTACTCACAAATATCCCTGGCATCTTAGATAAACAAAGCAAGTTACTGACCGGCTTAACGCTCACCGATATAGACGCTTTAATAGCTGATGGTACAATCTCCGGTGGCATGATCCCTAAAACACGCTGTGGTACCGATGCGCTAAAAGGTGGAGTTAAGAACGTGCATATTATCGATGGCCGTGTCGAGCATGCAGTATTATTGGAGTTATTTACCGACCAAGGTGTAGGTACCTTATTGATTAATTAAGACATTAATACACCAGCGATTAATCTGCGATTCTGGTATATTTTGTAACTTTGCCATATACTCAGTAAAATAGTCAGTTATTAACAGAGATAACTGAAAAAAATAATAATAACAAGGGGAGTGACATCATGTCAGAGATTTTTTTTATTTTAACGGTCATCTATGTAGCCTACGTGGTTTACACTGTTGCTGGTGACGAAGACAGTGCAGTACCCAGCAAAAAAGCTGCTAACCCTGGTGCAGTTGCCTTTAAACAGCCTACAGCAGCACAAAAACCAACCGTAGTTGCTGAAAAGAAAACAGAAGAACCAACTCCTATAGTAAAACCAGCTGAAGTAAAAATAGAGCCAGCGGTCGTAGCGCCTAAACCTAAGGTTAACAAATTGGCTGCGCCAAAAATCGAGCTGCGCACGGTGATCATGAAAAACCCTAAAACAGGTGAACAAGCAAAAGTTGCAACTAACTACCGAATGGTAAAACGCTGGGTAAAAGAAGCTCTGGTAACAGAAGGCTTATTAGACAAGGTATACAAGAATACTGAACTTAATGATGCGGCTAAAATAACAATCGGTAAAGCGCTGTCTATTATTAAAGCGATGGATAAATATAAACCATAAGAATCATAGTTTATCTGATTCAAAAAACGGGAGTTAAACTCCCGTTTTTTTATGCCTGCTTACAAACTAAACAACTCACGCATTTTAGCCCCAGGACGCTCAGCGGCCATAAAAGCTTCGCCAACTAAGAACGTGTAAATTTCATTATCTAACATCAATTGCACATCAGCAGGCGTATGAATTCCGCTTTCAGTAATCACTAAGCGATCACTAGGCACCATAGGCTTTAAATCTAAAGTCGTTTGCAATGAGGTTTCAAAAGTACGCAAATTTCTATTGTTAATCCCAATTAATGGTGTATCCAACGTTAAAGCACGCTCCATTTCAGCCGCATCATGCACTTCTACCAGTACATCCATGTTTAACTGTTTTGCTGTATCAGCCAGTTCATGCATTTGTGTATCAGATAAAGCCGCAACAATAAGCAAAATGCAATCTGCACCTAAAGCACGCGACTCATACATTTGGTAAGGATCAACCATAAAATCCTTACGTAATGCAGGCAATGGGCTCGACTGACGAGCCACTTGTAAGTTCACTTCGCTGCCTTGAAAAAACTCCTTATCCGTTAATACCGATAAACACGTTGCACCACTCATCGCGTAATCCTGAGCAATCTCGTTAGGCTTAAAGTTTTCTCTGATCACACCTTTGCTCGGTGATGCTTTTTTAATTTCCGCAATAATCGCTGGCTTTTTACTCGCCGCTTTATCTTGTAAAGCACGAGCAAAACCACGAGGCTTTTCCGTATCACCAATAATGCCTTGTAAATCTTCTATCGACATACGTTGTTTACGTTTTTCGACTTCTTCTGCTTTTTTGGCAAGAATCTTTTTTAAAATATCGGGAGTATCAGTCATAAGTTTATATATATTAAAAATAAGGGAACGATCCGTTCCTTTGCTATCTGTAAAAATGAGAGAGGGACATATTGAAAAATGTAGGCCGTGGCTTTAGCCCGCTATCGCCAAACATTTTCTCTAAAGGCGAGCTAAAGCCACGCCCTACTTAAAATTTACCAATGCATTTAGCTTTTCTTTAGCCGCACCTGAGGCAATGACCTCTTGAGCTTTGCTTACGCCAGCAGCTAATGAATCCACTAACCCAGCCGCATAAATAGCAGCACCCGAATTTAAAGCCACAATATCTAAGGCTGAGCCTGGTGTATTATCCAGTACGGATTTCAACATCAGTAAGCTATCTTGTTCATCATTGACTGCTAACTCAGCTAAATCAGCGCGTTGTAAACCAAATTGTTCAGGGGTTATTGAATACGTAGTAATCTGGCCATTTTTTAATTCTGCCACCGATGTCGGACTGGCTATGCTGATTTCATCTAAACCGTCTTCAGCATTAACCACTAAAACATGATGACTACCTAAAGCTTGTAAAACTTGTGCTAAAGGCTCTACCCATTGCTGTGCAAAAACACCTAAAACTTGATTGGGTGCACCTGCAGGATTCGCTAAAGGACCGAGCAAATTAAACAAAGTGCGCACGCCCATTTCTTTACGTGGGCCTGCAACATGCCTCATTGCTCCGTGATGTTTTTGGGCAAATAAAAAGCCAACGCCGATGGAATTAACGCATTGCGCCACTTGTTCAGCCGATAAATTCAAATTAACGCCAGCCGCCTCTAAGACATCAGCACTGCCCGAACGACTTGATACCGAGCGATTACCATGCTTGGCGACTGTTCCACCCGCCGCAGCAACGACAAAGGCGCTGGTGGTCGAAATATTAAAAGTATTTGCACCATCACCCCCAGTGCCGCAAGTATCAATAATATGCTCGCCTTGTATATTCACCTTAGTGGCTAATTCACGCATGACTTCAGCGGCGGCGGTGATTTCTTCAACGTTTTCACCTTTACAGCGCAAAGCAATTAAAAATCCAGCAATTTGCGCGCTCGTTGCTTCGCCACCCATAATAATACGCATCACATCACGCATTTCTGAACGGCTTAAATTTTGTTTATCCAGCACAGCTTGTAAAGCGGTTTGTATATTCATTCAAATATTAGGGTAGGGCGGACTTCAGTCCGCTTATAAATAGCTGTTATTTGGCGGACTGAAGTCCGCCCTACAGTGTTAGCAATCAACGCTGTAAAAAATTGCGCAACATATCATGGCCATGCTCAGTCAATATTGACTCGGGGTGAAATTGCACGCCTTCAATATCTAAAGTCTTATGTCGTACGCCCATGATTTCATCAACATTACCTTGCTCATCTTGTGTCCATGCGGTCACTTCTAAACAATCAGGCAAGGTTTTTTGATCAATAACAAGAGAATGATAGCGAGTTGCAACAAAAGGATTATTTAAGCCCTTAAAAACACCCACGTCATTATGGTAAACATCGGACACTTTGCCATGCATAATACTTTTCGCATGCACAATATCACCGCCAAAAGCATAACCGATACTTTGATGGCCTAAACACACGCCTAAAATCGGCTTGTTACCAGCAAAAGTAAGTATCGTTTCTACCGAAATTCCGGCTTCTTTCGGCGTACACGGGCCTGGAGAAATAACAATCTTATCGGGATTTAAAACTTTAATATCCTCAACCGTCACTTCATCATTACGCAGTACGGTAACGTCCGCACCTAACTCGCCAAAGTATTGCACTAAATTATAAGTAAAGGAGTCGTAGTTATCGACCATTACTACTTTACATGAGCTCATGAACGGCCTCCGTCCAAGCCTGCTTCAGCCATCGTTACTGCACGGAAAATTGCTCGCCCTTTGTTCATGGTTTCATCCCACTCATTTCTCGGTACAGAATCATAAACGATGCCTGCACCTGCTTGTATATGTAAAGTTTTATCTTTAATCACGGCTGTTCTAATAGCAATCGCCGTATCCAAATTACCTGACCAAGAAATATAACCCACTGCACCTGAATAAACACCGCGCTTAACCGGCTCTAATTCGTCAATTATTTCCATTGCGCGAATTTTTGGGGCTCCACTGACAGTACCCGCTGGAAAAGTAGCTTTTAAAACATCGAAAGCATCATTACCTGGTTGCAATTTACCAATAACGTTAGAAACGATATGCATGACATGCGAATAACGTTCAACAATCATTTTATCGGTTAGTTCTACCGTTCCAATTTGCGACACACGCCCCGCATCATTGCGACCTAAATCAATCAGCATTAAATGCTCGGCCAGTTCTTTTGGGTCGGCTAATAATTCTTGTTCTAAAGCATCATCTTCAGCTGGTGTTTTTCCACGGGGGCGAGTGCCTGCAATGGGGCGTACCGTGACCGTGTTATCTTCTAAACGTACCAAAATTTCTGGTGATGATCCGACAATATGAAAATCTTCTAAGTTCAGATAATACATATAGGGCGATGGATTTAAACAGCGTAAAGCACGGTATAAGTCTAAAGGCTCAGCAGAAAAGGGTATGGATAAACGCTGTGACAAAACCACCTGCATAATGTCGCCAGCGACAATGTATTCTTTAGCTTTTAAAACGGCATCTTCAAAGCCTTGCTGAGTGAAGCCAGAAACAAAATCCGCTTCATCGACTTGCTTAGAGATATGCGCACTATTAGTTTTTGCTTTTAACTCACGCAACTTTACGACTAATTCATCTAGGCGTGATTGCGCTAAATCATAGGAACTAGCTTGCTCAGGGTTCGCATGTGTTAAGAGCAACATCTTGCCTGACAAATTATCGAATACTAGCATTTCTTCGGAAACCATTAATAAAATATCAGGGCTGCCGATAGGGTCATCTTTACCTGTTGATTTTAAACGTGGCTCTATATAACCAATGGTTTCATAGCCAAAATAACCGACCAACCCGCCATTAAACCGCGGTAAGCCATCAATATCAGGTACGTTAAATCGTTGTTTAAACTCTTCAATCCAAACTAGTGGGTTATCGTGCTGCAAAGTTTCAATTACTTTCCCAGCATTTTCAATGCGAATGTCATTACCGAAAATTTTGACCAGCTCTTGGCAAGGTAGACCAATAATAGAATAACGCCCCCATTGCTCACCGCCATGCACTGACTCAAATAAATAGGAATAAGCGCCATCGGCTAATTTAAGATACGCACTCAGCGGGGTATCTAAATCAGCTAATACTTCACGCGTAATAGGAATACGATTGTAGCCTTGTTCGGCATATTGCTTAAATTGTTCTGGTGTCATGAGGTGTTTTTTATTGTAGTGACACGGTGGCTTTGGATAGATAATCCCAGCTTGACCATACTTGATTATGAAGCAGTTTGTTGTCTATTTTAAACGAAAATGACATATTTTAAATTTTTACTAAACATATTTAGTTTAGTCTTGTTATCTGGCAGTCTTTTTTTCTATAAGCACTTAATTAAATCATTGATGCCGTATTCAATAACCCAACTACTTGATCAATCCTATCCAGCGTATAATCTGCATCTAACTCATCAAGTGTATATTTCCCAGCATAACCATAAGATACGGCAGCAGTTTTAAATCCTGCATGTTTACCTGCTTGTATATCATTAATAGAATCACCAACCATTAAACATTGCATCACATCCGCAGAGAAAAATTTCGCAGCTTCTAACAAGGGCAGAGGATCAGGTTTCATCACAGGATAACTGTCGCCCGAAGCAATAAACTGAAAATAATCTTTGAGCCCTAAGTGCTCTAACAAAGGCAGAGTAAATTTTTCGGGTTTATTAGTCACACAAGCCATACTTATGCCAGCAATTTTAAGTCCGTCTAAACCTTCTATTACTCCAAGGTATAATTCACTTTTGTCACACACATTAGCGCTATAAAACTGGTTAAATAAACTGATAGCTTGAGCTAAATTGTGGGGAACGTCAGTAGGCTCTAAAATACCCGTTAAAGCTCGCTTAATTAACATTTCCGCACCATTACCGACCCATTGACGCACTTGATCTTCGGTATAAGTCACTTGCTGCAAAGCAGCTAACATCTTATTAATTGCTATCGCAATATCTGGAACAGAATCCACCAAAGTACCATCAAGATCAAAAACAATCAGTTCAGGGTTAAAATGTTTCATATTTAATTCGCTATCACTTCATTGCGGACGACAAATTCCACATTGGTAAGAAAATACCCAAGGCTAAAACCAACACCATTGCACCAATCACTGATAATAAAATAGGCTCTATCGCAGTGGCTAAATTTTTCACTTCCGCATCAACTTCAGCCTCATAAAAGTCAGCCACTTCAAGCAGCATATCACTGATATTACCTGTTTCTTCACCCACCATAATCATCTGAATAACGAGGGCAGGGAAGAGCTGTGTTGCCATCGCCATACGACTAATGGTGTCACCTCGCTCAATACCAATAGCCATTTGTTTTAGCTTAGAACCCACGAAAGTATTGCCCACGGCACCAGCAACAATATTAATACCCGAAATCAAAGGGACTCCTGAACTAAGAATCATCGCAAATGAACGTGAAAAACGCTCCATCGTTGCACGCGAAATAATGGTTCCAATAATCGGTATCTTCAATAAAAACTGGTCCCAGCGCAAGCGGCCGGCAACACTATTAATATAGGTTTTAAAGACAACGATAGAAACAACGATAGCGCCTAATATATACGGCCAATAAGCCACTGAAAAGTCAGAGGTATTAATTAATAAAGTGGTTTGCCAAGGCAATTCTGCATTTATTTTATCAAATACGCCTTTAAATGCAGGAATTACATAAATATTAACAATTGCCAGCGCAATTCCAATAGCTACAATTACCATAATCGGATAACGTATCGCCGATTTTATACGGTTTTGGGTTTCTTTTTCACGCTCCAAGTATTGAGAAATCTGATAAAAAGCCTGATCGACGGAGCCTGATGACTCGCCCACTGCAATAATACTACGAAACAATGTATCAAAAATCTGCGGGTGCTTGCCAAAAGCTTGGCTTAATGACAGGCCAGCTTCTAATGACTTAGTAATCTCACCTAAAGCACTGGCCAATGCTTTATTTCGTGTCGATGTTTTTAAGCTTTGAATAGCTCTGATAATCGGCACACCAGCCTTGCTTAAACTGTACATTTGCCGAGTAAATAAAATCAAATCGGTCAAACCTAAAGCATTCATTGCCTGCCATTGGTTAAAGTCTGCCATTACATCAGTATTAATCACCGCTTTCTGTATAGATACCGGAGTCATACCTCTACTAGCCAACACTTTTGCTGCAACCGCTTGAGACTCTGCCTCAACCAGACCTTCAATACTTTTCCCTAGCTCGTTACGTGCTTTATATGAAAATTGCGGCATAATTATGGGGCACTTTAAGTGCGTAGCATTTCTAAACTTAAGGGTGAGGTTTAATTTACCCCGCCTTCAGCAAGATGCTTAGGCTCTAAAATTTTCTCTAACTCCGAACGAGAAATATCCGTCATTTCCTCAGCTACATCAATAATAGGGCGACCTTGTTTATAAGCGGATTTAGCAATTTTTGCCGCTTTCTCATAACCAATAATCGGATTTAACGCGGTCACTAAAATTGGGTTTCTGGTTAATGCCTGTTGTAAATTATCCTCACGTACCTTGAAATCAGAAATTGCAGTATCAGCCAACGCAAGACTCACCTGACTGATAATTTCAATACTTTGTAAAATATTATAAGCAATCACAGGCAACATAACATTTAACTGAAAAGTACCGGATTGACCCGCAACCGTAATTGTCGCATCATTACCAATCACTTGTGCGGCTACCATAGCCGTTGCTTCAGGAATTACTGGATTTACTTTACCAGGCATAATACTGCTGCCAGGCTGTAATGCAGTTAATTCAATTTCGCCTAAACCTGCCAGTGGGCCACTATTCATCCAGCGCAAATCATTGGCTATTTTCATCAAACTAACAGCAATTGTCTTTAATTGCCCCGATAATTCAACAACTGCATCCTGACAACTTAAGCTCTCAAAAAATGAATCATTCGGTGTAAAGTCTATATCAGTTGCAGCACTCACCGTTTGTGCAAATTTAACGGAAAACTCAGGGTGAGCATTAATTCCCGTACCAACGGCCGTTCCACCTTGTGCTAATTTTTGAATACGGGGAAGGGCGCTTTGTACTCGGGCAATACCATTGCGAATTTGTAATGCCCAAGCACCTAGCTCTTGCGCTAAAGTCATTGGCATCGCATCCATTAAATGCGTACGCCCTGTTTTAGTATAGTGCTGGCAAGCTTCCGCTTTCATTTCGATAGTTTCGGCCAGATGTGTCAAAGCAGGCAACAACTGACGATGACATTCTAAAGCGGCACTGATATGTATCGCTGTTGGAATCACATCATTACTGCTTTGCCCCATATTAACGTGGTCATTTGCACCTACCGGCTCAGCACTAATAGCAGATGCTAAATGCGCCAAAACCTCATTGACATTCATATTAGTACTGGTACCAGAACCTGTTTGAAATATATCTAAAGGAAATTGATCCGCATGCTCACCCTGAATAATTTGCTCAGCAACCTGAATAATGGACTGACCTCGCTCAGCATCTAAAACACCCAAGTCTATATTTACTTTAGCAGCAGTTTGTTT
Source organism: uncultured Gammaproteobacteria bacterium (assembly GCA_965365945.1). Lineage (GTDB taxonomy): Bacteria > Pseudomonadota > Gammaproteobacteria > Methylococcales > Methylomonadaceae > Methyloprofundus. The sequence continues at coordinate 68,496 of CBDUDP010000001.1, forward strand.
AATTAGCGCCACTGTCTTAATAAAAGCAGGCGGCATCATTAAACCACTAATCGGGAAATTATTAATTGCTCGCTGAGTTTGCGCGCCATATAAAGCATCAGCAGGTACTTGTAACTCACCCATGCTATCTTTTTCTATTCTGTAGTTTGTCATAGTTATTCAGGTTTTGTGGAAAGCTTTTTTTGTGGGAGGGGCTTTTAGCCACGATTATAATAATCACTTTTCGTTACAAGTCGCAGCTAAAAGCTCCTACCACAACTAGCTCTCCCACAAGTGTAATATGTCTTCACTCGAAAACGGCCAGCATAGTTCTTTTTGTGCTTCTAAATCCAACAACACAGGAATCTTAATGGCATAACGGTCCTGCCATTGCTCCTGCTCAGCAATATCGACTTTTGTAAAAGGAATATTTAATTGCACAACTAAAGCTTCTGCCTGCTCACATAAATGGCAAGCGGAAGTACCTAGCAATAATAACTGACTCAATGTTTCTCCTTTTTTTCTAACAACCCCATCATAAAGGCCGAGAGTACAAAGGTTAAATGAATCAGCACATACCAAAGTAATTTGTCATTAGCTATCTGCTCTACATTCATAAATATTTTCAATAAATGTATCGATGAAATAGCCACAATTGATGATGCAACTTTCATCTTTAAGGAACCATAATCATGCGTTCCTAGCCAAGATAATTTCTCTACCCCTTCTGCAATATCCAAACGAGAAACAAAATTATCGTAGCCACTAAACATCACTATAACTGTCAAGCTACCGACCAAGGTTAAATCAATAAAAGTCAGCAGTTTCAACGTTAATTGATCATCATCCATCTCTAAAATAGCAGGGATAAAATGATATACCTCTTGAAAAAACTTAACGGCTAAAGCCATTAACGCAATACTCATACCTAAGTAAATAGGCGCTAATATCCAGCGACTAGAATAAATCAAGCGCTCAATTATTCGTTCAATCATCTTTTTTATTATTTATTTTAACTATCCGCTTCAACTTCTACGACTTCTTCAGCAACGATTTCAATACCTAACATAGCTGCAATATCATTCTCAGGTGTATCAATACCTTTTACGGCTAAAGTCTGAGTTAATTTATCTAAAATGCCTGCACTAAAAAACGGCGGTAAAGTCGGCCCAATGCGAACATTTTTAATACCTAAAGAAAACAATGCCAACATCATTAAAATGGTTTGCTGTTCATACCAAGCGATATTAAAGGAAACTGGCAATTCTGATATATGACTTAATTGCATCGTTTTTTGTAAGTGCGTTAAAAAAGCCAACACCGCATAAAAGTCATGCGTTTGACCTGCATCTAACAGGCGCGGAACGCCATTAATCTCACCTAAGTCTAAATCATGAAAACGGTATTTAGTATCGCCTGCCGTTAAGATAAGTGTATCTTTCGGTAAAGCTTCAACTAATTGCGTGTAATAACGACGTTCTTTGTGTCGCCCATCACAACCCGCTAAAACAATAATGTGCTGAATATCGCCTGACTTAATAGATTCAGTAATAGCCTCTGTTAATTCTATCAATGCTTGCAGGCCATAACCTACTGTCACAGCACCTTTTGTGAGCGGGGTTGGGGGCTCACATTGCTTCGCTTGCTCAATAATGGCAGAAAAGTCCTTAGCTTCACCCTTTCGGCGCTTATCGATATGGCTAATATCTGGCCACCCGACCATACCCGAAGTATAAGCTTTACTAATATAGTCTTTTTTAGGTTGCTGCAAACTATTGCTAGTCACTAATACAGGGCCTTTAAATTTACTAAATTGCGTTTTCTGGTCCTGCCACGCACCACCATAATTTGCGACCAAATTAAAATATTTTTTAAACGCGGGATAACTATGAGCCGCAATCATTTCGCCATGCGTATAAATATCCACACCAGTGCCAGCACTTTGCTCTAATAAGTCCTGTAAATCATGAAAATCATGACCAGTCACAATAATCCCTGGTTTTTCCCAAGTATCTAAATGGACAATTGTCGGCTCAGGCTGACCAAAGTTTTCAGTATTAACCCGTTCTAATAACTCCATCATTAATAAACTTTGCTCACCCGCTCTAAAGTTCATCGCTAAAACTTCATCTAAACTAACATCAGTACGTAAAGTATAAGCAACCACTTCATGCAAAAAAGCATAATGTTCCACGTGAAACACACCCTGAACTTGAATATGCTCCAACAAAGCACCTAGCCCTTTTGCTGCATAAATCAGCATTTCCTTTGCTGCATGTAAATCCGCTTGTTCGTCAGATAACTCACCACCAGCCATAACGCCAACTGTTTCACCCACCTTAACAAAGGCAGCTTTATCACAAAGCTCATACTGCCATTGTGCTTCTTCAGGTAAACCTTCGTTTAGTTCAACACCTTTTGCTACCAATAGGCGCTTTAAATATTCACGCCGCTGTACTGTTTCAGCAATTAACTGCGTGAATACAGAAGAATCAAAGTTTACATTTGTAACCATTGAATACAGGGCACGGGCAGTAAACTGATCAATATTACGCTCACTAATGCCTACTTCTGCCGCTTTAATTGCATATAAAGACAAGCCTTTTAACGTGTATGTTAATAAATCATGCAAGCTGGAAACATCCGCTTTTTTCCCACAGATCCCAGCTGTATCACAAGCAACATTTTTTTTAGCTTCCTGGCAGTGGTAACAAAACATGTTTACTCTCCTTGTTAATTTATAAAAAATACAGTCTTAATAGGACTACTATTAGGGCACAATAAAAAGCTCTTATTTTATCAGTAAAGTACAAATTATGCTTAGGAATACAGACTTAATAATATCCGAAAGTTTACGTTCTAATGTAGCCTGTATGAAGTTTACGGAATACAGAAAGCTCAGCGCATTCAACCTCCCGCATTCCGCAAGCTTCATACGAGCTACACAAAGTTTCGGGTTTTATTGAAATCTCGCTCCCTAGCCTAATAAACCTCTCTAAAGTAAATCTGTTTCTCATTACCCTTATAAAGTCCAAAATTAACCCTAGCAGTAGGTAAGTTATCATGCACACCATTACCATCCCAATCGAATAACAACCAAGAATCAATGGTGTTTAATAAAGATAAATCAACATAACCATAAGCATTCGCAGCACTAAAGACTAAACCTGCATCACCGCCAGAAAAAGGGCTATTCAATAGTGTAGCTGTTGTACTACCTGTTCCAATAGTGATAGCTTGATTGCCCGCTGTTGTAGTACTGCCATTATTTAAACTAAGCTGTGTTGCTAAAGTTAGGACCGTACTATTATCAGCAGAATTCTTTATAAAATTATGCCCATCATAATACTCAGTAACCAGTGGAACGCTAAGCGGCATTAATTCTGACCCATAAGCATTAACTAAGGTCATTCTTCCCCAGCGTTGCTCTTTAGTTCCAGAAAAACTAATTCCATTGCCAGCAGAAGGCGCACCAAAAACTATCGGATTCGCTTGCGGCAAACCATTAACATTCACCACCTCAACTGCATCTGTATCAACAAGCGTAAAACTCAATGCAATTTCAGCATCAAAAGGAGCCGTTAAGGCGCTTTTTGTAATCGCCAAAATATTAGTAATGGTATCAGAGAAACTAAGAGCACCACTGCCATCACCATTATCAATTACAGCGGGAGCGCCATCATCAATAATCATTAATGCATGGGTAGCTTCTGTATATATAGGAGTAATACCAAAACTTGCATCTGTTGAATTTACTTTCCAATAACTTCCTGTGTAATTTTTAGTCGTCACTCCCGAGGCATTTTTTGCTGTTAATGTGGCAACTGGAATCGTTGCATACATTACTGGCTGACCGATATAGGTAAAAGTGGAATTAGCAGGATTAAACTCGGGGGTGTTTAACACAATATCAAAATGATCAGGAATAAATCGCCCTATCGTCAAAGCCGAGTTATAGCCAAAATTACATCCGACTTTGCCACCTGCCGGAGTATTCGCAAAACTACCGACAATACAGTCACTATTTGCTTGATCAGCACTGGTAAAGCTATCATCATAAATATCATTAGCTGCAAATTTTACTAAGCCCACTTCTTCATATTTGAAATTTGAGCCGACCGCTTCACCGGTATTTTTATCGGCACTTGCAAATGCTCCTGATAATTTATTTACTTGCTCAGCACCATTATGGTCATGCAAAGCACTATTAAATTTGGGGGTTCCGTTATAACCTGTTGTTGCCGTACTAGCCGTTATAGTAAAAAAATCACCTCCTGCCTTTGCCGTAACACCAACTCCCGAGGAAGCATTATTCATATTGGAGGTAACTGCGCTAAAACCTACGGGACGAATGGCGAAGCTATCTGTAGAACAACCTGTAACGGTTAGGTCGTCAGTCGTATCAGTTACACGACACTTCACATCACTATACGCAGCATTAGAAGTCATAAAATGGCTATTAACCCTTCCCAGGTCAGGCGCTGTAAAAGTTGCATTACCCATGCTGATACTTGGATAAGTTGCGCATGAGCCACTGCTAGCATCAACTAATTCAACTTTAACCGTATGATCCGTTAAATTAGCAAACTTTTCCTCCTGTTTATTTGTTGCATCTAAAGCAACAATATCAAAAGTAAAAGATTGCGCTGTCGTTTTGGTATACAGCTTTCCAGTAAATTCATCTGCACTACTTTCTAGACAATTAAAACTACTAGCTACGGTGTCTGTTTCATTGTTACTTGATCCCTCTGTTGAATCACATACTTGCCAGCTATTACCACCATCAGGTTTTGTACAAATACCGTTATTCGACCCGTTATTCGAGTTATAAATCGTTTTACAAGATGTGTCGGTAACACTCCACTGAATACCACTGGAATTATTGCTGTAGTCAAAATAATGAATAACATCAGCACCCTCTAAAACAATAACTTCCCCAGCATTTTTCTTCAGAGCCGAATTCGAACCAAACAAACTCTCCCGATACACAATAAAACTACCAATGGGGACGGCTGTAGCAGTGTAATTGTTGGCCGGTTTTGATGTACCATCGGCTAAATATACAATTGCACTAGCACTATCTAAAGCAACAGCTGGCTGCAACTGACCATTACTAAAATAGCTTACCGTCTTACCTCCGAGAGCTATAGCTTGCGTAGTGACATATAGCTCAATATAGCCCTCACTGCCATTATTAGAACCAGCCACATTAATTTCATTCACTGTTAAGCTATTAGAATTACTGGCTGAACAACTTAATACGTTATTTCCGCTGTTTCCGCTGTTTCCGCTGTTTCCGCTGTTTCCGCTGTTTCCGCTGTTTCCGCTGTTTCCGCTGTTTCCGGTAGCATAACTTGCTGGCTGAATAACCAGCAACCATAAAAATATAAAAAAATGTAAAAATTTACTCATATCCTGTCACTCTGTATTGTCAGGACTTTGAACATGCGCTTTGCACACGAGGCAGATATGCTTGCCATCACTATTAATACTCCAGCCGCTTTCTACAGCGGCAGACATACTGCCTTCAATCCAAGAGCGGCCATCCGATAATCGTCTCCCCGTACGATCTTCTCTAGGTCGGCGACGAAACTCTACAGACCTAAGCCCTTGAGGGTTGCAAATATCACAAAAAATAAAAGTTCTTATACTCATAGCGGATTTTTTAACAGTTTTGCAAAGCAAGAAAAATGATAAAGATCACATAATTAACACAAACACTAGGTAAAATAGTTTTTTACTAGAATTAATTAAAATTATAGGTTAATTTAGTCTTTACGCAGGTTCATTGCTATAGTTTTTATATTTAAAAGGAAAGAAAAATGATAAGAAGTAAGCAACAAGGCTTTACATTAATCGAATTGATCATGGTTATTGTGATTTTAGGGATTTTAGCAGCTACGGCATTGCCGAAGTTTGTTGATTTAAGCAGTGATGCACACAAAGCAACAGCAGATGCTGTTTTAGGGTCAGCCAATTCAGCTGCCTCCATGAACTATGCAAAGTCGCTACTTAATGCGTCAAATACAAAAATAACAGCCGATAATACTGGCGCAACTTACTTATTGACGTTATTAGACATACCCTCTGACTGGGCGGCGAGCGGAGCAACTATTAAAGCAACATTAGGTTCTAATGTTTATACCATTACAATTTCTAGCACTGAAAGTGCAACAGCAAAAGCCTCTTTAGCTCTCACTAGCGCTGCTGCGCCATAAACTATGCTGATACTTAAGTATAACAACCCAATAAAAATCACATTATAATTTTGCTAGGCTATTTTTTTATCTAAAAAAATAGCCTAGCTTAAATCTATATAGTTTATAAACTTTTTTAAACATCCATGACACGCGCCAAACAATCAGGCTTCACTCTAATTGAGCTAATCATGGTGATTGTCATACTCGGCATACTCTCCGTATCTATCGCTCCAAAGTTCGCAGGAAAAAGCACTTACGCCGAACACGCATTCTTTAGCGACACCTTAAACGCCATTCGCTACGCTCAAAAACTCGCCGTAAAAACCGGCTGTAATGTCCAAGTTTCAATTAACTTCAATAGTTACACCTTAAAGCGACTAGGTTCGTCTAGCAGTACCTCCTGTTCTGGTTCCACTTATAATTTAGCGATTCCTCACCCTAGTTCAGGCTCTAGTACTTATTCCGGCAGTGAACCAGATGTCACTTTAACTAGCACTGTTTCACCCTTCTATTTTTACCCGCTAGGCACTGCGTCAAACGATGTTACTTTAACCATTAATGACGTGAAAACTATCCAAGTTGTTAAAGAAACAGGGTTAGTTTATGAATAAAAAAACAGTTTCTAAGGCCATACCGTGTAGGTTCGAATTTATTCGAATGGTACGAATAAATTCGAACCTACATCAGTCAGGAGTTACGCTAATTGAGCTAATCATTTCTATGGTCATCATCAGCATTTCTTTAACTGGCATTTTTACTGTTATGAATTTAACGGTCAGTCATAGCGCCGATCCTGTTACCTACCATCAAGCTATTTCTATTGCTGAAGCTTGTATAGAAGAGATCTTATTAGAACCCTATGCGAGTTTAAGCAGCTGTTCATTGAGCAATGTACCTACTAATTATAGCGTGTCATCAAGTATTGGCGTCGAATCAGCTTTATCAGGTATTCCTGCAAAGAAAATATTAGTTACCGTAAGCAGTGGCAACACTAGCATAGAGCTTACTGGCTACAGGACAAATTATTAATGGGTAAACAACAGACAAAAGACTTTACTCTCATTACTTGCTCCCAGGATTCGCTTGGGAATACGTGCGTTCATAGCTCCAGCTGTGACCCAATGCGTACTCGAAGCAGAGCTTCTGAACATGCATTCCCAAACAGAGTTTGGGAACGAGAGAAGCCAAGTACAAGGCGAGTGATTGATGAGTAAACAGCAGGAAAAAGGATTTACTCTCATTGAGCTTATCATGGTCATTGTTATTGTCGGCATCTTATCAACCATGACCACAGGCCTCATCACCTTACCCGTTAAGAGCTATCTCGACCTAGAACGCCGCACTACTTTAGTCGATACCGCAGAAATGAGTTTACGTCGTATGCAACGCGATATTCGTCGTGCTTTACCGAATAGTATTATTGCCAATGGCGGCACAACAATTGAATTATTACATACGACAGAAGGTAGTCGTTATCGCGCTAATGTGTCTGACGCTAGCCTCGGGAATATTTTAAACTTCACTATAGCTGACACTAAATTTGATGTAATTGGCCCATTAAGCACGGTTCCAAGTGGTTATTTGGTTATTTATAACACCGGAACTCTAGGTTCAAATGCTTATGCCAATGATAACCTTGCCAGCATTGATAATGGAGCGTCCACAATAAGTAGCATTCAATTAACAACGGCAAAACTATTTCCTTATCGCTCACCACAGCAGCGATTTTTTATTGTTGATACACCGATTACTTATAGTTGCATCAATGGTGAGCTGCGTCGTTATGATAATAAAATCGATAGTGCATATATCATTAGCAACCCATCACCTGCTTTATCAGGGTTAAATTATAAACTCCAAGCTAAAACCAAAACGGTCGCCTGTAAGTTTGATTATGATCCCGGTAATGCAACTCGATCGGGTCTAGTGACAATAGAAATGACACTTACTGATGACGCAGGAGAATCAGCTAAGCTGATTCATCAAGTTCATGTGGATAATATGCCATGAATAAGCAGAAAGGGTTTTCTATTATCATGGCTATTTTTATCTTAATAGTGCTCAGCCTATTAGGTAGCTATATGGTTAAACTTAGTGGCGTACAGCATGCGACTGCTGTGAGTGCAGTGCAAGGCTCTCGCGCTTATTATGCCGCACGAGCTGGGGTAGAGTGGGGGATAGCACAATTACTCAATAATGATAGCTGCGCTTCTAGTTCGGCATTGACTATCAATAACTTTGCAATCTCTGTGAACTGTAGTGATCAAGGAATAATTTATAACGAAGGGGATTTGAATAGTAACGGCTTAGCGGATGATGATTTTTATATCTATAAAATCAAAAGCACGGCTAGTTATGGTAATTTTACTAGCCCTAATTATGTTTATCGGCACTTGGAAATAACAGTGAAAAAATAGCTGTGTTACAAGCAGACTGGTAACTGTTCACTAACCTTAATAACAATACCGTCATTCCCGAAGTGTTTAATCGGGAGTCTGTCTGTTGATATAGATTCCTGCTAAAGCTTGTGCCCACGCTCGACTGGATAGCATGCAGGAATGACAGGATATTTTGATGTTAAATAACACTATTTATGCGGCGTTCGATAAGCTTTACAGTTCACACTAATCCGTTCCATTTTTCTATCTAACTTGAGAGCGGTTAATTGCCCTCCCCATAAACAGCCCGTGTCAATCGCATGAGTGTTTTGTGAATAGTGGTAGCCAATGGCTGACCAATGACCAAAAATTATTTTCAAATGCGAGTTTTTCCTATGGGGCAAATCAAACCACGGCTTTAAGTGTTTCGGCTGACTACCTAACTCACCACTGTATTGAAAGTCTAATCGCCCTTTTTCATCACAAAAACGCATACGCGTAAAACAGTTCACGGCAAAACGTAACTGCTCAGCTCCCTTTAATTTCTCGCTCCAAATATTAGGCTCATTGCCATACATGTTTTTAAAGAACTTTAAATAATGATCACTGCGCAGTTCAGCTTCCACCTTAGCCGCCATTTTCTTAGTTGTGGCAAAATCCCATTGTGGCGGTAAACCAGCATGCAACATACAAAAGTCATCATTGTAATGAAACAAAGGCCGGTGCCTTAACCAGTCTAATAATTCCTTTTTATCTTTCGCTTCTAGAATCGGCTTTATGGTGTCTTTTGCGCGCAAAGGCGAGGACTTATAAGCAACCGCGAGTAAATGTAAATCGTGATTACCTAGTACGGAAACAGCAGAATTACCTAATGATTTAATAAACCGTAAGGTCTCTAAAGATTTCGGCCCACGATTAACTAAATCGCCAACAAACCAAAGTTGGTCTGTTTTTTTATCAAAATTGATTTTTTTTAATAAACGCAATAAATCATCATGACAGCCCTGTATATCACCTATCGCATAAATAGACATTGTTAATGCAGTGTCCGTGGAATTGAGAGTGTAAACTGTGGGATAAGTGCATCAAACGTTTCGCCGGCATCGGACACCATCTTATATTCACCTTGCATAACACCCACCGCCGTATTAATCAGAGCACCACTAGTATAAGTAAACGCTTCGCCTGGTTTTAAATGCGGTTTTTTACCCACCACGCCATCACCACGCACTTCTTCAACCTTACCATTTGAATCCGTAATCAACCAATGTCGGCTGAGTAGTTTCGCGGCAGTTGCACCGACATTTGCAATCGTTATAGTATAAGCAAAAGCATATTTATGCTCACTAGGCTTAGATTGGTCTTCTATATAGCGAGCTTTAACCTCAACTAAAATTTTATTTTCTTCACTCATGTAAAAAGCTACCCCCGATAATAAGTAAATATTCTAGCACCTATCTTGCCCGACTTAGATACAATTAACAAAAACCTACAATACAAGCGCACTGCCTGACTATGAATCAAAAAAACATAATCCAAGAGATGAAAGTCCTACCCATTATCAATTCAGAGTTTGAAATACAGCGCCGAATTGATTTTATTAAGCAGCAACTCAAGCAGGCAAAGTTAAAAAGTTTAGTACTAGGCATTAGCGGTGGAGTTGATTCTACAACTTGCGGTCGGCTAGCACAATTAGCTATTAATCAATTGAATGCAGAAGAGGGCAGTAGTGATTATCAATTTATAGCGGTACGCTTACCTTATAATATCCAAGCCGATGAAAGCGATGCGCAACTCGCCTTGCAATTTATCCAGCCCAGTCAAAGTATTTCCATCAATATACAAGCTGCTGTAGAAGGGATGCATAATGAAACAACGCAGATATTAAAGCAACAAGGTTTACTCACAAACTCAGCTTCGAGCATAGACTTTCACAAAGGCAATGTTAAAGCCCGCGCGCGCATGATGGCTCAATATGAAGTCGCTGGCTTGTTAGGTGCTTTAGTTATAGGCACCGACCATTCTGCGGAAAATATAACCGGATTTTTCACAAAATGGGGCGATGGTGCCTGTGATCTAGCACCTCTTTTTGGTTTAAATAAACGCCAAGTTAGACAATTAGCCACAAGTTTAGGCGCGCCTGTTTCTTTAATAGAAAAAGCACCCACCGCCGACTTAGAAGAGTTAGCGCCAAATAAAACCGATGAAGCAGCTCTAGGCTTAACTTACCATCAATTAGATGATTTTCTTGAAGGTAAATCAGTTCCTGAACCAGTCAGCCAGTTAATTATTGATACTTTTCACAAGACACAACATAAGCGCCAAGCCATTCCGACTTTGTATGATTAACAGATGTTACGCTGATTTTATAAACATTTGCATCGCTTTTGGGGTGGACTTTTAGCAGCGATTTTATCAGTCAATCACACTGTCATTAACTTTTCATATTAGCCCTTCGTAGCCTATTATGAAACGCCAGTGGAATACGGGGATTCAATGCTCCGATTTCTCGTATTCCACTTTGTGCTCTACGAGACACAAAGCTTCATACGGGCTACCATCAATTTTACTTTACAGCCCTAATCAGTTTCACTAGATGCGAGCTTGCGGCCAATACCTCTACCGAACTAAACCCACATGCTTGTACTGTTTTAACTGTTTTCCTATTAATATTCGCTCCTACTAATCGTACTGTTAACGGGTTAAGCAAGTGCATTATTGGCGCGATCAGTGGGTTCGAACTCAGTACATGCTCTAGCAATAAAACCTCACCGCCAGGTTTACAGACTCGTTTTAATTCTCGTAAACCTTGCTCAGGATCGGGCACTGAACAAAATAAAAATGTACCAATCACTATATCAAAATGATTATCAGGGAAACCTAAGGCCTGTACATCCATCTCTAATAATTCGATATTCAGACTCAACCTTTGGCGTTTCTTTTTCGCCTCTTGGATCATCACAGGGCTAAAATCAATTGCGCTTATATTTTTATTAGCAGGATAGTAAGAGAAGTTTTTCCCAGTACCAACACCCACTTCGAGAATTTTTTCTCCAGTAACCTTATCCCAAATATGCGTTCGTAAATCACCAAACATCATTTTTTCCATCATGCCTTCGATGCGATCAAAATAGGGTGCAATACGATCGTAACGTTTTTTTATAATATCGGTTTGGGTAGTCATGAGCTTTTAGGTTTAGGAGTGAGAGGTAAATAACTTAAATTCAAGTAATATGCGGGTTTTGTATTCTGTGGGAGTGGCTTTAGCCACGACTTTATACAAATCGCGGCTAAAAGCCCCTCCCACAACATTTTACTTTATCGCTTCATAGCCTTATCGGCTTACGTTTTTTTAATGCTCCGCAATAAAAAATCTAACCCGACCTACATTATTTATACAGCAATAGGCGCAGAAATATGTGGATGCGGGTCATAGCCAACGATTTCAAAATCTTCAAAATGGTAATCAAAAATGCTATCTGGCTTACGTTTAATAATTAACTGTGGCAGTGCTTTAGGCTCTCGTTGTAATTGGGTTTTCGCTTGCTTAAAATGATTGCTATACAAATGACAATCACCAATTGAAATAATAATTTCACCAACATCTAAATCACATTGCTGCGCAATCATATGCGTGAAAATTGCCAAGCTACACGTGTTATACGGGTTACCTAAAAACAGATCATTACTGCGTATATATAAAGATCCGCTTAGTTTTCCATCAGCAACATACCATTGATAAAGTAAATGACAGGGGGGGAGGGCCATTTTCCCATTGGCCACATTTTCTTGTGGCGTTTTATTTTCATCAGGTAAATCAGCTACATTCCAACCGCTGATAATATGTCGCCGACTGTCAGGGTTATTTTTAATGCCCTCAATTAAAGCACTCACCTGATCATAGCTTTCGCCTTCCACTCCTTGCCAATTTCGCCATTGCGCACCATAAACTGGTCCTAATTCACCCGTTTCTGTTGCCCACTCATTCCAAATGCTTACACCATTATCATTAAGGTACTTAATATTAGTATCGCCTTTTAAAAACCAAAGCAGTTCATGGATAATCGATCTAGTATGCAGGCGTTTAGTTGTCACTAAAGGCAGACCTTCTTGCAAATTAAAGCGGATCTGACGACCAAAAAGTGACTTAGTTCCCGTCCCAGTGCGATCGCCTTTTAAACAGCCTGTAGTCAGTGTTTCTTCTAGTAATTCAAGATATTGTTTCATTATTTTCGTATACAAAATGGGTCAATGCACTGCTCTACATATAAATAAAATCATAGAACGATACTTTAGCCCTTTATTAAATATGTAATTTCTTTAGTATGCTCCAAGTTAAAATTAAAAAATGGACCAAATAACATCTAAAAAAAACAACAAACCCGACCTCCTCAAATACAACATGAAGGGTAACAACGTCACTAAGTGGCAACTCAGCTTCCTGCTCTCCTCAGCTTCTTTGCTGCTACGATACCGAGGAATATTGCCTAAAAAATCATCTAGATCCGATTTATGGTATAGAACTTGATGTTTAGCTTTTATAAATTTTGGAGCAGGATAACCCCATAACTTACCTGTCTTGCGTGATTTTTTTAGCCCATCACTTAAACCATCATTAATTTTTAAATAAAGGCTAGCTTGAGCAGGTGTCTGAACTTCTAGAGCAGTAATCATATTGTGTATTATTCATATATTACTCGGCAAAGGCTGCGGCTCTTTAGTGATTTTTCATATATTGTAAGTTAAGCTAACGCTAAACAATACAGCACATTAATAAAATTACAGTTTAAATAAGTAAACTTTTCATAGACTAACCGTTTATGAAAATGCAAAATGTATTTGCATTTATTTTTTTATAAATGTATGTATATCGAGTACATAAATCATCACAGACTTGTCGAGTCGATGGTTAAAAATAGCTACTAGCCTTGCTGGGCTTTGTAACTTACATGGAGGCCTCTAGGAATTGCTGTTCTTAGGGGCTTTTTTTTGCCTGAATTATTCAGGAGGGTAAATTATAAACAGTTTTTATTCTTGTTACGAAAATAACTTATAAAAGACTATTTAGGCTTCAAAATACCCCAATTATCATTTGTTCATACATAGCGTGGAAGTAGGCTAAACCCAGTACATCTTTAGTAAATACCAATATGCTATGGAGTTTAAATTTACTTAGATTTATACGCCCATCCAAGCAATATCAAACCAACAATTATCAAAGGAGTAGATAAAATTTGTCCCATCGTTAACCAGTCCAACGCTAAATAACCTAAATGCGCATCTGGCACGCGGTAAAATTCGACGATAAAACGGAATAGCCCATAAAACAAGGCGAACAATCCTGACACCGCCATAGCCGGTCTTGGTTTACTAGAGTAAACCCATAAAATTAAAAATAGCGCCACACCCTCTAAAGCCGCCTCATATAATTGCGAAGGATGCCTAGCTAAAGGACCTCCGCCAGGAAACACAAAAGACCAATAAACGTCCGTAGGTTTGCCCCATAACTCTGCATTAATAAAGTTGCCAATTCGGCCCGCAAGCAACCCCACAGGAACAACTGGAGCAATAAAATCTGTCAGTGCCAGCATGGTACATTTTTGCTTTCTAGCAAAGATCCACATAGCGGTAATCACACCTAATAAGCCACCATGAAATGACATGCCGCCTTGCCATACTTTAAACAGCATCACAGGATCAGCTAAAAAGCTCTCAAAATTATAAAAAAGCACATAACCAAAACGTCCACCTAAAATAACCCCCATCGCAGCATAGAAAATTAAATCCTCTAATGCTTCTCCTTTAATAGGGGAGTTAGGTTTATTTACTCGTTTACTTAATAAATACCACGCCCCCGCGATACCAATTAAATACATAAGTCCGTACCAATGAACTTTAATAGGGCCGAGACTAATTGCTACAGGATCTATAACAGGAAAAGTTAACATAATTTTTTAGTTTTATTGTGCATAAAAAAAGGGTGAATTAACATGTTGCTAATTCACCCTATGATATCAAAACTTGGGATAAAACCTAGAGAGTTACCGCTAAGTCATAGTATCCTTTAAACGTCTAAATTAGAAACCTCTAAAGCATTTTTAACAATAAAGTCACGACGCGGCTCGACTATATCGCCCATTAGTGTGGTAAATACTTCATCAGCAGCAATTGCATCAGCGACACTCACTTGTAGCAAAACCCGTGCATTAACATCTAAAGTTGTTTCAAATAATTGCTCAGGATTCATTTCCCCCAAACCTTTATAACGCTGGATATGCTGACCTTTCTTAATTTCACGCATCATCCACTCAAACGCATCTTTAAAATTACTGACTGCTTGCTTGCGCTCACCCATTTGCATATAGGATTCATCGCTGAATAAATCATGTGTATTTTCTGTGTAAGTAGCAATTTTTCTATAATCATTACTGTTAAAAAAGATCGCTTCCAGAATAACTATTTTTTCCACACCATGCGTTTTCTTATGGATGGTCAAGGTATAGTCTTGCTCATTACGGTAAGCTAATTCAAGTTTATACGTTGCTTCAGCAGCCGCATTTAATCGCTGCTCTAACGCACTAAACCACTCTGTTAATTGTCCTAGGTCTTTTTGCGCCTCTTTAGTCAATGGCGATACATGGGTCAGCATTTGTAAGAAGTCAGTATCGTAACGTCGCCCCATACGGCTAATAATACTTTCTACAGCCAGTAATTCATTGGCCAAAGTTTCTAAACCAATCCCTTTAATTGCTGGTGTTTCTGGATTACTAATCAGTTGTGTTTTTTCTAAAGCCAGCTGAATTAAGTAAGCATTCAACTCTTCATCATCTTTTACATAACGCTCTTGCTTACCTTTTTTTACTTTATACAAAGGCGGCTGCGCAATATATATATGCCCGCGTTCAATTAGCTCCGGCATTTGGCGATAGAAGAAAGTGAGCAATAAAGTTCTAATATGCGAGCCATCGACATCCGCATCGGTCATAATAATAATGCGGTGATAGCGTAGTTTTTCTGGATCATATTCATCTTTACCGATACCACAGCCTAAAGCTGTAATCAGCGTACCGACTTCTTCTGATGAAATCATACGATCAAAACGTGCACGCTCCACATTTAAGATTTTCCCTTTTAAAGGTAAAATTGCTTGTGTGCGACGATCTCTACCTTGTTTGGCAGAACCACCGGCTGAGTCTCCTTCCACAATAAATATTTCAGAGAGGGCAGGGTCTTTTTCTTGGCAATCGGCTAATTTACCCGGTAAGCCAGCAATATCTAGCGTAGTTTTACGACGTGTTAATTCACGTGCTTTACGAGCAGCATCTCTCGCTCGTGCTGCTTCGATAATTTTATTAACAATCGCTTTAGCAACACCCGGTGTTTCTTGTAAAAAGTCATTCAACTTTTCATTCATCGCCGATTCAACTAAAGGCTTCACTTCAGAAGAAACTAGCTTGTCTTTCGTTTGTGATGAAAATTTTGGGTCAGGTACTTTAACCGATAAAACCGCAGTAAGCCCTTCACGCGCATCATCACCCGTTGTCCCTACTTTTTCTTTTTTGGCTAAACCGTTCGCTTCGATATACTGATTAATCGTACGCGTTAGCCCACCTCTAAAACCGGCTAAATGTGAACCCCCATCACGCTGCGGAATATTATTGGTATAACAGAAGATATTTTCCTGATAAGAGTCATTCCACTGCATGGCTACTTCAACAGTGACCCCTTCTTTTTCAATCGTAAAATAAAATACTTCAGGAAATAGTGGCGTTTTATTTTTATTAAGATGAGTAACGAAGGCTTTAATGCCGCCTTCAAATTCAAAAATATCTTCTTTATCTGAGCGTGCATCTTTTACATGAATACGCACACCTGAATTTAAAAAGGAGAGTTCGCGTAAGCGTTTAACTAAAATCTCATAATGAAATTCAACATCCCCAAAAGTATCTCTACTGGGTAAAAAAGTAACTTGAGTTCCTTGCTTATCTGTTGCTTCCATTTTTTCTAAAGGAGCAACAGGTTCACCGTGTTTATAAGTTTGGCGATAAACATAGCCACCTTTGTAAATTTCTAAATCGAGCTTCTCTGATAAAGCATTGACCACAGAAATACCTACCCCGTGCAAACCACCAGACACTTTATAGGCATTATCATCGAACTTACCGCCCGCATGTAATACCGTCAAAATAACTTCAGCAGCAGAACGTCCTTCTTCTGGATGAATATCGACAGGAATACCTCGGCCATCATCAGAAACGGTAACAGAGCCATTTTCATTAATAGTAACATTTACTTCTTTACAAAAGCCGGCTAAAGCTTCGTCAATTGAGTTATCAACAACTTCAAATACCATATGATGCAAGCCGGTACCATCATCGGTATCTCCAATATACATCCCTGGTCTTTTACGTACCGCATCTAAGCCTTTTAAAACTTTAATATTGGAACTATCGTAGTTATCCGTATTTTCACTCATGTTTAACCTTGTTGTATGTATGTTTCACGTGAAACATCTTTATTTGCCTTTCCGTTTAATGTTTCACGTGAAACATTAAACCTCTGTGACCTCACCATGTTTCACGTGAAACATTTTATATTGCCCAATTTGGCTTAAATCGCCAAATTCATTCCGCTCAGTTGCCGTCATAAATACTTGTATATCCATGCCAGCCAAGAATTCTAATAATTTTGTTCGACTAGAAAAATCCAACTCTGCCACTGCATCATCAATTAATACGCAACCAGATTGAAACCCATTATTAAGTAGGTGTTCAATTTGAGCTAATTTTAAAGCAAGCACTAATAACTTTAACTGCCCTCTGGACACAAAGTCTTTTGCTTTTCTGGATTCACTTAATAACTGAAAATCTGCTCTGTGTGGACCGCTATGGGTAAATCCATAACGGAGATCCTTTTCTAAATCATCATTTAACTTATCTATCAACAAAAACTCAGAATCCCAACCTTGAGATAAGTTTAATTCAACCGCCTCTAAATCTAAAAACTGCTCGACTGTCTTTAAAAAAAAAGGCGTCAGTTCTGATAGATATTGCTTTCGATAATTAGCCACTATTGTACCGTATTGCTGCAATTCGTGGTTCCAAACATTTAACTCATTAACTCGTCGAATCTTCAATAAAGCATTGCGCTGGCTTAAGGCTTTCTTAAAGTTTCGCCATGCACTTAAAAATTCAGTGTGCTGATTAAAAACGCCCCAATCGATAAATTCTCGGCGTAATTGTGGCCCCGCATCTAATAACTGATAACTCTTTGGGTGAATAAGTTGCAAGGGCAGGGCATAAGCTAAATCAGCGCGCGCATGTTTAGTTTCTTGATCAATACGAATTTGCACACTTTTGCCATCGTGCTGAATACCAAGAGTAGATACATGCCCACTAGTAAAAAGAACTTTACCGGAGACAATTAAATCATTGTGAGCAAAATGGATGACATTTTTAACCGTCGTAGAACGAAATGAATTCGCCCTACCTAAGAGATGAATAGCTTCAAGTATTGAACTTTTACCACTCGCATTACTACCATAAATTAAATTAATTTTTGCTGCTGGCGATAAAGAGGCCTGTACTAAATTACGCACATGATAAATATCCAGCTTTTGTAAACTCATGGAATAGATCTATAAACGCATTGGCATAACGATAAACTTATAATTCTGCTCACTGGCTTCTTCAATAAAACAGCTGCTCGAATTTTCAGCAATCGTCAGTACAGCCATCTCGGAATCCAAATTAGAAACTGCATCTAAAATATACTGAGAATTAAACGCTATCGAAAGCGCTTCACCTTGATACTCAATGGCTATTTCTTCATCAGCTTCTTCATGCTCAGGGTTGTTCGTGCTGATTTGTAAATTATCACCCTCAATAACAAATTCAACCCCTCTGAATTTCTCATTAGATAAAATAGACACTCGCGTTAAAGCATCTTTTAAAACTTGTTTCTGTACATGAATCGGGCTATTAAACCCTTGCTCGAATACTTTACTAAAATCTGGATATTTAGAGTCCACTAATTTCGCTGAGAAAGTTAAATTTTCAATCACTACACGAATATTATTTTTAGAAAACTCGACCTGAATTTCTTGTTCCGGGTCATTATCTAATAAACGCGCTAACTCTAATACACCTTTACGAGGAATGATAATGCGCGACTCCATGCCCGTTTCTGTATCAATTTCTCCTTCGTAAATCGAAAGTCTATGTCCATCAGACCCAACCAGTTTTAGCTGTCGATTAAAAATACCCAGCATAATGCCATTTAGGTAATAGCGTATATCCTGATTCGCCATACAAAAAGCCGTTTTATCCAGAGCTGTTTTGAGCTGCGCTGTTTTTATCGTAAACAGACAATCCATTGCCGTCATTTCAAAATTAGGATAATCATGCGCATCTAAAGTACTTAAAGAAAAACGACTTCGCCCTGACTGGACTTTTAATTTGTCATTCACTAATTCAAATTTAATATCCACAGCACTCGGTAGTGATTTACAAATATCTAACAGCTTACGCGCAGGAATGGTAATACTGCCTTGCTGGTCATTATCGAACGCAATATTCACCACAATCTGCACTTCTAAGTCAGTACCCGTCAGGGTCAATAGGTTGTTATCCAGCTTAAATAATACATTGGCAAGAATCGGCATCGTTTGCCTTTTCTCTATAACACTGACGATTTGCTGTAGAGGCGTTAAAAGTAGCTCTCTGTTAATTATAAATTTCATAAAAGAATCTATTATCTTAATGACGATGGTGAGTAAAGCTAAAAGCTGCTGAATAGTCGTTTTTAAACGCTAAATCAGCATTTTACCCTGTTTTTAAGGTTGTGACTAAGATTGAACAGAAGAGTTGCTTAGATGCCATTAAATGAGCTCTTTACGTGACAATTAAGCGTGGGAGGAATAACAAGGTGATGACCAAAATTGAGTGAAGAAGTTACAAAGGTTGGGTTAGATTATCTAGCGGAGCGCAGATAACGTAACCCAATAACACTTGATAGCATTAATGAGGTCAGCACAAGTAGCGTTAGCGTTTTCCAGTACTAGCAAGCCAGCGGAAAACAATATGCCGGAAAACGCTACGCTATTCCAACCTTGTATACGGCTTACGAGTTGTTTTTCATTGTTAATGGTGCATGCATAACCATCATCGTGTTCGTGGTGAAATGATTCGTGGATGTCGTAAGCGTTAAGTTTATGGGGCATCTTACTCCCATATTTAGAATTGCTAGATCATTGAAGAACAAAACGAATCCTTAGTCTCTTATGCTAAAATACACATACAGCAAATCTATTTAGAGTTAAGCCATGACACAACTACACTGTTACGTCCCTGACGACGTAGCCAGAAAATTACAAGAAAAAGCCCAACAAGCCCACCTATCAGTTTCTAAGTATCTTGCATTTTTGGTTAAAAAAGAAGTTGAAAACCAATGGCCTGACGATTATTTTCAGTTGTTTGGTACTTGGCAAGGCGCACCATTAGAGCGTGCAACCCAAGGCGACTACGAACAGCGCGAAGGTTTTAACTAATGTATTTATTAGACACGAATGCCTGTATACGCCTGATGAACCAAAGTTCTAGCAATATTATTAAACACATACAACAATACCCGCCTGCTGAAATCGCCTTATGCAGTGTTGTGAAAGCTGAATTGCTTTACGGGGCGCGGCATAGCCAAAGAGTGGAAGCCAATTTACAACTATTACAGCGCTTCTTTAAGCCTCTGACCAGTTTAAGCTTTGATGATCGTTGTGCCGAAGAAGCCGGGCTAATACGCGCTGATTTAGCCGCCCAAGGTAAACCCATTGGGCCGAATGATGTACTGATTGCCGCTACTGCACGAGCTTATAATGCTGTGTTAATTACCCATAATACAGGGGAGTTTTCACGGGTAACAGGGTTGAGGCTGGAGGATTGGGAAATTGAATAGTGACACGTCATGGCTAGTTAAACTATGTATGGAGCAATAAGGTTAATAAGAGAGGGGGCAGGCCTTTAAGCCTGTCCCTTATCATTGATGATCTTCACTCACCATTATGCAATGCTCATCAAAAGGCGCGTGGAATGCACCCTACCAAGCTAATGCCCCGTATTACGCAGGCTTAATACGGGCTACTTGCTTTAAAGATAGCAAAAGACAAGACCTGACACCTTTTTTTCTTTTTTCCTTTTTTCTCAATGACGCTTGATAGCATTAATGAGGTCAGCAAGGGTGGAATAGCGTTAGCGTTTTCCACCACCAGCGGCAAACAATATGCCGGAAAACGCTACGCTATTCCAGCCTACCTATACGGCTTACGAGTTAACAAAATGAAATCTTCGGGCGCGGTAAAAACAATACGTCTTAATCCCTTCATAAACAGGGCTACTTTCCAACTGTAATTTAACCGTAAGGCATAAAAAAACCGCTGTTACGCGGCTTTTGTTTTTTATGTTTTTGTGGGTTTATTCGCGTTTAAAGTAATATCCGCAATTTGGACATGACCATATTGATGGTTCGTCTGATATTTTTACCGCTGCGATAATAAAGATTATTCCAATTGCTGAGTATATTGACAGTGTTAATACCATGCCTAGGCCGATTAATATAAGTGTTAATCCTACGATTGCCGCTCCACAGCCTTTTTGCTGTTTCTTTTGCTCCATTGTTTCGCTGCATTGTATGCATTTTACTGGCTTGGGCGTGGGTTTTGTCTTTTTGACGGTGGGTTGTGGCTTTGGTTCTGGCTCTTGCTGTATGTTGACGCTAAGGACTAGGTGTCCTTGTTGCTTGCATTGGTTTATTGCGTCGTGTTGGCTTTCTGCTGATATTTCTAGCTGTATGTTTTTCCCTTCTTTGTCCTTTGCTGTAATTTGGTAGGTTTCCATGTTATCCCTTTTTTGATGTGATGCGCTTTTCTACTTTGCCAATGATTTTATAGCTGATGTCTGGCGTTAGCAAGTAGGGTGGAATAGCGTTAGCGTTTTCCACCACCAGCGGCAAGCAATATGCCGGAAAACGCTACGCTATTCCAGCCTACGTATACGACTTACGAGTTTGGCTCTAAGTACATATGCAATAATTATTTTAACATCTATATTTTACGTGTTTACGGATGGGTAGAGCGTCTTTTTGCGAAACCCATCATTCTGTGTAAAGTTGATGGGTTTCATTGCATGCCTAAAAAGCAGGCATTCCACTCTACCCATCCTTGAAATGTTAAATTAATTTTTATTAGATACTTATGAGGCTTAGAGGTCTTGATTTATACAGACGGGCTGAAAAAAAGAAGAGGAATAAATTAGATTAGAAACCAATACAAATATGACCATTATCCATAGACCGTGGCAGGTTCAACCCATCTTCCAGCCTATAGCATATTTTATTTGCTTCACTATTTAGATAGGCCTTTTCACTAGGGTAAAAAGGGTTATTAAAATGTTTAGCTAAAGAGGATAAAAGATTGTTACTGATAAGTTGTTTTTTATCTAAAAAAAATATGATATTTGCCAGCTTGATTCTTGCATCCAGAATATGCAAACGACTAACAGTATTATCATAATTGTTTAAAATTAAGCCTATTAATCCATTGCCCAGCAGATTAGTCCTTGTAGTCCATGAACTTAATTGATCAACTAATTTTTTGAACGAATGGCTTACCCCGCTATTGGTTTGTATTGCATTAATCATTTGATGACTAGGCAATTCAGAAATCTCATTCACTTTCTTAAGATATGGAAAATAGGTATTCAATGACATATTTTTTTTAAAAATTGGCACCAACCCATAATCTTCCCATTCTTTTAATTTAATACGCATTTCTGCACTGTAGGGTTGTTCCTGCATCTGATTATCGACCTCTTTTTCAAGCAGAGCGATGCCCCTTAAAAAATGAGTAAGGTCAGAAAGAATGACCGGTAAAGCTAAGGACTTTTGCTTAATAGTGAGTGGGCTAATGCTGAATTTATTTGTCATTAGCCCTTTCCGATACAGCTGCACCATTAATTCAATGTCCCTATAGATAGCAGTTGCCAAAAATAACTTATAAGTAAGGTTATCTGTTAGTGCTAAATGGGCCTTAAGATGATTAATATCGTTGATTAAACTGATTCTTGCATTTTCTTTATTGCCAGAGAGTGCTTGTAATATTATCTGAAAAGCATTTAACCTGTTGCCTATAAGAAATGCCTGAGGATAAAGAACTACCCCAAAGTTATACATCTCTTCTTTATTTGGTAGGGAAGAAAAGGACTTAAACAATAAAAGCTGATGGTAACGCTCCAGAAAAATCTTATGTTTACTTACTTCTGATAATAACAATTGCTGGGAATGAAGCATTAAACGGATGCTCTCTATTTCTGGCCTGCACTCATAGCTCCTGCAATAAAACTTCCCCTCGGGGAGCTTTATATATTTATGATCTCCTGAATGCTCACCAGAAGCAGTGTAATCTAGCTCTTTTTTCCCCCAGGCTACAGGATCGTCCTTTTCGGGAGCATTCATCCCGATCAAGTAATAGAATGAATCACTGTACCCCTGTTCTGGAGAATTAATAATGCCGATCCAGGGCTTAATCTCTGGATTCAGTTTTTCATCATTCCACATAATGTAGTCAAGAATAAAGTATACAACTGTAAATAACATGACAATGATGGCTATTATAGAAAATAATTTTCTCATAGAGATATTGGCGCAATAAATAAGTGTATTTTCCCAGCAAGGATTCTTTAAACTGTTCAGAGCATACGATTAAGCCTCATAACCAATGCGATTAAAGTGCTCCCCGTCTCTTAGCCCATAAATATATTGTGTTTGTGCCGCCTATAGAATATAGGGGCGAGTATAAATACTATAGATTTCTGCTGTGTGATTTTTCTATGACATGAGCAGTTTCCTCATCGCGCTACTGGGTCAGTTGCGTAGTAGTTGGGTTATAGATTATCTAGCGCAGATAACGTAACCCAACGCCGCTGACAAAGCACTGAATTTTGATATAAAAATGACCGTTGAAAACGAGCCTGCGCTGGCAATGGTCAGCTTGGTTTAATCCAGATCTGATAATTTATCTTCAAGACGGTTTATCTTACTTTTCTCTTCATTGATTTTATCGTTGTACTTACGAATTTTATCAGTTTTTCTGTATTTTTTAGCTTCCTTTAAATCGGACTCATACTCTTCAATCTCTTCATTGACAGCACTTATCTCTTCAACCAAGCCGGACTTCAGGCCTTTATCAGTGCAATTTTTCTTAGCATTAGTCAATGACCTCCTTAAGCCATCTGTCTTATCCGCATTGCCTTTTTCTTGAGAAACCTTAAGTTGTCTTTCTATCTCACAGAACTTTTTTTCACAACCTTGCAAATTCCCACAATCATATGATGCTACAACTGAGGGAGGTGTTGAAAATAATAGCACTCCAGTGAGTACAGCTGTTGAAACTTCTGATAATACAGTAATACCCTTAATCATCATTTTTCTCCTTTTGGCTTGTAAAGCTAACGACCTAGGTAAAGGACCGCTGCTTTTGACGTTCCCAGTTACGCTGAGTTAGATTACTAACGGAACACAAATAAAGTAACCCAACATTGCTGAAATATTAACAATCTTTCCTTATGATGTAATCAGTCCAACATCAATTAAAATATTTAGCGCAAGGTTGCTCATACTTACCCTTTAAACAAACTTAAGCATAGTGATACACGACACTGGAGCTATCAAGACACCCCTGTAATTACCGACTAGACCCAAAACCAAGTAGTCTATTATTAATAATCATTTCAGCAATGGATTCTGGCACTTGATTTTCCCATTCGCCTCGACCTTTTTTAATATCCATCAATACTTGATGCGGATTAATATCTAGCACACTTTCATCAACATTTTCTAAGCCTACTAAATAACCATTATCTTTACAATGTTGGTATAAATGGTTTAACTTTTTAGGGGCCTGGAATGTATCGACAGTCACTAATTCATCTTGCTCAACACTATGAATCGGATAAATATATAAACGTGTATTATCTGGAAATAATTTAGCAAAGGCTTCTAAAATTCCCCCCTCTAAACCATTGTAATATTCTTCTCTAAAAATAAGATCTAAATTAGAAATCCCCAGAATCATACCTAACTGTTGTTGTGTATAACGGCGGAAATACTGGCGTAAACGGAAATAACGTAAATAATTAGAAATCATTACCGTATAACCTTGGGTATTCAGCATATCGACTCGCGCTAAAAAATCAGCATCATCAATTTGATCACCTACGGTTAAGCTTGCCATAGTGATTTCGGCTAAAACAATGGTTCTATCAGTATCAATATTTTCCACTTGATTAAAATGGCATTGACCACATTGCACCATATCTTGATGAACATTGGTTAGCGGCGTAAACGTACCACGAATAACTAAAATATTTTTCTTATACAATAATTCACTAGGAACTTGGACTTCACCTTCAGGGCTAAACATAATCGCATGGGTCAGATTATTGTGCACCAAGTGCAAATTCATTAATCTATTTTCTACTTCTTCAAAATAGGGTCCTGAAAAATTAATGCTATCGACTTCTATACGACAAGGATCTAAATCATCTACTAAAGATTCAATAATTTTTTTCGGTTGAGAGTAATAATGAAAAGCCGCATGAATTAAATTAACACCAACCACGCCTAAAGCTTCTTGCTGAGAACCTCCATCATTATCTAACATACGAACATGCACGATAATATCGCTCGGTGCAGCACCAGGGTAAAGTTGTAAGCGAATACCTAACCAGCCATGACACTCATTTTTTTGTAGGTAACTTTTAGCAGTCACCGTAGCCGCATAAGAAAAGAATGTCGTATTTTTCGGGCGGCTTTCAGTTAATAAGTTAGTAACAGCGGTATATTCCCTATCCAGCATTTTCATTAAACGACTACGTGTCACATAGCGTTTTGATTCTTCTGCACCATAAATACTATCACTGACTTGCATATCATAAGCTGACAGCGTTTTAGCTATCGTTCCTGCTGCACCACCTGCCTGAAAGAAGTTTCTTGCTACTTCTTGTCCTGCTCCAATTTCAACAATCGATCCATACTGGCAATTATTCAAATTAATCGCTAAGGCTTTTTGTAAGGTCTTCTGTCTTTTCTCGTTATCTGATGCCATCTGAGTAAAATCCTATAAACGTTATTATTTCTGATATTTTTAAGAATTTGTGCTGCGCTAATAGAAATTAAAATTATTTATATATAACCTTATTATTACTATTAGCTAAACAAGGTCCTGTGGATAAGTCGTTTTTTGAAATAAAAATCATTTGCTTAGTTTAACAATAATTGTGTGTTTAAGTTTAGATTAAAATGTTGCTAAGCTGTGCTTAAATGATAGTTTAAAAAGTAGTAACAAGTTAACAACAATTAACTCATCACGTAAAACACAGACTTATCCACAGGATTTAGAGTAGTTTTAGCAGGTAGGGGTAGATATGTTCGGTAATAGTGGGTTGCGCTAGTGCATTGGGATGCAGCCCATCGCGTTGCATGTGACTTTTGTTCAAAGCAACATTTTCCAAGATAAAAGGCACGACAGGAATATCGTGCTGTGTGGATAACTTTTGATAAGTGCTATAAAACATGTCGGTAAAGCGACGGCCATAATTACTAGGAATGCGCATACTCAATAACAAAACTTGGGCACCTGATTTTTTTGACTTTTTAATAATGGCGGATAAATTTTTCTGCATCGCGGTTAAAGACATACCGCGTAAACCATCATTAGCGCCTAATTCAAGCATAAGAATATCTGGCTGATATTTCTTTATGATCTTAGGCAGACGCGCTAATCCACCCGCCGTCGTATCACCACTAATACTTTCGTTGTATATCGTATAGCTTGGGTAATCCTCTTGAATTTTTTGTTGCATTAACGCGACCCAACCCTGTTGCGCTTCAAATCCATAACTAGCACTGATACTATCCCCTAGAACTACAATTGATTTTGCCTGTGTTAATGATGAAAAACACAGGACAATCCCGAGCAAAAAAAACTTAAACATGACTAACTCCGTATTAGAAAAAAATAATTCACATATTATTACAGTCGAAAACCTGTACAAAACAGTTAACAGTATAGAAGGTTCTTTGACAATCTTGTCAGGTGTCGGATTTACGATTAAACCTGCAGAAAGTGTCGCAATTATTGGTGCATCCGGTTCAGGAAAATCAACATTACTGAGTTTATTGGCAGGTTTAGATAGTTCAACATCAGGGAATATCGAAATATTTGGCCAGTCGCTCAGTAAGCTAAATGAAGATCAACGTGCAGCTTTGCGTAATAAGGTGATTGGCTTTGTTTTTCAGTCTTTTCAATTGTTGCCCAACCTCAATGCATTGGAAAATGTCATGCTGCCTTTGGAGTTAATTGGCGATAAGCAAGCTAAATCACT
This sequence comes from uncultured Gammaproteobacteria bacterium, assembly GCA_965365945.1. GTDB lineage: Bacteria > Pseudomonadota > Gammaproteobacteria > Methylococcales > Methylomonadaceae > Methyloprofundus. The sequence goes on from CBDUDP010000001.1 coordinate 95,484, forward strand.
TGCCACGAAATTATTAGATCGCGTCGGATTGAGCCATAGACTAAAACATATCCCCAACCAATTATCGGGTGGTGAGCAACAACGCGTCGCTTTAGCGCGTGCTTTTGTCACTCATCCGAAAATTTTATTTGCTGATGAACCGACAGGGAATTTAGACAGCAGCACAGGCGAACATATTATTGATTTGCTGTTTGAATTAAATAAAGAAAACCAAACGACCTTGGTTTTAGTGACGCATGATCAACGTTTAGCCAATCGTTGTGCTCGCACGATAGAGCTAAGTGCAGGGCGTATTGTATGAATAAATTAAAATTAGCTTTGCGGTTTTTACGCCGCGATAGTCGTTCTGGGGAACTAACTTTATTAATGTTGGCGCTAATTATTGCTGTCGCAAGTTCGACCGCGATTAGTCTCTTTGCCAATCGTATGAATAGAACCATGAACTTTCAAGCAGCGGAGTTTTTAGCCGCTGATTTGGTCGTTAGCAGTCCAGAATTAATAAAAACACATTACCTGCAACAAGCAGGAAAGCTTAATTTACAACAGTCACAGACAAGTGAATTTTCTAGCATGCTCATTGAAAATGAGCAGTTTTTACTGGCAGGCATTAAAGTCGTTAGTGATAGCTACCCATTACATGGCACTTTAAAAGTTCGTAAAGATACTTATGCACAGGAGAAAATACTTCAACATGGCCCAAAACAAGGTGAGACGTGGGTAGAGTCGCGTATTTTATCAGCCTTAAAACTTAAATTAGGGGACCAATTACAAGTAGGCGAAATCCCTTTATTAGTCAGCCATATTATTACTTATGAACCTGATAAGCGCGGCGACTTATATAGCCTATCACCTAGAGTTATGATGCATGCAGCTGACTTAGCCGCGACCAAAATATTACAACCGGGTAGTCATGTGCATCATTTCTATCAATTTGCTGGAGCAGAAGTCAATATTGTTAAGTTTAAACAATGGCTTAAACCTCAGTTAACCGCCTCGCAGCGCTTAATGGATATTTATGATGACCGACCTAAACTAGGCTCTGCATTACAAAAAGCAGAACGCTATTTAGGGCTATCCAGTATTGTCGTTATTTTAATTGCCGGTGTTGCTATTGCTATGGCAACGCGCCGTTTTAGTGAGCGCCATTTTAATAGCACGGCTATTTTGCGTTGTTTAGGTTATAAACAAAATGAAGTGTTGCAGTTGTTTCTATGGCAATTTCTGTTGATCGGACTGATTGCCAGTTTTATCGGTTGTATTTTGGGCTGGATCAGCCAAGAATTATTATTTCAATTGCTACGCGATTTATTACCCGCACAAGTGGCAGATCCAAGTTATTTGGCTGTGTTATTCGGCATGATTATCGGCATTGTGGTTTTATTTGGTTTTGCTTTGCCGCCTTTATTACGCCTAAAACAAGTATCTCCCTTGCGTATATTGCAACGTGATTTAACGCCACTACCAAGTAGTGCTTGGTTAGTCTATGGTTTAGCAATCAGTTTATTAGTCCTATTGATTAGCCAATATACTCAAGACCTGAAAATGACATTCAGTATTGTTGTTGTCGGAATGCTCAGTTTAGCTGTTTTAGGGGGCCTTACCTATGGCTTGTTGGGACTTACTCGCTTAATACTGCCTCATGTTAGTTTAACTTGGCGTTTTGGCCTACAAGGGCTGTCAAAGCACCGAAATAGCAATATTACGCAAATTCTGGCTTTCAGTATTACTTTACTAGCGATTATTCTCAGTTTTACCGTTCGTACTGATTTAATTAGGGATTGGCAAAAGCAATTACCGACAAACGCACCTAACCATTTTGCACTTAATGTCTTTGCCGAGCAAAAAGATCAATTAGCACTCGATTTAAAAGAGCAGGGCGTAATGATTGAAAATTTTTATCCCGTGGTCAGAGGCCGCTTAGTTGCCATTAATAATATTCCGGTACAACAAATTGTTAGTAAAGAGTCGCAAGGGGAACGTGCGATACATCGAGATTTAAGTTTAACTTGGGGGTCCACTCTACCTGTGGATAACAAAATTGTTGCAGGTGACACACAGCAAAACCGAAAACCAGGACTCGTATCAATAGAAGAGAAATTAGCCAAAAGTCTTAAAGTGGTTATGGGCGATCGGCTTACTTTTACCATTGCTAATGAGCAAATCGAAGCGCAAGTCGATAGCATTCGAAAAGTCGATTGGGATACCATGCAGCCCAATTTTTATATGTTTTTTTCCAGCGGCACAATAGAGCAATTTGCACATACTTATATCACGAGCTTTTATTTACCTGCTGAGAAAAAATCTGTCCTTAATCAGTTGCTAAAAAATTATCCAGCAATGACGGTATTAGATGTGGATTTTATCTTGCAACAATTGACCCGAATTTTGGCTCAGCTAACAGCAGCCATTAATTACTTATTATACTTTGCCTTAGTCGCAGGTTTTTTAGTGCTCTTTTCTGCGGTATATTCGACTTTAGACGCGCGTATTTATGAAGGTGTATTAATGCGAACTTTAGGCGCTAAACGAAGTTTTTTACAAAAAATTCAGTGGATAGAATTTAGTGCTTTAGGTTTTATTGCTGGACTTTTAGCAGTCTTAATGGCTCAAATCATTATTTATGGTTTATATGCTTGGGTATTAAAAATGGATTTTAATCCTAACTTAACGCTATGTGTGTTATTTCCGGTTGCTTCAGCTGTATTCATTGGTTTAGCTGGTTTTTGGGGAACTCGATCTGTGACTAATCAATCGCCTATGCAGGTTTTAAGGCAGTTATAATCTTAATCGTTTGGTTACTCTTAATTCACAGTGTAGTATTGATAAACAATAGAATTGTCCCAATCTCAATTGCTATAAACTCCGTCCATTTTGAAATCTGTAGTTTTTGGTTAATATTCTTTTCGCATTCGTCATTCCTGCATGCTTTTGGCAGGAATCTATTGAAGGTGTTTAGATTCCCGATAAAAACCTCGGGAATGACGAGAGTTTTCATAAACTACGATTCTCAATGTAGACTGGGTTTACCTTACTTAACTTATGTATTTTTATACTTTTCACAAACAGTACTTAAACAATGAAAACAAATAAAATAGGATTTATCGGCGGCGGTAACATGGCAACTAGCTTAATTAGCGGACTTATTGCCAGTGGCCATTCACCTCAACAAATTTGGGTTTCTGATGCCGATCAGAATAAATTATCTAGCCTAGCCACTAGCTTGCAGGTTAATACTACAGCAACCAATGATGCCTTACTTAGCGAAGTTGATGTCGTTGTCTTAGCGGTTAAACCACAAGCGATTGCTCAAGTAATTAAAGATTCACTCACTGCCTTTAATCAATCTAATGCATTAGTTGTTTCCATTGCTGCGGGTATTAATCAAGCCAGTTTAAGTAAATGGTTGGGCGAAAAAGCAGCGATTGTGCGCTGTATGCCAAATACACCAGCCTTAGTGCAAACGGGAGCTTCTGGCCTGCATGCCAATGCTAATGTTAGCGAAGACCAGCGTGATTTAGCTGAAAATATTATGCGTTCCGTGGGCATCTCAGTTTGGGTAGACACTGAAAGTGAAATAGATGCTGTGACTGCCGTGTCAGGTAGTGGCCCTGCGTATTTCTTTTTATTAATGGAAGCGATGGAAAAAGCAGCGACTGATTTAGGTCTAAGCCAACATACGGCACAGTTATTAATTGAACAAACAGCCTTAGGCGCAGCCAAAATAGCCTTAGAATCCAATGAATCACCTGGCGAGCTAAGAGCACGCGTCACATCTCCAGGCGGCACAACGGAGCAAGCGATCAAAACCTTTAATGAGGGTAATTTTAGCGTTTTAGTTAAACAAGCCCTACAAGCAGCACATGACCGCTCTATTTCCCTTTCAAATGAATTAGGTGCAGATTAATGGGCTCTAACTATTTGAGTGATCCGATTATTTTTTTATTAGATACGGTTTTTTCTTTTTATATTTTAGCGGTATTAATTCGCTTTCTTTTACAGTGGGTAGGCGGGGATTTTTATAACCCTATTTCACAATTTTTAGTCAAAATCACTCACCCAATACTGCGTGTTTTACGTCGTTACATCCCTGCAATCGGTAAAGTCGATACTTCATCTGTTGTCTTGCTGTTAGTGTTACAAATGATTTCTGACTCAATCGTCTTAATGCTAAAAGGCTTAAGCTTTAGTTTTGCGGCCTTGACCTTATTATCTTTTAGCCAGTTAATCTCACTGCTTATTAATGTGTTTGTTTTTGCTATCTTTGCGCGCGCTATTTTAAGCTGGTTAAACCCTGGCACTTTTAATGCAGCTTCAAATTTACTTTATAGCTTAACTGAGCCTTTATTAGCAACTTGTCGACGTATGGTTCCTGATTTAGGAGGAATCGATTTATCACCACTGATCGTACTAGTCGGCTTGCAATTAGCAAAAATGCTTATTATCCCGCCGCTACAACAATTAATTAGCCTTGTTGGCTAATGTTTACACAATAAATAGCAGTATTTTTAATTAAATACTGCTATTCTACAAAAGTACATTTCTTTTCTATCACTCGTATTTCGCATCACTACCTTAACTACTTATGAATTATCCCCATGCACTTTTTTGTTCAATAGCGCTTGCCAGCTTAATTGCTGTGCCGTCGTCTGTTGCTGCAAAAATGTATCGCTGGGTAGATCACAATGGCAATATTTATTATTCTGATAAAGTCCCACCCCAACAGTCAAAATTAGAACGGGAAGTACTTAATGAACACGGTCGTGTCATTGATACGGTTGACGCCGCAAAAACGGATGAGCAATTTGCTTTAGAGAAAAGGCTAGTCTTATTAAGACAAGAACAAGAAAAAATTATTGCTAAACAAAAATCCAATGACAAAGTACTGCTCAGTACATTCCGCAATATTGATGACTTACGTTTAACTTTAAAAGGTAAATTAAATTCAGTTAATACGCATAAACGCATGCTCGAGGGCACATTAGCAAGCTTAAATGACACTTTAGCCAGCACTCGTAGTAGAGCAGCTCAAGAAGAAAGAAAGGGCAGACGTGTTCCCGCCGCTATTTTAAAGCTAATATCTGATACCGAAGACGAAATCAATAATACCTATAGCCAAATCGCTAAGGTTGTAGAGCAACACCAAGAAATACAAAGAAAGTTTGATAAAGATATAGAGCGTTTTATATTTTTAACTCAAGGCAGTAGGTCCAACACACAAACATTAATCGATGAAAATGCTGAAACTCAAGCGGCTAATGTTTTAGGCTTATTTAATTGTTTTGACCGAAAAACTTGTGACCTAGCTTGGGAAATTGCACGACAATTTGTTATGTTTCATTCGACAACACATATCAACTTTAATACTGAAACGCTGATTATGAGCAGCGACCCTAAGGTCGGCTCAGATTTAAGTTTGTCGGTATCTAAATCCAAACGGGCTAACAATAAAACCAGTATCTTTTTAGATATTCGTTGTCATCACTCAACGCGGGGTGCTGAGTTATGCAAAAGTGCACAAGTTACCCGGATTCGTCAATCTTTTATGCCTTATATTGAAAGTAAATTACCTAAAAAGTAACGCCCTTGTGAATCAGCTTGGTTTTAGTTGATATAATAATTATATACTTTAGTTAAGCTTCTATTTTTTATGCACAGCACTCCTGATATAACATTTGTTGGCGGAGGTATTACCGGCCTATTATGCGCGCGCCTATTTGCTCTAGCAGGAGCCAGCGTAACTATCATTGATAAAAATCAGATAGGTCAAGAATCATCTTGGGCAGGTGGGGGGATTTTATTACCTTTGTATCCTTGGCGCCAAGCCGATGCAATTAGCCAACTGGTCATTCCGAGCATTAAAGCTTATCCTAAATTAGTCCAAGACTTAATTGATGCGACTGGAATAAATCCAGAATATCTTGTTAGTGGCTTATTAATGAACTCCCTGCCTGATTCAGGCGACGCTCATGCTTGGAGCAACAAGCACGCCATAAAGACCAGCATTGCCAGTAGTGAGCAGCGTCAACAGTTCCCACACATACAAGATTCTTCTTTATATTTGCCTAGTATTGCCCAAGTTCGGAACCCTCGTTTACTCAAATCACTTAAACAAGATTTGTTACAGCGCGACGTTAAAATTATCGAAAACTGTGCCATTGAAAAAGTAACGATTAAAGATAATCACATCACTGAAATAACGAGCCATACTGAGACTTTACCCGTTAAGCAATTAGTAGTTAGTGCAGGTGCATGGACAGGAAGTTTATGGCCCCAGTTATTAGGTAAAACCGATCCAACATCAGCTAAAGTATTTCCAGTAAAGGGACAAATGCTCATTTTAGATGCGCCTATAGGAACATTAGATACTATGGTCCTGGAAAATGATCGCTATTTAATTCCACGTCGCGATGGAAAAATTTTATGTGGTAGCACGGTTGAGCATGCAGATTTTGATAAAACAACGTCAGCACAAGCTAAACAATCATTAGTTAATTTTGCACATAACTTACTCCCAGAACTACAGTCCGCACCTGTTATCCATCATTGGGCAGGTTTACGCCCCGGCACTGAGCAAGGCATACCTTATATTGATCAGCACCCTGAAATACAAAATTTAGCCATCAGTGCAGGACATTTTAGAAATGGCTTTGCTATGGGGCCAGCATCTGCGCAGTTGCTTTATGATCTAGTAACAGAACAAACGCCCAACATCGACCCAACTCCTTATCAACTTTCTGCTCAGCATTGAGAACCTAAGCCTTATGAATTATTACCCTCTAGTAAAGCCTCTCCTTTTTCAATTAGATGCAGAAAATGCTCACTACCTAACCTTAAAACTCCTTAAACTCGCGCATAGCAGTGGTGTGGATCGTTTATTAAACCCTGCCATCATTGAAAAACCAGTCACCGTGATGGGCTTAAACTTTAAAAACCCAGTAGGTTTAGCCGCAGGACTAGATAAAAATGGCGATTATATCGATGCTCTAGCGGCCATAGGCTTCGGATCAGTAGAAATAGGTACCGTTACCCCACGACCACAACCAGGCAACCCTAAACCTCGCTTATTTCGATTGCCCGAACACAAAGCGATTATCAATCGTATGGGGTTTAATAATCAAGGGGTAGATTATTTATTAAAACAAGTTGAGCGCAGTCAATATAAAGGTATTTTAGGTATTAATATTGGCAAAAATTTTGATACACCCATTGACCAAGCTACCGAAGATTATTTAATTAGTTTACGTAAAGCATATCTGGCAGCGAGTTATATTACGATTAATATTTCTTCACCGAATACGAAAAACCTACGTCAATTACAGCAAGGTGATGAAATTAAAAAGCTCTTGTCAGCCTTAAAGGAAGAGCAAGGAAAGTTACAAGCAGAGCATAATAAATATACGCCTATCGTGGTAAAAATAGCGCCTGATCTTAATGATGAAGAAATTCAGCATATTGCTAAACTATTAATCGAATTTTCAATGGATGGTGTTATTGCGACTAATACCACGATAGATCGTAGTGCAATACAAGGCCACCCTCTAGTTGATGAAGCGGGGGGTTTAAGTGGCGCGCCAGTTAAACAAAAATCAACTTATGTGGTCTCGCGTTTAGCCGAAGAATTACAAGGACAGCTGCCTATTATCGCAGCGGGTGGGATTCTATGTTATGCCGATGCGCAAGACAAACTCGATGCAGGAGCCAGTTTAGTACAAGTTTACAGTGGCTTAATTTATACTGGTCCACAGTTAGTCCACGATATTATGCAAGGTTTATCGAAGTAGTTATAAGCGTTATAGAGTGATCAACTTCCGCTATTGTGCATAGGTATCTACACAGCTTTGGCATAAAAAATAAAGCCCCCTCTTGATGGGGATGGCTGGGTGGGAAGAAATTAGAATACGCTGTTTGCTTTAGTTATTTTGATATTAGAGCATAAGATTGAAGAGCACTTTTTGATTTCCCCTCATCCATCCTTCTTCCTCAAAGGCTTTAAGACTTGTGTAAATACCTATCGCTATGGTGTGAGAATTTTTCCATACTTTATAAAGCTATCTATTGATAATCAGCCAAGCACTCACACCTCCGCCTCGACGATTTTTAATTGCAACGTGCCAGCCATGGGTTTCTGCTAGCTGTCGAGTAATAGCAAGCCCCAGCCCACAGCCACCTGTTGAACGATTACGTGAAGACTCAATTCTAAAAAAGGGGCGGAATATATTTTCAATGAGATCTTCTGGGATTCCTGGGCCTCGATCACGGACACTAATACAGAAAGCGTTGTGATATTGTCTACAAACAACGTCAACTTGCCCTTCACCGCTATAGCGTAAGGCATTGGTAATTAAGTTATCCAAACAACGGCGTAATGATACCTGAGCAACATTAATCGTTCCTTGTGTGCCAATACGCAACGTTAACCGCCCTGGCTCACGTGCTTCTGAGCCATCCATCACGTCAGTCAATAACTGTTTAATATCCGTTGTTTTAGCGGCTTCTTGCTCTTGAGCGCGGGCTAACTCCAATTGCGAGTCAATTAAGGAATCCATTTCTGCAATATCACGCTCCATTCTCTGAATCATAGGAGATGATTGCTCTTCAGCAAGCACACCTAAAGCCATTTTCATGCGCGCCAATGGGCTGCGTAGGTCATGAGAAATACCCGCTAACAACGTAGTTTGATTTTCACGCCTAGCTTGCAACTGCTGTGAGCTATTATTAAAGGCTTGTGCTAATTCTGCGAGTTCAAAGCCTCCCGTTTCTGGAAGTTTTGGCGGCTGTTCACCTTGGCCAATACGACGCACCGCTTTAAGCAACCGTGCAATCGGTGCGGTAATTCTTCCTGCTAAAAGCCAAGTAATAATCAGTGTGGATAAAAAACCTGCCAATAGAGTCCACGCCAATGCAACGATGGGTTTAGGGCCTAGTATGGATTTAGATAAATCAAAGTGAATAAGTTCACCTTGTTGTTGAAATTCCACCTGAAAGTGTTCATTAGCATCGCTTATTAAGCGCAAATTCTGATTTTCAGGTAAAGACTTATTGAGGGCAATGCGCAAAAAATCGAGGTAAGGGTAGTTACTGGGAGTTTCCAGTAATGGCTGAGTCACTGAACTTATCCTTAACCCATGACTTTTATACAGCTCTTGCTCAAGGTCTTGGCGTTTTTCTGCTGAAGATTCTTGCCAAGTACGTGCTGATAAAACGAGCACAATCGCCAGATCATTGGCAGAGCGCTGCGCAAGCGGAAAAACAATATTCATAGCAACCGCTAAGCCAGAGACTATCTGAAAGATAATAAGACCTGTGGCTACAGTTGCCGCAGTATGACTAAAAAGAGAATACTTTCGCTTCACACTGCTTCCTTAGTTCCCGTTGCGAATAAATAACCCTCGCCCCAAATTGTACGAAGGTAGATTGGCTTATCGGCTTGTGGTTCTATTTTTCGACGTAAACGAGTCACTCGAATATCAATACTGCGATCATAAGGCGAACGCTCATAGCCTTTTAATAAACTGATTAAAAGGTCGCGAGTTAAGACTTTATTCGGATGTTCTAAAAAAACGCGTAATAAATTATATTCTCCCGCCGTTAATGGAACCTCATCAGTGCTACTGGTCAAGGTATGGTTATCCAAATGTAACTGAAAAGGGCCAAAACCTAAAGTGGATACATCGGGCTGAGGTGTTGGTTCGATGCTTTTTGAGCGCCTTAATACTGCGCCTACGCGAGCTAGCAATTCACGTGGTGAAAAGGGTTTCGCCAAATAATCATCAGCGCCCATTTCCAAACCGACTATTCGGTCGGTTTCATCACCTCTTGCTGAAACGATAATAACGGGCGGACCATTCTGCTCCCGAATCCAGCGCAATAAACTTAAGCCATCTTCGCCAGGCAGCATTAAATCAAGCGTTAATAAGTCAATTGCCTGCTCTGCTAAAGCCATTCGCATCTCATTGCCATCACCCGCAACAGAGACTTCGTAGCCACTATTTTTCAAGTAATCGGCCATTAACTCGCGTAAATCAGAATCATCATCAACAATAAGAATATGTTTTAAAGTGTCATTTTTCAAGGCAGTTACCCTATGTTGTAGTCTTAATATTAATAGATGAAACAAATTGAAACAAATTGATACCGTTTAGAAAAGCAAATGAAATAGTTAATGACTATAATAAAATCAAAACATACTAATAAAGGAATTAACCATGTCCCACCTAAGTAACCAACAGTCTACCAGCAAGCCTTTCTTTAAACACTCAATCTTAGTGCCTGTTTTTGCATTAGGCTTAGTGAGCTTTAATGCTAGTGCTAATGAATTTGATCCACGCCTAGCAATAGACCTTAATGAGGAACATAAAGCTCAACTTCTATCTAATATGCGTGGCGCGTTAGCAGTCACTCAGTCTATTGTAAAAGCCTTAGCAGAGGATGATATGCAAGCCGTTGCTGATTATGCTAGACCTATGGGTTTTAAGGTAAGACGTCAAAAACCAAAGGATGGATTACATGATGCTCTACCTAGATCGTTCAAAATGCAAGGTAAAGCAATGCATCAAAATTTCGATAAAATTGCAGACGATGCGGAAACTCTTAAAGATCCAAAGCATACCTTACAACAACTAGCAGAAGTAATGAATAACTGCCAAGGATGCCATGCAACCTTTCGAATTGAAACCATTGAATCCGCTGATGATTCGACTGATTCCGAAGCTACTGAGCCTGAAAAATCATTCTTTCAAAAACTCTTTATGATGGAGTAAATATCATGAAAAAGTCATTAATCAGTATCATAGTTATATTAATAACACTTAGCTCCTTTTCTATTCAGGCTGCAGGAAAAGGTCAAGGTAATGGACAGGGTTCTCGGCAAGGTTCAGGACAGCGCCAAGGAAGTGGTTCTGGGGATATGACGCGAAACCAATCGCGAACTCATCGGCAAGATTCAAGTCAATATCAGCAGAGTGGGACACAAGAACAGCGCCGTACGATGAATCAAAACCGTAGTAGATCAGGTACTTCAACAACTGCAGCACCAGTTCGACAGTAGTTTTTAAAAAAACTCGGTATTGTTTACATATAAAAGGTGATCATCATGAAATCAATAAGTAAAACAATTGTGCCGCTAACTTTATTAAAGCCCACTTTAGCCACAGCAAAAGAAGACCAAGGCAATGAAGGAAATAATCGTCAAGCTGTTGTTACTGAGTTATATCCAGAGGACGAAAGTACTTTATTATCGATGCGTGAAGAAGAGAAATTAGCTAAAGAGGTTTATCTAGCGATGGACGAGCAGTGGAATCAACAAGTATTTAGAAATATTGCTAATTCCGAACAAAGCCATATGGATACACTGTTAAGAAAAATTAATTCATTTGGATTATCTGACCCTGTACTACCAAGAAGAGGAGAATTTTATTCTGATGAATTACAATCCTTATATCGTGATTTAGTTACCAAAGGCAAGCAATCTTATATTGACTCACTAGAAGTGGGAGCAACGGTTGAGGACATAGATATTTATGATTTTATGATGGCTATTGAAACAACCAATAATCTAGCCCTTAAAACAAGCTATGAAAAATTGCTGGAAGGGTCAAAAAATCATTTACGTACCTTCATCGACTTATTGCAACAACAAGGAAGAACCTACCATCCACAGCGTATAAGTCAGGAATTATTTGAAGCCATTATAGATGCGTGAAATAAGTGTAAACTACCCCCCAGTCACATTACCTGCTGACAGGTGACTTATAGTATTAAATCACCCACACAAAACCATCATTTCCATATTAAAGCATTCAATTCTTTCCTATTAGGCCTTCTGTTTTTTCATCTAGCTAAATACAAAAAATATGCACGTCAAATCCCCGTATTAGGTAAACTCCACACAGGCAAGATCAAACTATTCAGTATGGTAATAACTCAGGAGAATAAAAATGGGCGCTGGTGTTATACCTTTTTCTGTACGCGATAAGGATGTCTATTTTTTATTTCAAAGGACTTTTACTGGCCGAAAAATCGGTTATTTAATTGATTTTGGTGGCGGGCTTGGTGAAGATGAAAACTACCAAGAAGCTGCGATTAGAGAGTTTGTCGAAGAAACTGAAACGATGTATTTCTCAGCTGATCTCCAACTTGCAAAGCGCTCTATTGAAAGCGTTAAAGCGCAAATACCTATTGTTGAATCCTTGTTTGATAAGACTCTCTCAGATCACCCTAATTATTGCTGTAGGCGCGCATCAATCAATAAACTTAAGCCAAAAGATTGGCAAACCTTCTTTGTCGAATTTCCCTACCGAGATATTAACGAGCTAAATTGTGCATGGGAAAATGACCAGGTCGGGCGATTTAAAAAGCGACGTGAATTAGTTTGGCTTAGTGCCGATAAGTTACTGGCTATTTATGCATCTGAACCGAATCTATTATGGAAACGTGTTCGACAATTGGAAAATGCTAAAGAAATTATCTTGGGCATACAGAAAAATTTTATTTCTTAGCAACAAATCCCGTATTACGCAAGCTTCATACGGGCGAGATTTTTTGTTTTCAAAAATAATTTGGGATAGTATGGTGTGATATACATTTTAAAAATACCCTTCCTCTCTACCCAGCCTCTAAATCTAACACACACAACTCTTTCGCAGCATGCAACTCGCCATTTAATAATAAGTCTTTTAACTTTTCTGTGCGCGCCATATACACCTCAGTATGTTCTCTAAAAGCCTCCGGTAAGTGGTGACGTTCTAGTTGTGATAAATGTCCATCAAAAGCAGCTGACACGCAGAGTAAATCCAGTAAAAAATAACGTTCTTGCTCAGAAACTTCATCTAATAAGGTAAGAAATTTTTCCCAGTTATCGTACTCTTTATTTTCTTCAATATTAAATTTGTCACATAAACGGATTAATAACACCAACATATTCGGATGATAATTTTGTGCTAACACCATCATGGTCGCAACCGCTCGCACTGACCCTTCGCGTGCTTTAGGGCCAAGCTGATCAATCAATTCATCGGTTAAAATATCGCTAATTATATGTTCCGCCAATTTATTACCAAACAGTCTTAAGCGGGCTTCTCTGGCCACTTTATATAAAGTAAACGCATCCCATATCCCTGTAATCGGAATCGCGACCCAGCTAAAAGTAAAACGCGCATCTCCCTTACCAAATAAACGAATCAGAATAAACTTTACTGTCAAACCCGTTAAGATAACTTTCGCTTTATATAAAAAAGCGACCATAAATAATTTAGATTTAGATAAATGTTTAAGTGGGTCTATACCCAAATAATGAATAATAGGATCAGGTACTTCCAAAGCTGCACGCGCTAAAATATTCGACACGGCATCATCGCCGGGTAAACAAGAACCTTTTACCGCCTGATTATGGCCCGTCAAACACGCCAAGCTATAGACGACCTTTAACCCTAGCCAAAATAAAACAGTCATTTCAATGGCCAGCATCATGAGAAGAACAGCGCCATAAAGCAAGTAATACGTTGTACTATCCATCGTCCCCATATACGTCCATTCGACCCAAATAGTGACAAAAGTAGTTATAGCCCCAATAGAAAATGCAATAATTGCAGCAAAGGCAGTTATATTGGCCGACATTGTTTTTAAAGTAATATCCGGCGGAAGATCATCAATGCTGATATTTTCCATCCCCGCTGTACCTGATTTTTTAGCTAGGTAACGATAATATTTAACGCCTATTTTTTCTAAAAAACCTGCTTCCTCTTCACGGCTATAGGCCGCTTTTTTTACTTGTTCATTCACTTCAGACATATTTTATCCTCTCATTAAGCACTAACTTTATTATCAAGCACCTAATCCCATTGCTGCCTTAATCGACTATTTTCTTCAATGGCATTAATTAATCAGAACACGATAATAACGATGACTTTTGTAATTTGGCTAACCTGCCATTCATTTCAAAATTCATAGGAATATCATATTTCTGGCGTATATAATTTTCAATACAAAGAAGTACCTGAGTGTCGCTTCTTTTAATTCTTCCACTTCAACCGTACCGACTAAATAAGTCAGCCCGGTATATTTTTCCATTAATTATAGAGAGTCAGGTGTATGAAATTTTTAGCCAAGAATTTTTTATTACTATCGCTGAGTTTAGTAAGCGCTTGTAGTAGCAAAGTAACCTCACCGGAAAACTTTATCCAGAAAAACAGATCCCCTGCACAAACCTATGTTTATCACTGTGCTGATAATCAAAGTTTTGTGGCTAGAATTGAAGCTGAAAAAGCATGGGTATTTTTACCTACTAAAACCCTCTATTTGCCACAAATACCTGCTGCTTCGGGTAGTAAATTTAGTGATGGATCAGCTACTTTTTGGAATAAAGGAAAATCAGCAATATTTGAAAGCACAACTCAGATTTATAAGAACTGCACTAACAATCGCGCTCAAGCTATCTGGGAACATGCCAAACTCAATGGCGTAGATTATAGAGCGGTCGGGAACGAGCCTGGCTGGTCATTAGAAATAACACACGATCAAACAACCATTTTTACCAGTCATTACGGACAAGATAGATATGAATTTGAAACTTCTAAACCACTAATCGATACTGCGGCTCATACTAGCGAGTATCAATTACAAAATAACTCACATAAATTATCCATTAGCCTAAGTGCTAAGCCATGTAAAGATACTATGAGTGACCAGTCATTTTCTAGTGCTGTGAGCGTTAGGTTAGATAATAAAAAATTTACCGGCTGTGGAAAAACACTGCATTAAACCCTTCCTACTAAGGAATGAGCATGACACACTTGAGCACACTGGGGCCCGCCTTTTAAAATGCAGGCTAAAGACCTGCACCCCATATCATGATGTAAATATGTGTCGTGCACACTCCTAACACTACTCAACTAATAAGGGACTTTGTATAAATGTTATCCAATAACCCACGCCTTATACTTTTTACTATCATCGCTTGTCTTCTAATTTTAGTTATTTTTATCAGCACAGACCCTGTCCCTCAGGATCTTGTTTACCATCTGTTAATTGATCAACGGCAGTGGTTTACAGTACCCAACTTCGCCAATATTATCAGTAATCTACCCTTTGCTACTATTGGACTATCAGGCTTTTTTCTTACTCTGAAAAATAAAGAGATATCCATCTCTTGGCACTTATTCTTTATCGGTCTTTTCTTTGTTGCACCCGGTTCAAGCTATTATCATTTACAACCCAGTAACCAAACACTGGTCTGGGATCGTTTGCCGATGACAATCTGTTTTATGAGTTTATTCTCAGCATTATGCGCAGAAAATATTTCCTATCGATATGAAACAGTAATTCTGTCTGTGGCTATTTCCTTAGGCTTATCCAGTGTTATCTACTGGCATTACACGAATGATTTACGATTTTATGCACTTATTCAGTTTGGTTCTTTGCTTTCTATACCGCTTATATTGAGCCTCTATAAAAGCCAATATAGCCACCGCCATTATCTGCTCTATGGTTTACTTTTCTATGTTTTTGCCAAGGTTTTGGAGCTCAACGATAGCTTTATTTTTGAACTAACGGATCACTTATTAAGCGGTCATACGATCAAACACTTACTTTCTGCCGCGGCTACCTATTGTGTTTATCTCATGTTAAAACAACGGTAAAGTAGCCTGTATAAAACGCTAGTGGAATACGGGGGTTCAATGCTCCAATTTCCCGTATTCCACTTTGTGCTCTACGAGCCGCAAATCTTCATACGGGCAAAATCTCTCTAACCGCCTTAGCCAACAACTTATCCAAATAAATACACGCTGTCGGATGGCTAATACTATCCGTACTCCAAATGTTTTTTATCCCTGATTGCAAAATATGCGCCTCAGCATCGCCACAAAACAGCGGATGGGTTATCACTGCATCAATTTTCTTCGCACCAGCCGCTAATAGCAGGTCAGTTGCCTTAGATAGCGTTCTACCTGTGCTGGCCATATCATCAATAATAACCACAGGCTGATGACTAAAATCGAAATCCGGCAAACGCATTTCTACCTGCGTGTCCCCACGGCGTATTTTGCTCGCAACGGCAAAATCAAATCCTATCTTATTAGCAATTGCTGAAACCCATTGTTCCGACTCACCATCAGGACCTAATAACAGAGCATGATCCAGTTTCTGCTTAAGAAACTCGGCAATATCATCCGCCGCCGTTAAACTTATCGCATTGCTAATTGGTATCGCCTGATCTAGCGACGTAATACGATGCAAATGAGGGTCGACGGTAATCACATCATCAAATAACTCAGCCAACATTTGCCCCATAATCCGTTGACTGACCGCTTCACCCGGTTGATTTGCAATATCCTGGCGCATATAACTGAGATACGGTGCAATTAGCGTCAGCCGTTTTGCGCCTAATTCTCGAGCCGTTCTGGCGCAGAATAATAATTCAATTAATTTATTGTTTGGTTGGTTCAAACTACGACAAATAAGCACGTGCTCTGGTAACGAGGATGGCAAACGTACTAAGCTTTCACCATCGGGAAAGTGATGCAGGTGAACATTTGCCGTTGGCATTGCCAAACGTGCCGCTAACCGTTCTGCCTGTGGCTGATAATCAGGAAATACAAGCATTAACATAAGTATTCCTCCTTTAAAAATCGACCAGTGGTTTTAACATTTTTTCTCCCTCTCCTATCACATAGCCACTGTCCTGCTGTGCTAAGTTGGTAGAAAAATTAAAATCGGCGGGAAACTCTGCATAGATTTGATACAACGTCTCACCTTTTTTAACTTTATCTCCTAATTTTTTCAATAAATCCACGCCCGCTTTTTTATCCATCGGCGCACCCGCTAAGCGAGCAACTTTCGACATTTGAAAATTATCAATACTGGTAACAACCCCATCATGCTCCGCACACACTTGATAACATAATTCTCCAGGCTGCAAATCAATCTCACGCTCACCTTGCGCTTTGATAATCTCATGCATTTTTTCATAAGCGCGCCCCGACTCTAAAATATCTCGAGCGATTGCATAGCCTTGCCCGCCGCGTACATCAGGATCAAATTCAATAATTCGACCTGCCAATAGTAAAGATTTCTGACGCAAATCCGCTGGCGCATCAGGATCATTATTCAGTACTTGCATCACATCACGCGCTTCCAATACGGGACCAATACCCTTACCTATAGGCTGCCTACCATCAGTAATCATGACTTCTAAATGAATATTCAAATGATCACCAACAAATTCAAATAATTTACGCAAAGCTAACGCTTGACGCATATGTCGTACTTTAGCTGTTGGCCCTACTGGAATATCGATAATCAAATGCGTGGAACCCGCGGCTAATTTTTTAGACAAAATAGAAGCAACCATTTGTCCTTGCGAATCTATACCAAGAGGCCTTTCCACTGAAATTAATAAATCATCCACAGGCGCTAGTTTTGCCGTTCCGCCCCAAGATAAACAGCCCCGTTCCTGACGCACTATATCCAACATCTGATCAGGTTCGAGATTGACATTGGCCAGCACTTCCATCGTATCTGCCGTACCAGCTGGTGAAGTAATGGCTCGACTGGAGGTTTTAGGAATTAGCATTCCATGTGCAGCAACAATTGGTACCACTAACATCGAAGTACGATTTCCCGGAATACCACCGATACAATGTTTATCTGCAACGAGAGACTCATGCCAGTTCATACACTCGCCAGACTCCAACATCGCTTGAGTTAAGTACAATATCTCATCGCGATCAAGATTATTCTGCCCTGTTGCCACTAAAAATGCAGCCATTTCCATTTTTGAATAACGAGTTTCAGCAATATCGTTAGCAATTTCATTAAAATCCGCTTGATTTAATCGTTCACCGTTAATTTTACGGCGCACAGCATCCATAGATTTAGGCGGTTCCGCATGATTAACTGTGACTAGTGTGCCTTCTTTAACATTCAAGTAATTAAAAGCTTGTTGCGATAAGCCCAACTCACCCGGCAGCACAATTGAATTGTCATCCACGACATTCAGCACAGCTAATAGTTTTGACCCGTTATTACTTACCTGAATTTTGGACAAAGCCTGAAATCCTTCCGCTCGATAAACACTACATTCGCGGTTTAAATAAGCGACATTTTCATGATAGGTATCAATACCTACCTCACGGACTTTTAAAGTATCAATGCTCATAGTTTTTCCTGATTATCCACAAAACTTTCAGTCATATTTAAATTACCTCGTCATTTCTACATCTTTTTAATAGAAATCTTGGCTGTCCACTCAACGTGTATCACTGCCATTAAGTTAAGAGCAATACAATATGGGGCACAGTGCTTTAGCCTGCTTTTATAGGCGAAAATAGCAGGCTAAAGCACTGTGCCCCAATGAGCTAATTTCTTAACTTAATGGCAATGACTCAATATGCATAGGTATCTACACAGATTTTTGACATTAAAATACACGAGTTACAAGTCACCCCATCTCTCTCCTGCCTAACATGACTGGGTTGGGAGGAGGATAATACAATCAAGGTTTTATCTATTTCCCCTCATCCAACCTTCTCCCTCTGGAGAAGGCTTTTAGACCTGTGTAGATATCTGTAGGACAGGTACCGAAGAGTACCTAGAATTAAACTAACAGTCATTATTCATAGATACCATCTCCCCAAATTACCGGTAAAAAACCTCGGGAAAACAGATTAAACTAGACACTTTTCAACAGCCACTAAAAATAACTGAAACTTATCCACAATCAGAAAATTACTTAACATCCATTTACAGGTTGTGGATAACTCTGTGGATTATGTTAGTAACATACTGTGCGCAATCTGTAGCTTAATTTTAGACCTATTTTTTCACTCAGTTTCAATACACTTAAGCCCAAACTTGATAACAAGCTTAAAATTATCTTAGCTCTTTGATAGTAAATATAAAAAATGGCTTATCCACAGATTTTAAGCTGACTAATAGTAATAATAAATTTATATAAATATTCAATCTTATTTATATATTAAGCAACGTCTTTAAACATTAAAGTCTTAAAACAGCTTCTATAACTAATGTACGACTTAATACAAAAGCTACTATTTGTATATTCAAATATGATTAGCTTCTGTCGGAATCTCCAATGAACTTTTTTGATTATTTGTAGCCAAAGTTTTGAGTTGCTCGGTAAATTCTGTTTCCAGTATAGGTTTACTAAAATAGTAACCTTGGTATTGCTTACATTCGACAGATTGTAAAAAATTCAATTGCTCTAAAGTTTCAACTCCTTCAGCAATTACCTGAAAACCAAGCAATTTGGCCATGGAAATAATGGTTTCCACAATAGCAGCATCATTTGAATCAGTATGAATGTCACGAACGAAGGCTTGATCAATTTTCAATTGATCGAGAGGAAGTTTCTTTAAATAAACCAAGGAAGAATAACCAGTACCAAAATCATCAATAGAAAATTTAACGCCAGTGGATTTTAGCGACCACATTTTATCTATTGTTTGCTGAATATTGTCTATAACAATACCTTCAGTCAACTCCAGTGTTAAATAATGTGGGTTAATTTTTGAAGCAATGATTAATTCTTGTAATTGCGGAGCAAATTCCTTCTTACGAAATTGTTTAGGGCTAACATTCACCGCCAAATGGAAATGTTTAGGTAAGCAATACTGCTCCCATAGTTTGAGTTGATGACAAGCAGTAGCAAGTACCCAGTCTCCAATAGCTATAATGAGTCCCGTTTCTTCAGCAACTGGAATAAACTCTGCGGGTGAAATCATTCCTCGTATTGGATGCTTCCAACGTATTAGAGCTTCCGCCCCAATAATATTAGAGTGGTTGCCATACTGGGGCTGGTAATACAGTTCCAATTCATTATTATGCAAAGCTTGGCGTAAATCATTTTCTAATGCTAAGCGTGAATCAGCTGTCACTTGCATATTTGGGTGAAAAAAATGAAAAGTATTTCGGCCTGCTTCTTTAGCGCGGTACATCGCTGTATCAGCTTGTTTTAAAAGAGTATCTGCGGTTTCAGAATCTCCAGAAAACAAAGTAATACCGATGCTCGTGGTTATTATATGTTTATGCTGTTGAATATTAACGGGGTTAACTAATGCCTGAATGACCTTTTCAGCAATGTCTTGTGTTTGTTTTATAGCCGTGTCTTTCTCACTGTCTAATTCTTTCAGTAATATGACAAACTCATCACCACCTAAACGCGCAACGGTATCCTCTTCTCGAAGCAACACTTTCATGCGTTGCCCTACCTCTATTAAAAACATATCACCGACCGAGTGACCCAGCGAATCATTCAGGTGTTTAAAGTTATCCAGATCGAGAAATAAAATAGCGGAATACGTTGCGTGCCGTTTGGAAACTTTTTGCTCCTGATCTAATCGATCCAAAAACAAACGTCGGTTAGGTAAACTGGTTAATGGATCATAATAGGCAAGCCGCTCAATGGCCTCATTAGCTTTTTTAGCGTCTGTAAGATCAATATCGATGCAAAACATCTCAGCATTTTCTTCAGTTTCACCTAATTTAATATGACTGGAATAAACAGGGACAGTTGAGCCATCTTTATGTTGTAAACGCAGTTCTCCTGATGGAATTTCGCTATTATGATGCAGCAGATTGTTTGTTGCAGTAACCACTAACTCTTTGAGCTCGGGTGGAATAATAAGATTTTCCAGCTTTTCCCCTATCGCTTCTTCTTCGGTATAACCATAAACGGCTTCACTGGTTTTATTCCAAAAAATCACATCTCGTGCATGGTTATAGCCTTGTACGGCGATATTCGGCATTTTTTCAAAAATTTGTCGAAAGCGCTGCTCGCTGGTTTGCAGCGATTTTAATGCCCGTTTGGTTGTGGAAATATCACGCGCTATCCAAATAACCCGTTGCGGCTCTCCTAGTTTATGTTGCATAGGCGCAGTTCGCCCTTCAAAATAACATTTACCTTGCACTAGCTCTAATTCATACTCTAAGACTTGAGCTTTATTAGTGTGACAAGTCGTCTGTATAGTGCTTATGATTTGTAAAGCTAGAGGAATAGGCAGAATCTCCATAATATTCTGATGCAATAATGTTTTAGCATCTTGAGCAAGTAATTGCTGTTCAGAGCCATAAATATCTATGTAAGTCCCTTGTTCATCTAAGATAAATGCAACATCTGGCATCGCAGAGATAAAAGCTGCAAATTTTTGATTACTCTCCACTAAAGCGTATTGAGCTTTATATTGTTCACTGACATCGTGAAATACCAGAATAACACCGGTAATTTCATTATTTTCATCAATGATAGGCGCTGCACTATCAGCGATTTGCTTTAATGCTCCACTACGCGTTATTAAACTATAGCCATTTGATAGATTAATTACTTTTTTGCTCTCAAGCACTTTAGCAATAGGAGTATTAACAGTTTTTCCTGTTTCAGTATTACAAAGTTTAAATATTTTATCGATAGGTTGGCCAAGTGCTTCAGCAAAAGTCCATTCAGTCATTTGTTCAGCTGTGGGGTTCATCCGAGTAATTCTTTGCTGGGTATCTGTTGCGATAACCGCATCACCAATGGCATTTAAAGTGGTTTCTAGATTTTTTTCACTTAATTTAAGTGCTTTTTCAGCAGCAACTTGAGTGCTGGTGTCCATTGAATAGCCTATCATTCCTACTGGATTGTGCTGACTATCGTATAGTAAAGATAAAGATAAGTGAGCGTGGAAACTTGAGCCATTTTTTCTTAGCATGCGCACACGAGCCTCATGAAAACCTTTGGCTTGGAGTGGCACAATGACCTTGTTTTGTAAGAATTCATGTTCTTCACTGGGATAGACAAAGCTTATATGTTGTCCGATCGCCTCATTGTTATTAAAACCAAATAGTCGTTTCGCACCTTTATTCCAACTAGTAACATAACCTTCTAGGTCTGTTGCTACCACTGAGTCATGAATTTGATCTATGATTTTAGCTTGCTCAAGAACATAAGCTTCGGCTTTTTTTCGAGCTGTTATATCTCGGTCGATACCTCGATACCCAAGTAACTCACCTTGCTCATCAAAAAATGGCATGCCACTGGTTTCCATAATGACTTGGTGCCCGTCTTTATGCAGATTAGTATTTTCTAAGTGATTAAAAGCACGCTTTGCTAAGACTATATCTTGGAAAAGTATTCCAACGCGTTGTGCTTCTTCTGCAGACATTAAATCAAAAGGCGTTTTACCTATTAGCTCTTCAGCTTGGTAGCCAAGTAAATCAATACATTTAGGGCTGCAATAAGTATATATGCCATTTTGATCAACTTCCCAAATCCAATCAGACGAGTTTTCGACTAAATTACGATACCGTTCTTCGCTCTCGCGTAGAGCATTAAGCAGGGTTGTTTCTAATTCCGCCGTTGAAATCATACTAATTGACCTTTAGCCGGTATAAAAAATATGTAAATTTCATATAATTCAGTCATCTATCGTTAATAATGAGGGTAGTTATCATCGCTTACTAATGACTGTACCCAAATAATGTTTATATTGCCAGTGTTAAACACACACATTCCTCAATTATTACAAGCTCGAAGCATTCGTATGGCAACCGTTCAGATCCCCCCTAGAAAACATAAAAATACCTTGTCATTCCTGCATGCTTTTAGCAGGAACCTATATCAACAAACAGATTACCGATTAAACACTTCAGGAATGACGTATTTTTATGAGGGTCTGTGAACAGTTACTTCGTATGTTTTAACTCCAAAAATAGGGCCTAAAATAATAAACTAGCTGTGGATAACTCTGTGGATTATGTTAGTACCACACTGTGCGCAATCTGTAGCTTAATTTTAGCGCTGTATTTTCACTCAGTTTCAATACACTTAAGCCCAAACTTGATAACAAGCTTAAAATTACCTTAGTACTTTGATAATAAATATAAAAAATGACTTATCCACATGTATTTAGCTTACTAATAGTAATAATAAGTTTATATAAAATATTCAATCTTATTTATATATTAAGCGCTAACAAGATATTTTTTAGCTCATCATCCTGCATGTTGTTAGCAGGAATCTATGTTTAACGTGGATTCCTGATAAAGCTTGTGCCCAACGCTTGACTGACGATATTTTTATATGTATTTGTCCGTGAATAATAGGAAGTTACAAAAACCTATTTCAAGCTATTGATAGTTCGTTTCAAGGGAGAGACATTGGTGAAGTTTTTAAGGAGGGGATGAATACTTACGAAACTTTAGCATTACCAGCCCTCAAAGAACTGTTAGTGCTTTCCGATATTATTGAATTTTGATTCCTAAATACTTGTTAACTTAGGGTAGAAACTTTTAGAAATGAGGTTTTATAATTTCCTAAAATATAGCCTGTATAAAACTTGTGCAATACAGGGAAATCAGTAACCACGTCCTACTTCTCTGCAAGCCATTTTTCAATCGCCTGAGTTAACCATTTAGGATCATCTAAAGGTAAATCATGCCCAGCACTATCATGCTGCAAATAATCAGTATGCCACACCTGATGTAAAGCTAAGCTACAATGATAATCAACTAAGCGATCTTTTTTAGCACTAATAATCAGTAAAGGATGCGCAGGTTTTTCTGAGGCTAAAAACTGCGCTGCTGCGCGTAGCTGATTGATAGCACTTATTTTGGATACTGGGTACTGTGTACGCCATTTTTTCCAATAAGCTAACAGAGCTGTGTCATTTTGATGCAAGTTTGAAGTCAGAGCTAATATCTGTTGGTCCATTTGTTCAGCGGAATTAAAAAACATAGTTAAAATGTTAGGATAATTTTGCCAGCGTAGTCGGTGAAAAAAATGCGAATAAGGACGTACGCTAGTATTGATTAACACTGCGTTGTTAATTTCTAAAGGGTGGCGATTCATCCAATCTATTGCAATCATGCCACCCATAGAGATCGCAATAAGATTAATATTTTTTTTTCCTGTAAGTTGCGAGCGCAAAGCTTCAGTCAGGCCTTCTATGGTATTGGGGCTGGTTTGTTGATATAAATTACCATTCCCCGGAATATCTAAAGTCAGTATTTCGGTATCAGGAAATTGTTGGGTTAATAACTGTGTAAATTCACCCCAGTGGCGCTGTTCGCG
The DNA here is from genome assembly GCA_965365945.1 of uncultured Gammaproteobacteria bacterium. Taxonomy (GTDB): domain Bacteria; phylum Pseudomonadota; class Gammaproteobacteria; order Methylococcales; family Methylomonadaceae; genus Methyloprofundus. The sequence continues at coordinate 119,548 of CBDUDP010000001.1, forward strand.
TAAGAGCCCACGTATTAAAACAAAGCAGGATTTATTTTTGTTCATGATACCAACGCTCCATTGCTTTTTGTTGCATGACTTGACTATGGCTTTCATTCAGCCATTTTTTATAAGACAGAGTCGCATGCAAAAGAAACTCCATTAATACCAAATGACCTCTCAGCACGCGATCAATACGGTGCTGTTTCATTGGATGAAACAAGCCTATAGATTTACGTAGCTGTAGAGGATTTTTACGAATCCAGCGCCAAGAACCCATTTCCAAGGTTAAAGGTAAGAAGATATTGTTATCCTTTAGGGATTGTAAATAAATATGATCCCATAAATCCCCATGGGTCAGATAATGTTGAGATTGTGGCTCAAATCGATAATTTTGGTAAGGGTAAGTTTTAAAAAAAAGTTCGCGTAAATAATAGATTTCACCTAGATGCCTAATTGCTTGTGTACGACTATTAGCATAAGGAAACCAAATTTGATTATGCATACCAAAGCCAGAATGACAATCTAGCGTTACACTAAACGGTGCAGGTAAAACTTCTCGTTGCATAAAATCACATAGCGTTTGAGCTTCGAGCTGCATCGCTTCACCTTTCATGCCTCGGTACCAAGGTAGTTTGTTCGATATTCTATGTCCCCCTCCTAGCCATACCGCCTTTTCTAAGCAATCAACGGGAGCATTACGCATTAAATCGATTCCCGCCCCGTTAGAGCGTGTTTGATTAAGCATTCCTACTGGATTTAATAAGGGTAGGAAAACAATGCGTACTTTTTGTAGCATACCTTCAAAGGTTAAATCCCAACGTAAGCGATTAAGTAACGTTTGCAAAAAAGTTAATACGACTTGCGTACCAATACGTTCTAGACCATGTACTCCAGCGACAAAAGCAATACACGGAACATCGGCTTGTTTACTGCCTAGAGATAAGGAGTAAATGGGGAAATATTGGTTTTGATACGGGATATGATTAAGGATTTCATAGGATAAATAGTCATGCTTATTTTGCGCTATGATGTCTTCTATTTGTTGTAATTCTGACAGCAGGTTTAAGCTTTTGTGATAAGACATGATCAATCGCTAGTGAAGTAATCGTAATCACTTATTCTAACGAATATTGTTAGGGCTTAGGTTACAATTGTGTGGCAGTTTGCTGAATAGTATTAAGGTTAAAAACAATAATTACCCTACCTAGTAATTCAAAAAATCTAAAATAATAGGAAAGATTGATTAATTATAACTAGAGGTATATTATAAAAATCTAATATTAAGTGCCTTATTTTAATTATCTGTTAATTTTATAGTTCATCGGATAAATTTTTATATTAGGAGATTAATTATGAAATTTCTAAATATCATGTTTGGGTTTATTCTGGGTGTGATCGTAGCCGGTATTATTGGGTGGATAATAATGCCTGGAATGATGCTCACAGAACAACTCAGTCCTTATAGTGTGGAACAAACTGTTGAAAAGATCAGAAGTAATGCTAAATCAGAGGGATGGGTTATTTCTTCCACTCAGCCATTACATGAGTCAGTTAAAAAACATGGTGGTGGCGATTTACCTCCCGTTATATTGGTCAACCTTTGCCAAGCGGATCATGCTTATAAAATTTTACAAGAGGATGCGAACAAAGTTATTTCGGTGATGATGCCATGTACTATGTCGGTTTATCAGAAGTCTGATGGTCGTGTTTATGTTGGTACTATGAATGCTGGATTACTAGGGACTATGTTTGGTGGAACTGTGGCGGAAGTGATGGGAGGAACAGTAGCTGCACAGCAACAAAAAATTATACTTTTCTTAAGGGAAAAAGAATAAATTCACAGCTTAAATAGTGATTTTTTGATGCCAAGCTAATTTATTTTTTGCGCAGGTCTGATTTTACAGTGGCAAAAATCTATAGACATAGATTTTTGCTTTTTTATGTCCGCAGTCCTAGAGCAAGTTAGATAATAAAATTGTAACTTCTCATTATTTTAAGGGTACAAGCAGTTTTTTCAGCTCGTCATTTCTGCATGCAATGCTGTTAGCAGGAATCTATGCTCAATGTAGATTCCCGATAAAAGCGCTCGAGAATGACGGTATTTTTATATGCACTTGCCTGTGACTAATGGGAAGTTATTGTTTTGGAGACTTTGTTTTCTAAGTATCGTATGGAAGCAAGGTGGGTCGATTATTAGCATTAATTGTTAGGCTAAGCCTGACTCTTTTAGTTTGTTAGAACAGAAATTACTAAGGTGAAAAATAGAATGAAAATTATAATCGTAGGAGGAGTTGCTGGTGGAGCAACAGCAGCAGCTCGTATCAGGCGTAACGATGAGACGGCTGAAATTGTCTTGGTTGAACGTGGCTTATACATTAGCTTTGCTAATTGCGGCTTGCCTTATCATATCTCTGGAACTATCGCGGAACGTGAACAATTACTTGTGACCTCCGAGACTACATTTAAAGATCGCTATCAGGTCGATGTGCGCAGTCATACAGAAGCCATTAGCATAGATCGTAAAGCCAAAGTGGTACGTTTACGGGATCTTGCCAGCGGCAATGAATTTGACGAAACGTATGACAAATTACTACTCTCCCCTGGCGCTGCGCCCATCCATCCAAAACTTCCAGGGATAGCTTCATCAAGAGTATTTAGCCTACATAATATTCCCGATCTTGACCGTATTATGGCGCACCTCGATCAGCATTCAACACGCCGAGCTGTCGTTATTGGTGGTGGATTTATCGGTATAGAAGTTGCGGAGAATTTGCATGATAGAGGTATTTCTACCACTTTAGTGGAGGGCATGGATCAGATTCTTGCGCCCATCGATTATGAAATGGCCGCAATTGTCCATTCTCATATGCATGATAAGAATATTGAGCTTTATCTGTCAGACAAAGTAGAGCGTTTTGAAGATAAAGATGGCTATACGCTAGTTTATCTTGCCAGTGGTCGTCGCTTGCAAGCAGATATTATCATTATGGCTATTGGTGTACGTCCAGAAGCTACTCTGGCTAAAGCTGCTGAACTAGAGCTTGGCTCTACCGGCGGGATTAAAGTCAACGCTCATTTGCAAACTTCAGACCCTGATATTTATGCCGTGGGGGATGCTATTGAGATAACCCAAACTATTAGCGGAAAACCCGCGCTTATTCCTTTGGCTGGTCCTGCTAACCGTCAGGGAAGAATGGCAGCGGATAATATGATTTTCGCTAACAAGAAGCAGTATAAAGGAACCTTAGGAACAGCTATCCTAAAAGCATTTGACCTCACTGCGGCATCTACTGGGCTAAATGAAAAACAGCTCTATGCTGCAGATATTCCTTTTCTCAGTTGCATTACTCATAGTGGGTCTCATGCCAGCTACTATCCCGGTGCGAAGCAGGTCAGCATAAAATTATTGTTTACTAAAGAAGGTAAGATCCTAGGCGCGCAAGCTGTTGGTGCTGATGGGGTTGATAAACGCGTGGATGTGATTTCCACAGCAATACATGGTGGGCTGACAGTCGATGATTTAACTGACTTAGAACTGGCTTACGCACCACCTTATAGCTCAGCCAAAGACCCAGTTAATATGGTGGGTTATGTTGCCGGTAATATTCTCGATAACTCTGTTGAAGTGATAAATTGGAGAGAGTTGCGTGAGCTTCTTGAAAGCAAAGATTCTGATTTACAGTTGCTCGATGTACGCACTGCTGAAGAATTTGAATTTGGGAGTATTGCTATGGCACGAAACCTTGATATAAACCATTTGCGCGATCATCTTAAGGAGCTCGATCCAAAACGTCCTATCGTAGTGTTCTGCCAAGTTGGAATACGTGGTTATCTCGCGTATAGAATTCTTAAACAAGGTGGGTTCACGCAAATTCGAAACCTTTCTGGAGGATATAAAACCTATTCTTGGGCTGTGGATAAACAAGCTAACCCAGATATTTTTCATTACGACGATCTCAAACTACGTGATCCTGAAGAAGTCGAAGCCGAACGTAGTGGTAGTTGTTTAGTGGTGGGTTCGGATAGCAATAGTCAACTACATACATTGAATGCTGTCGGGCTGCAATGTCCTGGGCCGATCATGAAAACCTATAAAGCAATGGAGGCGCTTGATGTGGGGGAATTACTGGAAGTTACAGCTTCAGACCCAGCTTTTGGTCGTGATATCCGTGCATGGGCTAAGAAAACAGGTAATGATTTACTCTCGGTAAAGGCCGAAAAAGGTTTAGTGGTTGTGTTGCTGCGTAAAGTAGACGTATCTCCAGTCGTTAGTACTACAGCAACGGCTAAAGACAAGCTTACTTTAGTTGTATTTTCAGATGACTTAGATAAGGTAATGGCCAGTATGATTATTGCTAATGGTGCCCTTGCGATGGGTAAGCCGGTTAGTCTATTTTTTACTTTTTGGGGATTAGATGTGATCCGTAGAGAGGATGCACCATCACTGAATAAACCGTTGATGGATCGTATGTTTAGCACCATGCTACCTTCAGATGTAGAACACCTTAATACCATTTCAAAAATGGATATGCATGGCATGGGTGCCAAAATGATCCGTAAAGTTATGCATGATAAAGGCGTAGAAACACCAAGTAACTTGTTAAAAAGTTTAGTTAAAGGAGGCGCTAACCTGATTGCTTGTCAGATGTCGATGGATGTAATGGGCATTCAAAAAGAAGAGCTTATTGATGGGGTTGAAATTGGTGGTGTTGCTGCATTTCTTGGTGAAGCAGGCGAGTCTGGAACTACTTTATTTATCTAAACGCTTTAATTTATAAGCCATAAAGATAAGCCAAAGGTGAGTTAATGTTTTGCCCACCTTTGGGACTCTATTGAAATTTACATTGAGTTTTTATCTAAGTAAAAGCAACGGTTTTTTAGTCTTCAACAACATTTTATGGGTAAAACTGCCTAATAAAATATCGTGTAAACGGGTATGGCTAAACGCGCCCATAATGGTCATATCAATATTATGAGTGCTTTGATAAGTGCATAACTCTTCTTCTGCTTTACCTTGTAAGCTGGCAGTGATAATTTCAATATCACCAGCGGCGCGTAGTTTACTGGCGGCTTGTTCTAGTAATGTTCCTGCACTGTCTTTTTTACTGACACAAACCAAATGACACACTAAACCTTTATATAAAGGACTAGTAGCAACCATATCCACGGCTTTATCGGCGGCTTCACTACCATCATAAGCAATCATGATTTGCTCTGGTGTTTTAAAGGCTTCATAAGCGACTAGAATGGGACGATGTAAAGAGCGAATTAAGGCATCAATTTTTGCACCGATTTCATTTTCTTGGTCTTCATGTTGTTTGCCGCGTGCGCCAATCACTAAAACACGAATATCTTGTTCTATGTCGCTTAATGATTCTAGTAAATTACCATGTTGTAAGCGGGTCAAAGGGTCAGTAATACCAGCTTGGATAGCACGCTCTTTAGCTGCAGCTAATACAACCTTGCCTTGTTGCAAACGAATTTTGCTTTGCTTTTGTTCTTGATCTGCCATATCTTCAAGCAAGTGTTCACGGCTATCCATACCGATATTGCCTGACAGATCAGTATTTGCAGCTTTTTCGTGATGGTGATCAATGGTATGCAGTAACTTTAAAGGTACGTCCACGCGTTGTGCGATCCATGCAGAGTAATCACAAACGGCGTTAGTTAAAGCTGAACCATCGATACATGCTAGCACTATCTTTTTATTAGTATTCATTAGTGTCCCCCCATTACTTTTTCAATTTCTTCAGGTTTATCGTGTACGCCAAAACGGTCAATAATCGTGGTACTGGCTGCATTTAAACCAATAACTTCTACTTCTGCACCTTCACGGCGGAATTTAATCACCACTTTATCTAAAGCACCAACCGAAGATATATCCCAAAAATGCGCACGTTGTAGATCGATAACCACTTTGCTAACTGCTTCTTTAAAATCAAAGCTATTGGTAAATTTATCGGCAGAATTAAAGAACACTTGGCCAACGACTTCATAGCTACGCGTATCGCTAGGCTCATCTAAGCTAGACTCGACATACATAAAATGACTGATTTTGTTGGCGAAGAATAGAGCGCCTAACAATACACCGGCCAATACGCCTAAAGCGAGGTTATGCGTCCAGACAACAACCGTCACTGTGGATAACATAATGATATTAGTGGATAGTGGGTGATGCTTTAGGTCAATAATTGAACCCCAGCTAAACGTTCCAATAGACACCATGATCATCACAGAAACTAAAGCGGCCATCGGAATTTGTTTAATCCACTCGTCCAAAAAAACCACCATAATTAGTAAAAACACACCGGCAACCATTGTGGATAAACGTCCACGGCCACCTGATTTAACATTAATGACTGATTGACCAATCATTGCACAACCAGCCATACCACCTAATAAACCCGCACCTATATTGGCAATTCCTTGGCCCTTGCATTCGCGATTTTTATCACTGCTGGTATCGGTTAAATCATCAACAATCGTGGCTGTCATAAGTGATTCTAATAACCCCACAACGGCTAAAGGTAAAGAATACGGTAAAATAATTTTCAGCGTTTCTAGGTTTAGAGGGACTTCAGGCCATAGAAAAATAGGTAAAGTATCGGGTAATTCGCCCATGTCACCGACCGTACGAATATCTAATTGTAAGTAGACAGCCAAACCAGATAATACGGTAATGCACACTAAAGGCGAAGGAATGGATTTACCGATAAAAGGTACGTAGGGAAATAAATAAATAATCCCCAAGCCGCCTGCTGTCATGGCATAAACATGCCATGAGACATTAGTTAGTTCGGGTAATTGCGCCATAAAAATTAGAATGGCTAAGGCATTTACAAAACCGGTAACGACTGATCGGGAAATAAAACTCATCAAACTACCGAGCTTTAAATAACCGGCAATAATTTGAAGTACCCCCGTTAATAAAGTCGCGGCTAACAAATATTGTAGGCCGTGATCTTTAACTAAGGTCACCATTAATAAAGCCATTGCACCTGTCGCGGCACTAATCATGCCTGGGCGACCACCTATCAGGGAGGTAATGACGGCAATACAAAATGAAGCATATAAGCCCACTTTCGGATCAACCCCAGCAATAATTGAGAAGGCAATCGCCTCTGGGATTAGAGCCAAAGCCACGACAGTTCCTGCCAGTAGATCACCTCGGACATTGCCGAGCCAATCTTGTTTTTTCGAGAGTAAGAGCATAAATTTCCTGTTTATAAAAAGAGAATGACGTGAATTTTAGAGACGCCAAAGGGTTAAGGTAAAAAGAAGGTAATCGTATGGAGTGGCGTTATGCCAATCCCAATAAATAATCACTGTAATAGCCGTCATTCCCGAAATCTTTAATCGGGAATCCATGCATACACTATAGGTTCCTGCTAAAGCTTGTGCCCACGCTTTACTGGGTAGCATACAGGAATGACGGTTTCTCTATTATCAAGATTTATTGACTACTGGTGGGCTGAAGCCACGCCCTACAGAAAGAGGTTTTATTTAATTTTTTTGGAGATAATGATTTTGTACTCAAATTTAAAGTGTAAGCAAAAATAATACCCCGAAAACACCAACCGAATAAGTTGCGCCTATTTTAATTTTGCGCTCCAATGACAAGGCTTTCCAGTTACATTCTTCTTGATGTTTGCGTTTTAACCAAGAGGATTTCATATTGCTTTGTAGACGAATAAGTAAGCTAGGCGACTTTAAAAAAAATTGAATTAATAGATAGATAAAAATCACTATTGTTATATTAGCGATAATAACTTCACTTTCATGATGGTGAGCATTGAAAATATGCTCAAGTAGCACTTCAAATGAATATTCAAAAAATTCAATCACTAAATGCAATACTTCAATCATTAGATCAATCAGTCCAGCTAATAGATCTAAAATCGAATCAAACATTAAAATAATGACAAATAGGATCGCGAATTTCTTACTGATCCGTATCAGCATTTCTGTATCAGTTTCGCATTGCTTATTGTTAACTATGACTGATTGATCATTGTCAGTTAACTTGCTATCCGATTCATTGTTTAAATTGATTGTCATGGTCAATTATTCAAAGTAAATAATAGGTGTAAATCGTGTAACTTCTCACTATTAAGGGTACAAACAGTTTTTTCAGTTTGTCATTCCTGCATGCTGTTAGCAGGAATCTATTGTTGAGTATAGATTCCCGATAAAAAGACTTCGGGAATGACTTGGCCTTATAGAGTTTTACTCATGAATAATGGGAACTTACTAAATTATAAGTTACGAGCTTGCTATTCCACAGTATCTAATGATTTTTCGGAAAGATTATTTTTTATATTTTCCAGGCTATTAATTAAAAAGCTTTTATCTTCTGTGCTTAAAATAGCCAATATTTCATCTTCAATCGCATCTGTAATTTGCCATAAAGCAGCCATAATAGGTAAGGCTTTAGGCATTAATTCTAGGCGATAAGCACGCCTGTCATCACTATCCTTATTGCGTCTAACTAAACCTGCTGTTTCTAGTAAATCAATTTGTCTTGCTAAGGTAATGGGTTTTACTTCTAAAATTTCAGCCAAATCAACTTGCCGACAATTTTTATTTTCTGAAAGGTGTACTAATGCGCGCCATTGAGCATGAGTAATGCCAAGGCTTTCTGCGTTTTTATTAAAGCGCTGACGGATGATATGACTGATTTCGTAACTAAGAAAGCCGAACTTTGAATACATAAGAAAATAAAGTACAAGTGATATAGTAAGTAGAGGGTATTATATTGTTTGGTCATTATAAATAAAGTATTCAATGTGAAACTGACTGTTTATTAAGAAGAAACAATAATCAGGCAGCTTTATATTTTTGGAGTTAAGTACAAACGAAAAATAGTCTAAGTGCTGAATATTTTTTATGCGTAACTCTGTTGATAGCTGTTATATGAGAGGATTAGGTAGTGTTTTCTTGTTTTTAACAAGCTACAGATGTTATTTTTCTCTCGTTATTTGGGTTACTTCCCCCTTATTAGCCAGCAAAATAATATCGGCTAAGTTGTGAAAAATACCATGTTCAACAATACCGGGCGTAGCATTAAGTAAGTCATTAAGTGCTGTTGTTGATAATTCAGAATCAAAAACTAAATCAAGCACTAAGTTACCGCAGGAAGTGACAGCAAAACCAGAATCTGTCTCGCGCAATCTGGCCTGTGCACCTGCGTTACGCATTTTTTGTTGCACTAATTGCCAAGCAAAAGGCAGTACTTCAGCGGGGATTGGAAAGTTATCCCCAATACGGCTTACTTGCTTAGAGGGGTCAATTAATACGATAAATTGTTCAGCGGCTTCAACCAATAATTTTTCTTTAACTAAATCAGAACCACGGCCTTTGAGTAAAGTCATATCTGGCGCTACTTCATCTGCGCCATCAACATAAATATCTAACTTTTCAATATGTTCAATAGCAATAATAGGCAGGCCTAATTGTTGTGCTTTTAATTGACTAACCAGTGAACTAGCCACGATTTTTATTTGTAGATTTTCTTGTTGATAACATTGCGCTAGGGCTTCGATAAAGCAATTTGCGGTAGAACCTGTCCCCAAGCCAATAGTCATACCATTCTGTATATAATTCAGCGCATATTCAGAAACTGCTTGTTTGTCATTCATGTTTTTTCCTATTATTGATTGAGGTAGTTTTTCTCAGTAATTTGAAAAATTACGATTTTATTCAGTTATAACTGATGATGCCTGTTAGGAAAAGCTTGCTTTTATTTTACACTTAGCCATATATTAATCGAACGTTCTTTAATATTATTTTTTAAAATAGGGGGGCGGACTCATAGACAGTGATTTTACAAAAATCCCCGAAGCCTAATTCAATCAACTTGAGTGTTTAAATTATGAATAACTCCTTTCCTCAAATAGACATTGCGCCTAATCTTAACCGCCATGAGTTAGCTCCTAAGCCTTGGTATAAATCACGTAGATTATTGATTTTCAGCTTTAGTTTCTTATTGAGTGCTTGTGTTAGTCTTGCTTATGTTTATAGCCGTCCTGCACTTTATCGAAGTTATGCCACTTTATTAACTGTGGCTCAAACTGCTATCGACCAAAAAAGTACTGAAGCTGATATTCAACACGTTGCTATTCAAAGGCAAATCCTTACTGGCCAAGAACTACTAGAAAAAACCTTAGAACGCTTAAACAGGCATCTAATCAACACAGATACTCAGTTGAGTGCAACCGACTTAACGCCTTCAGAACTACGGCGATTATTAACTGTAGAAGCGGTACCTGAAACTAATTTAGTTGAGTTGGCTGCTATTGGTTTTCAAGCGGAAATATTAGTCCCTCTTATTAATACTTGGATTGACGTTTACTTAGAAAGCCGTGCTGATGAAATCAGACAAACAACAGGCTTAACTATAGAAAAACTTCAAGAAGAGCTTTCGGGGTTGAACAATCAAATTTTAATGAAAAGGAGTGAGTTGGAGCGTTTTAGGGAAAGTAATGGTATTACTTCATTAGGCCGTGAAAACCTTTTTGAAAACCAATCTCTTGCACGCTTTAAAGGCTTAAATAGATCTCTTAGTGATGCCAGCGAAAACGCAGTTAAAACCAAAGCTAGACTTAACGCTGTGAATAAAGGGATAGCTCAAGGAAAAATGCTTGTACCTGATGAAGATAAACGCGGAATGCGCGTTCTGGAATTACGATTACAAGATTTACGTGAACAGTTAGCCGCGTTTGATAAGAAGTATACGCGCGAATATTTAGCTTTGAATCCGACATTGAATACACTGCCAAAGCAAATTAAAGAACTTGAAAAAGAAATTAAGATAAAACGCAATTATGGGAAAAGTATTGTTTTAAGTGATGCTGAGCAAAACTATGAAGCGGCGCGGGAATCGTTATATGAAATAAAAAAACAACTAGAAAAGCATAAACGGACAGCGACTGAATTTAGTTCAAGGTTTGCTGAGCATGAAGCCTTACTCAGTGATGTAGAAGGACTTGAGTTGCTGCAGCGTACAACTCAAGAAAGGTTAGCGCAAATTGAAGCAAAGCAGGCGGAAAAATTTCCTCAAGTTAAAGTGATTGAACGCGCGTTTCTCCCTCGTGAACCTTTTAGTCCTAATTACACGAGAGATGCGCTTATTGCTATTGTTAGTTCGATTATTTTTGGGCTTTTTTGCGTGTGGATTTTTGAATTTCTGACTAGAAAAGAAGGCCAGAATGCTTCGATTACAATCTCTGGTATCAATATGTACAATGATGCTACTCAAGATTTACTCAAAAGTTATCAACAAGGTAATGAACAGTTAACTCAAAATTCAGCTCAATCTTTGCAGCATGAAAAAAACAAAATACTTGAAAGCGATAGTTATAGAGAGCTAAGTGATGAAGATTTAAGTATTTTGTTGGAAGCATCAGATATTAAAGCAAAACAGTTGATTGCTTTACTGTTAAGTGGGCTGACGCTAGATGAAATTAGTAAATTAAGAAGAGAGCATATTGATTTTGAACAAGAGACTATTACTGTAACGGGAGATAGCCAACGCATAATCCCAAGCAATCAGGCTTTAAGGGCATTGTTTGAACATATAGAGCCTTGTCCTACTTGGGATAAAAACCAAGAAGTATCTATAGCTACGCTTGAGGCTATTCTTGTTTATGCTTCGGTTGATTCTGGTTTAACTGAACCACAAGAAATTACCGCGACATGTATATCGAATGCCTATATTCTCTATCTTGTAAAACAGGGTATTCGTTTATCGGAATTGGAACAAATTACGGGATATATTGATCCGACTGATCTATCTAAATACAGTCGTTACTCACCTGAAAAAAGAGGATTACCCATTTCTGATATTAATCGATTACATCCGGCATTAGAGGCATATACAGACTAGCTTTTATAAAAATTTACTTGAGTACAGGTACCGTTAAGATTTGTTATGGAATGTGAGGTAAATAATACCAAAGTCGTCATTCCCGAAATCTTTAATCGGGAATCCATTGTCACACATGGATTCCTGCTAAGAGCCTGCAGGATGACGATTTCTCAGCTCAAGTATAAATATATTGGGATTGGTATAATATGCGAATCTTGAATTTTGTGGGAGAGGCTTTAGCAACGCGATTAAAGTCGCTCCCACGTTGTTTTGTATAATCCCATATTTTAATCGCAGTTCCCATGTAGCTTGCGAAATAGGGGAGGGAGCTCTTAAGTATAAGCCCCTCGCGAATCTCATGGAACCTACAAGTTTTGATAACGATTCATATCAAATATCCCAGCCTCTAAGCCGCGCATTTTTTTATGCTCGGCATTAAACCAATCTAGTGTTTCCCAAATTTTAGGGTTATTACGGCGTATACCAAATTGTGCATAAAATTCAGTTTTAGCTTCTTCGGTTTGGGCATTTTTCAAGGAGTTTATGAAAGTATCTAATTCTTGTTCAGCAACACTAAAAAAGAAATTTGGATAACTGCCGACAAAGCCAGGCACGACTGTCAAAGTGTCTTTTTCAGGTACAGAACGGTAATTTTCAGCAGTGATATAAGCTACATTACTGAGGTATTTATTGCGAATTAAGCTATAAATTCGGTCATTTGAGTTGTCCATTTTCACCCTTAAAAAAGCTAATTCTGGGAGTACACTGATTTGTGTGCCATTTAATTGCCCTAAGTGATGCATGACCTTATCAACAGTATTAACACAAGCTTCTTGCTGACATTTTTTTGACCAACGTGAAGGAGCTAAGGCTTTGCCTAAATACGTTTTAACTTGCTTAAAGAAATCAGCTTTAGAATCAGCTTCGGTGAATTGAACCGAGGTTTTAAACTCTAGGTTTAATAAGGTATTGTCCATACGACCATTCAATAATCCACGATACCAACTTTCATAGATCAATTGGCGTTTATTGCGGGGTAAAAAACGTAATAAATTATATTCACCATCACGACGTAAAAAGTCCATATAGGTACGTGAGGCTATTTGATGCCCTGCTGAGCCATAAATATTAAAACCAGCGACTAATAAATAATGAATGCGTTCAAATAAAGGATAATCTAAAACCAATGCAGTTTTGGGAACATCACCGATTAATCCTTTTTCAACCGTTGCACTATCAAAATGACGAAAGATGGTGAGCGCTGCATTTTGATTCCAGCCATCGCCATTCCAAATATTATCTAATGTAAAGCCACCGTCTTTTTGAAAGGTTTCTTGGAGAAACTGAGATTTTTTGTTCAGGTAATCTTTGGCATAGGCATCATAATCTGTCCAGCCCAGTAAGCTTATTTGGTCCCCGTCTTTTCCAGGTAAATATAAAATTTGATTATTTTCGCTATAGTATTTATTAGCGATCTCTTGATAATCATGTATGGGATTAAAAAATAATACCCAAAATTGATCTTGAATAACATTTAAAGCAAGCTGTCCACGGCATACAGGGCCTTTAATAAAGCCAGAAACAAAGTATTGTGCGTCATCCAATAGAAATTGATATTTAATTGGATTAGGAATAGCGGCAAAGGTATTCAGTGGATTTGCCCCTGCTTCAGAACTGTAAACGGGTAGTTGCGTTACTTTAAACTTATCGGTAAAAAATAATTGTTCATAGCGTTGGCGTCGCTGTGGACTTAACTCATAGACAAAATGGGTTTTATCCACAATGGTATGTAGTGCAGGTCGTAGGCGATAATAAAATTGGGCTATTTGTGGGTCATCATACGGCCTGATCGTTTTAACTTCTTCAATCGCTTGCCCTGGTGGTGTTTTGGAGCGAATTAGTCGATAAAACTCATTATCAGGGTGATCTTTAAAATGAATATGACCAATAAATAAATGTTCATAAATATAGCGTGAGATTAGCTGTTGCTTTAATGAGTTAGCATTAAAAAAGCTTTCCCACTGGTTAATCGCTTGTTTTGCAGCGGTGGATAACTCAAGTTGTTGATCATTTTTAGCGCCTTGCTCTAACCAAGTTAACACGGTATTTTCTTGGCTTAAGTTTAAACCGGGTAATGCATAAGGCATACCCCATTGCGGATGTTTATTAGTAAATTCGGCATATTCATCCATGCTGGGGCACTCAAATTTATCATCTAGACTAAAGCGGTACTGATCTTCTTCGAGTTTGCCTTGCGCTGTTAATGGAAAGCGACGCTTTTGCAGTAGCATTTGTGCCAGTACTGAATTATCAATACTGGCTACAGCGGACTCTTGGCGTTCATTAAGTACGGGGAAGAAGTGTTTATCGCGCCATTCCTGAGTATTTGTTGCATCGATAAATAAACGAGTTGGAGAGGCGGGAGCCAAACGGCTTCCATTATAAACAGGCTGTTTACTAGCACCACGATCCAGCCCGGTAAAAGAGCTGAGTTTTAATTGGCAAGGTGCATCATAACAGGCGTGACAAGCAATGCAGCGTGCATCGAGTATTGGTTTAACTTGTTTTCTATAAGAAATTTTATCTTCCGTAAGCTGTTTAATTGACCTATCTTTAGGCTGTTCTGGACCATAGAGTTGCTGGTAATCTTTTACTTGATAAGCCGTCGTACAGCCAGCGATAAAAATAATAAAACTACACCAAATTATTATCTTGTTCATTATGTTCAACCTATATTATTTATATCAAGTGCCTTAGTACCAGCTTATTCTCTCATTAAACTCACAGATCTGTTAAAAGCTACTTCATCCATTATTGTTAAGTTCTTGAGTGTTTTCTCTATCAAGCCAAGCCATAAATAATTCATAACCCAGTGCGAGAATAATGGAGCCAACGAATAATCCCAAAATACCAAAAAGTATCATGCCACCAATAGCACCGAGCAAGATAACTAAAGTAGGCGTTTCCATTCCACGGCCCAGCAACAAGGGTTTTAAAATATTATCACTTAAACTAACAAGTAAGCTCCAAATAGTAAAGATAACGGCGGGGATTGTGGCGGTAACAGAAAATACATAAATGATAACAGGGAGGAGCACTATGAGGGCTGGCATTTGTGCTATAGCTAGCACCAAAATAATAAGTGTCCACAAGCCCCACCCAGGTACATTCATGATATACATACCAATACCACCTAAAGTTGCTTGAATAACTGCGACACCTAATACCCCGAGAGTAACACTGCGAATCGTTGCAGTGGCTAAATTAGTAAAATGTGAGCCCTGATCTTTAGCCGTTAAGCGTGAAGCAATTTTTACCATTGTGGCATGAGATCCTTGAGAATTCGCCAAAAACACACCAGAAATAATAATAGAGAAAATAAATTGCAACACACTTCCGCCTATGCCCGCTAATGCTGAAAAAACAGTTTCTCCAACTTGCTTAATTTCTGGAAAAAATTGCTTTAGCGTTGCTTCAAGATTACTTGAGGCTTGGCTCCATAAATCATAAATTTTTTCACCAACTAAAGGCCATTCACTGACACTTTTATTCGGTGGAGGAATAAGCAAGTTTCCTTGTTTAAAGCTTTGTGCAAGATGAGATGATGTGTCTACTATTGATTCTGAAATAATTAATGTTGGGCCAATTAATAAGGATAATGCAAAAAGTGTGTACAGTGTCGCTGCTAATTTATTATGCCCACCAAGCTGTAGTATCAATTTGTTATAAAGCGGAAAAATCGCTACCGCAATAATAATGCCCCAGAGTACGGGGATCGTAAAAGGCTGAATAATTTGGAAACACAAAGTAATAATTAGAAATATCAGAGCCAGCCGAATTGCGATTTCAATGACTCTATTAGTTAATACTGCATCTTCCTGTTGTTTACTTACATTCATTAGTTTATCTCTTAGTTTGAAAAATTAGCAAAGCGTGGCGCTAGCAATACCGTCTTTATTGTGTATTTCTAGTGAGGTTAAAACTAGCATGAGCCATTCAGTGCCTGTAAACTATAATCTAACATTAAATCTATGCTTTTTGGAGTAATACATGAATAAATTAAAACCTCTTGTCACATTAATCGCAATGGTTTCTGCGCTACTTATTTTAAACGGTTGTGCTGGAGCTAAAGGAGATACTAATGCCGATAAAATTAGCACCATTCATAAAATGCGTAGTACAGATTTAGCCGATTTATATAAGCTAGCACCTAGTGCTAGGGGTCATGTTACAGGCGCTTATGGCTATGCTATTTTTGATAATATGGGAATTAACCTATTATTGGTTTCTACTGGACAAGGTTACGGTGTAGCACGTAATAATAGAACTGGAAGAGATACTTATATGAAAATGTTCTCTGCGGGTGTTGGTGTAGGTTTGGGCGTTAAAGATTTTCGCGGTATTTTTGTATTTGATAACAAAGCCGTTTTTAATCGTTTTGTTGAGCATGGTTGGAATGTTGAAGGGCAAGCGGATGCAGCGGCAAAGTATAAGGCTGATGGTGGGGCTATTGCTTTAGCAATAGAGGTTAGCCCTGGTATTCATTTATACCAAATTACAAAAAATGGTTTAGCAGCGCAAGCAACTATTCAAGGTACAAAATTTTGGAAAGATGACGAATTAAATTAATTCATCGCCATTTGGGAAATAAGAAGGGCTTTTAGAGTATATTCTAAAAGCCCTTTTTTGTAAGTTAAATGACTTAGGAGCGAGGGTTTAATAATGCCTGAAAGTATGACGCAGGATTTTGGCATCACAGACGTGTTAGGAAAACAAGCGCATAGCAGGCTACGCAACTGTTTTTCTAGCGCGGTTGTGGAGTCAAAAGACAAGTCAGACTCGGGTATTATTGAATTCTCGCTCCTTAGGTTTACTGTTTTAAAATGGACAAGGATATGCCATTGTAGTTACCTGTTAAGGTTTTCAGAAAAGATACCATGTTCTGAATATCATCCTCACTGAAGTGCTTTCCTAGCTGAGTGACACCCATAATACGAACAGCTTCAGATAACTTATTGATAGACCCATCGTGAAAGTAAGGGTAAGTCAATTCCACGTTACGCAGTACTGGAACCTTAAAGGCATGACGATCAGTTTCATTTTTGGTGACATTAAATCGGCCATTATCAACTTCTGTTAAATCACCACCGCGCATTGCGAAATAACCTTCTTTAACTCCTATTTTTTCATAAGATAAACCACCTAGTGCTGGACCAAAATGACAAGAAGTACAGTTATTTTTAAATAACTCATAGCCTGCTTTTTCATCGTGATTTAGCGCTGTTTCATTACCACGTAGATATTGGTCAAAACGTGAGTTAGGTGTGATTAATGACTCTTCAAAAACAGCAATGGCATCAGTCACGGTTGTTTGCGTTAGGCCTTGTTCAGGATAGAGTTTGTTAAAAGCACTGGTGTAATCACTAACTTGATTTAATTTAGTAATCACTTTATCCCAATCTGCACCCATTTCAATTGGATTAGCGACAGGACCTGCGGCTTGTGCTTGAAGATCTTTAGCGCGGCCATCCCAGAATTGAGCCAAGTTGTACATCGCGTTATACACAGTAGGTGAGTTTATTGGGCCTTGTTGTCCTCTAATTCCAGTGGAAACTTGAGCTTGATCGGTTCCGCCTTTATTTAAAGAATGACAAGATGCGCAGGACAAAGTGTTGTCCCCAGAAAGTAATGTATCGTGAAACAATTGATTACCCAGAGCGACTTTATCAAGGTTTAATTCAACATTTAAAGGTAGTGGCTGAATCGCTTCGCCTTTATAGTTTTCTGCGGATTCATTACTCCATGGATGCCGACTTCGTTCATTGGCGATCCATGTAAGAATAGTTTGTTTTTCATCAGCACTTAAGCTGCCATTCCAATGCATAGCAAGATACTGAGCGGGCGGCATTTTATTATTGCTAATAACATGCTCTAACCTAGCCAGCATCAGAGGAGTGAAAGCCTCTTCGCCACTATATATCTTCGGACTCAAGGTAAACCGTTCGCTGCCTCGCTGAATATCACTATCCATAAGCTGTTTAGCAATAGGAAATTCAGAATATATTGGCATTCTAGTCATACCTGGGGAATGGCAATCGACACATTTATTCTGCAAGATGCTAGAAACTTTTACATAATCCTTGGAGGCTCCAGGTTGGACAGTAATAGGCGCATTTTCGTCATTAATACCCAGCAAGTTGGATATTGAAAAAAGTAAATAACCGGTTAAAACTACAATCAATATAAAGCGTATTATTTTCATTATTAGACCTGAGGTGGAGGAATAGATAAATCTAAAAGGAGTTTAGCATAACATAATATGGTGATTTACTGGCTTGAGTTTCGATAGGCGAAGGGCTGATTGAATTTTATTGAGCTAGCTTAGAATAAAGAAGGGGTTATAGAAAAACTGGTGCGCCATTCTTATTTCATGAAAATACGCAGCCTTCTGGGGGCTAAAAATCATCAGTATGCTATCGCTCCGCTTCCTTGGTTTAAGCGTGGGGAGTAGATTTTCAAGAAGGCGAGGGCGGGAATGTTTCACGTGGAACACTGAAACAGTAGGGCGGACTTCAGTCCGCTTGTCTGTTGTATTGCCAACATTAGCGAACTAAGCCTACCTATGATTGAGTGGGACGACAATAACTATATGTATAGGCTAGTAACTTTTATAGATGAAGTCTAATCAATCGAGCGGCCAAATACACCTTGGATATGGCGGGCATTATTTCCCTCTATGGCGCTGATTTTTTTGATCTGCTCCGGTGAGGCTTCGATGATATGTTTTAGTACAAACCATTCTACTGCTTCAGTGTAAGGTGCTGTCGTTAGAGAGCCACGATAATGATAAAAGTTCTCCACATTCGTTTCTTCATCATCTGGGAATAAATCATGCAGTTTTACAGATCCAGGGTTTAAGGGAGCAACACTATGTACCTTTTTAGGAATAAGATTAATAAATTCATCTAAAAATTTATTAGTTTGTCCCATTTTAAATAACACTCCAATCACTAAATAGCGTGGTTTGTCAGTGCTATTTTCCGGTGCTATATTAGTGACTATATGCATTTCCATGGGATAAGTGACACCATCAATAAGGTGTTCAGAAGGTGTATGAAAATGCATTTGTTTAAAACCAAAAGTTAAACCCTCATAATCAATCGTGCTACCTTGAGCAAAGTCGAGTTGAACAGTATGACCCAGATTCTCGATGGCTTTTATTTCATCTTGAAAGTGGAAGGTGATTTTATGATGATTGCTTTCACGTTCTTTGAAAGAGTAAATATTGATGGGAGACTGTACTAAGCCATGATCTAAGCCAGGCAAAATATACAGTTCTTTCTGTGTGTCGTTTGTTACTGAGTGCTGCGTATGGCTTATATTTTGATTCTGCTGAGCACAGCTAGATATTAATAAGGGCAGGGATAAAAGTAGCAGTTTTGATTTTTTATGGGACATATATTCGAACGTAGTGAGTTAAATTAAAAGTTGGCATACAAGCGGACTTAAGTCCGCCCTACGAAGCTGTAGTAAATATATCAGCTAATGCATTCAATAGCTCTTCATCGGGTAGGTCGCTAAATACACCACTCATTGCTTGATCGGCTTGCATGCCTCTCAAGAATAAATAGCGCACGCCACCAAAATGTTCGTCAAACTGATAATCGGGTAAACGCCTTTGTAAATAGAGATGTAAAACGACGCTATAAATCCAGTATTGCAGGCCGTAATTATGTTCACGCATGGCATGAATTAAAGTTTCAGGCTGGTAATCTGGCAAGCTATTACTTTTATAATCCAAGACATAATAGCGCCCTTGGTAGACGAAAATCAAATCGATAAAACCGGTCATATAGCCTTGCATTTGTTTCTCTGACAAGACTTGATAAGTAGGGCTGTCTTGCAGAAGAAAATTAATTTCCTCGGTGGAAAAATCAGCCAGCGTTAAATAGAACGGCATTTCCTTAAGGCAAGACCGTTCATCAAGATTGGCCAGCGTAAATTCTGCATCATACAAATCAAGCGGAGTAGTCACTGTCTGATAAAGCAGTTCATCAATGATTTCTGGCTGCTCTACTTTTAGGCCGTAACGCTGACAGGTGTTATCGCGTCGTTCACTAATATCTTCGCGTAAGGCTAATTTACTAAAAGGAATATTTTCTAATAAGTCATGTAAGACATTACCGGTATGTGCACCTTTGGCTAAGGCTAAAGGTTCTTGCTGTGTGCCTTGAGTGGGACCGCTGGTTTCTTCGGCTTTATCTAAAGGTAATTCAGGCGCGTCATGTAAGCTTAGATAGGATAAAGCAGTATAGCTGCTCATTTGCCAAGTGCTGTATAAATGGCGTTTTTGTCTATGTGCGGATAAATCCTGTTCCGTTTTGCTTTCTTGGTAACTACCTTGTAATGCGTTTTCCTTATCGATTAATTGATAACTAAAACTCGCGGGGTAATTCGTGACTAATTGTTCTAAGCTTGTTTGTTGTTCGGAAAAACTCATTTCAGCAAATGATTTTTCACCACTTAATAAATAGGCAAATGCAGATTGATTAGGCTTACTTGCACCGCGCTCATTAATCCATGGCAGATAGCAACGATACTTAGCGCGTGTAAGTGCTACATATAAAATGCGTAAATCTTCGGCGAGTTCTTCTTGTATGGCAATTTTTCGATGTAGATCAAATTGATTAGAGCCTAAATCAGCAATCATTTCGCCATGCGCATGGCAGGTGATTAAATGTTTTTCACTGGCTAATTTATCACGTCGATACCAAAGATAAGGGCAGAATACGATAGGGTATTCCAAACCTTTAGAGCGGTGCATGGTGACAATTTTTATTGCATCAGCATCACTTTCTAAACGTAGTTGTTGTTCATCACCGGCATTTTCTTCAGTAATCGCCGCGCGTAACCATGAGATGGTTTTATGGATACCTAAGTGATCATCAAGGCTGGCTTGTTGAATTAATTCCAGTAAATGATGCAGGTTGGTTATTTGTCTTTCGGCATTCTGGGTTTTGGCGATATGCACGCGCACATTTTCTTGGCTGAAAAGACGCAACATCATTGCCATAAAGCCATTTTTTTGCCACAGTAAATGATAATCTTGAAAGCGATTCAGCCAAGACCCTAGTTGCACTTCGTCACTGAGTAATTGATGTAAAGCTTGTCCATCCAATGCAAACCACGATAAAGTCAGGGCTTGTTTGAGTAAAGCCATATCGCTGGGCTGAGCTAAAGCCTGCATCAGGATATGTAAATCGCCCGCTTCTGCACTATTAAAAACTGATTCACTACTATTTAATACCGCAGGAATGCCGGCTTCTTTTAAGCAATCTTGATACAGTTTTGCATGGGCATTAGTACGCACCAAAATCGCAATATCGGCAGGTTTTAATGCGCGTGAGTTACCTTTTATTTTTAATTGTGTTGTCCCTGTTAATAGCTGAACGATTTCATTAGTAATGGCTATTTTTAATTCTTCAGCGGCTTTGCCCGAAGTCCAGTGGCCAGCTTTAGATTCACTTTCGGCCAGTTGCCATAAAGCTAAAGGCGGTAACATCTCGTCTTTTTCATACAAGCTGCCTTGCTCTGAGCTGAGTGCTGGATTGACTGCATTAAAGTTTAAATCCTCAAAAACAAAAGGATTGCTGTTGAGTTGAAATAGCTGATTAATAGCCTCGACTAAATCGGGATTCGAGCGCCAATTTTGACCCAAAGTGTAATGTTGTTTGGCTTGTGTTTTGGCAGATAAATAAGAGTGTATATCTGCGCCACGGAATTTATAAATGGCTTGTTTTGGATCACCAATTAGATATAAAGATTGTTCTTCGGCGGCGAATAAATGTGAAAAAATATGCCATTGCGTTTGATCGGTATCTTGAAATTCATCAATCAGCGCAACGCGGTATTGTTGGCGAATGGCGGCAATTAATAATTCACCACCGGTATTAGATAAAGCTTCAGCAGTACGCGTAATTAAACTGTCATGCGACATAACATTAAGTTGTTGCAGACGAATATCTAAATTTTCTTGCAAATCTTGGGCTAGGGCACGGCGTAAAACGAGGCTGACTTTATTGATTTCATTAGCGAGCGTATCAAATACCGTACTATCAAAAGTCAGCTGATCTTTATTGGCGACGCGGATTTCTTTGCTTAAGGTGTTGGCGCTAAAATCTTTAAAACAGTTAGCACTGGGTAGGGCGCATTTGAAGTGTTTATCGGTTGCGACGGTTTCATTCAGCCAATGACTTAGTTGTTTATAGTTTTCAGTAAAGCGGGTGGTATAAGGTTTTTTAAAATATCCCGCGTCGACACATTCGGCTAAAGCGTCGCCCTGATTTATCAAGCTCTCTTGTGCCACGATAGCCAGCTTTTTGATAGTCTCCAATAAAGCATCTAAATCTTCAACATCAGGAAATATCTTTAAGCCATTGGAAACATTATCCAAGCTATTTAATAAATCATCAGGTGTTTCATATTCGTGGCAAAGCAATGAAACTTCCCAAGCATTGCGTGGATAAATCTGCGAGCGCCAAAAATCATCGGCCATTTGTTGGCGGACAGTGGCAACTTCATCGCTTAATTCGACATCAAACATTTGCCCACTTTCTAAGGCATGTTCTTTTAATAAGCGTTGGCAAAAACCGTGGATAGTAAATATGCCAGCTTGATCAATACTTAATAGCGCATTATTTAAACGCTTGACTGCTGTTTCTACGCTAATCTCGCCAATAGATATGAGTTGCTCTGCCCATAACTCAATATTGGCATCGAGGTTTGACCCTTGCCCTGAGAAAAATTGTTTGGCTTCAACCAAGCGTGCGCGTACGCGTTCTTTTAATTCTTTGGTGGCGGCTCGGGTAAAAGTAACAATTAAAATTTGTTCAATATTTAACTCTTCTTCGACCACAAAACGCAAAGCCAACATGGCAATCGCGTAGGTTTTTCCTGTGCCTGCGCTGGCCTCTAAAAGGTTAATGCCTTGCGTTAATTCAGTGCTAATAGGATTGAAGTTTTGCTCAGCTGTCATGTGTAGCCTCCCAAGCCGCTAACAATAAAGTGCTGGAATAATGCTCAAAATCGTCATTTAACAAGTCATCGACATTAGCCAGATTTTTATACAGTAACTTTAATTCTGGCTCATAGCTTTGTTCTCGTGCTTTGTTGAGTGTTTCTTTTGCGGCTTCAATCGCAAGTTTTGAAGAACGAGATTTGGGCTTATTTAAATTAGCTTGTTGTTTCGCATAACTAAAAGCAGCTTCTGTAAAAAATGCTTCTGGCTCGTGTTGTCCAGCTTGATAATAAGCAATAAATTGCTCTAATTCATTGCCCTGAATATGCTCAGGTAAAAAGCTGATAAAGTCATCTTGACTGACTAAATGGGTAACCTGTTCGCGCTCTCGGTTGATAATTAAATGCTGTAACCAAGCGATAATAAAATCTTTACCTTTCATCGGTGAGTAACGATAAAACAAACTTGCATGACTGTAGATGTTGGCCAGAGACCCTACTAAACGGATTGAACCTATGCTTAGATCAATGGCTAAAGGGTCGAGTGCTGTACCGGCTTCTTTTGCTTGAATTTTTTCCGCAAATTGCTCGATTTCCTGCTCTTTTTTCTCAAAAGCAACTTCACCTAATTCACCTGAAATCCAGCGGCCTTGAGCTTTTAGTTTGGCCAGTGATAAATTACGCTCATGAAGTTTGGCTTCAATCCACTGGTGATCAATGCGGTAGCTATCTTCTAAGTCAAACGGTTCGCGCTCCGGTTCTTCACCTTCAAGTCGTGCAAAGCGTATATTTAATCCACGTTGTATGAAGTATTTTTGCGGGTGTCGGAAATAAGCAAGAAGATCATTAATTTCTAATACTTCCGGTTCTTCATGTGCTAAATCACCTTGCCACCAAGGTTCATTTGTCGGCTCATATTGGACTAAGGCTTTTGCCGTCGCTAGGTCGGTTTGGTTGTAGCTGATAAGGTCTGGGGTGTTGCTAAAATAACGCGCACTAAAACTTTGTAAGGGATGCTTAATCACTAAGTCAGTCAATTGATAATGGCTGTGCATAATATCCAATAATTCATGAATCACAACTGAAGCAGGAATATTTTCATTTTCACTGATGGATTGACCAATATAGGTAATGATCAATTGCTTGCGTACTGATAAGAGAATTTCCAGAAACTGATAGCGGTCATCAGCACGACGCGAGCGATCACCGGGCTTAAAATCCTTGCCCAGTAAATCAAAAGTCAGGTGATGGTCAACATGTGGAAATTCACCTTCATTCATGCCTAGTAGAGCAATGACTTTAAAGGGAATCGAACGCATCGGCAACATTGAGCAAAAGGTTAACTGGCCGCGCAAGAAACCATTGGCCGATTTAGTTTCTTCTACACGTCCTTCCAGCCACGCTGAAATAACGGCCAAGGAAACGGGTTGCTGATGCAGTTCTGAGAGTTCGCCGCTTAGTTCGAGCAATATTTCATTAATCTGTTGCTTGCCTGCCTGTTGCGCGGCATCCATATTTTCTGCAGGAAACAGTAAATCAACGTAATAAAGCAAGCGCTTCGACCAAGATTCTAATGTGTAGGCTTTGGCTAATTCTTGGCTGGCTCTAAACAGTAGATTAAGAAAATCATGTAATCCCCCCAAAGCTTGAGCGGATGAACCTTCAATTTCACTATAAGGTAAAACCCCCGCAAAAAAGTCATCTTCAGTGCCGACGGCATAACCCATTAGTAAACGCTCTAAACCGGCTTGCCAAGTATTTTCGGGTGATTCAGGTAAATTTAGTTGTTTTTTATGTGCGGCTGATTGACCCCAACGTATGTGAGTTTCGGCGACCCAATGGCTAATCAATTCCAGGTCCGCTTCGTTTAAACCAAAGCACTGATATACCTCTTTTTGATTGAGTAAATCCATCACCGCCTGCCAGCCAAAGCGACCTTGGGTTAAGCGTAGAAAACGTAAGTAAGCATCAAAAGTTGCATTACTACTGCGTAAGCTGCGATCAGCAATGCTGTGCTGTATACCATCAAAAACAGCGCTGATAAAAGGTGTGTATTGTTGAATATCCGGAGCCATGATAACTATATCGCGCAGTTCGATAGCAGGGTCAGATTCTAGCGCTTGTAATAATTGATCTTTTAACACTTCCACTTCGCGCATACGGGAATGACAGGAATGTATGCTAATTGAATTGTCTTGTTCTATATCAGTGGATTCGCTTAAATTATTCAGGATGTCGTTTTGTACTTTCTGCAATAGGCTGAGTTCGGCTTCGGCAGGTTCATTTTCCTCAAAACTATCAAGTTCAACGGCAAATTCATGATCGAGTAACATTTGCTGAAACTCTCGGCCTTGTTGTCCCAAGCTAGCTAATAAAGGATGGCCGTTTTCAAATTCATCTAAATCCGCTTGTTTTCTACTGACCATATCCGCCCAAAATGCCTGAGCCGGATTGAGCAAATAGAAATGCACGTCGGTATGTTTAGCTAAGCCTTGTAAGAATTCCATAAATAAAGGCGGCATCGTATTTAAACCAAAAATAGAAATCCGTTCGGGTAGTTGCTCGCTGAATGCGCCTTCAGCGAGTTGGTTAAATTGAGCAATAGTTTGTAACCATAATGCGCCACGGTGTTGTTCGTCCGTTTGCGCGATTAGTTTAAGCCATAAAGCTTGCTGCCATTTTTCGGTATTGGTGGAATAGAGTAGCTTACTTTGTTGCCAAGCATTGAGCATTTGCGGACGCATCATTTGATATTGATCAAAAACTTGTGCTAAGTGGGTGGCTAATTGAAAGCGTTTTAAATCGGTATTTTCGCCATTGAGATATTGAGATAGAGGAGAAAAAACAGGCTCGTCTAGTTCGCGTAAGATTAATTCAAAGCGCCAAACCATTAATTCACGGGCAAATTCATCGGACTGTAATTGCTGCTGAATTTGCCTGGCCATTTGGCTGAAAAATTTGCCGGGGAATAAAAATTCGAAATTCGCAAAGGTCTTAAATTTCGTCGCTAATTGTTGCGATAACCAACGCTCCATGCCTTGGCTTTGGATTAAAAAGACTTCTTTAGTAAAGGGAGAATCTAAAGGAACGGTATCAATAATCGTCGCTAAATGTTCTAGCAGATTTTCCGTTTTATTGGAGCTGTGTAGGATAAACATGATTTTTATCGCAGGTAAGAGGGTATGCGATGATTATACAAAAAATAAAGCCCCCATGCTTGGGTAAGCAGGGGGGCTTTATGGGGTGCTGTGTTTAAAGGTTAATCTCTATTACATGCACATAGCCATGCCGCCCATGACCATCCATGTTCCGCCATTTGGACACTGCGCATCTTTTACATAAGTAGCAATATCTGCTAGTTGAGCGTCAGTTAGAGAGCTAAAACCAGACATTACACCTACGTTATTAATAGCGCTACGAATTGCAGTTGCACTTTGGCCATTATCAATATTTTTCACTTTGGCAGATGGGTCAGCAGTATGACAGCCTGCAGCTGAACAGCCTTGATCAACATATAACTGGCTACCTGTTATTGCATTGCCGGTTGTTTCAGTAGTTCCGCCCATATCCATGTCAGTATCGTCGTCATCCATATCCATGTCTTCAGAAACTAACTCAGCATTTGTAATTTTGAACTCTTCAATACTTAAATCAGTAGCGTTATGGTTTCCGTCAAAGTGCAGCAAACCAAAAACACCTTCGCTAAGATCGCCTTTTAACAAAGAAACTTTTATCATATAAGCACCATCATCGTCAGTACCCATGATATGAATAACATTATCTAAATCAGTATCAGCCATTAATTGGACGGTTTCAGAATGAACATGTCCAATGCTTGAGCAGTCTTCTTTTAGGGAAGCGGTCTCACCCATAAATTTAACGGTTCTAGCACTGCAGTCTGAATCATCTGAAGTATCAAAAGATAATATCTTGCCATCAAGTGCAGCAAGATCTAGAGATTTAGCTTTATAAACAGAATCAGCTTCTAACTCACCTTCATCATCAATGGTCGAAACCGTATATTGGTTATTTTGTGACCCTAGTAAACTCACTTCAGTAACACTGTTATCAGCATTTGAGGTTATATTTAATTTGCCTTCAGAAATAGACCAAGTAAATTCATCGGCATGCACCATTGCGTGATCGCCATGTACATGCTTAGTATATTCAGTTCCAGTAGCATCATCTTTAAACAAATAAGCAGCACCATGATCATCCATTGAGACATAAGCTTGTTTGTTTAAATCCGCCGCTGTCCAATCTTTAGCAATGCTAGCTAGAGAGCCTTTAATATGTTCTAAAGCGTCATCGTCAGAGACTGAGTCAAAGGTTAGTTCTTTTAGGTCTGGGTTTTTTGCTTTAGTGGCTTCTTGGATGCTGAAAAGGTGCTCACTAAAAAAAGTATCCAAAAGGTTTGATCTTTCAGTTAAGTCGCTAGAGGCAATAACGAGCCTTAAGGCTGCTTTTTCTGCCTCAGAGATATCAACTTTACTGATGTCAATTAGCTCTTCAAGCGCGTCTGTATCAATAGACAGCAATAAGCGAGCAGCAACACGCCCTTTTGGTAGGGCTAATACAGGAACGACAGAAGCACCAGGAACAGTTCCGATGTCTACACCAGCAACTTTAAAAGTAACATCTTCACCTTCTTTGTATTGAAATTCACCTTTTTCATTAGTGGTTCCATTAGCTGAAGTAGATGAGTATTCTAAGCCTTTAACAGGCGCATCAATAAAGGTTCCAGTTGATAATGCTTCTAGAGTTGACCCTTCTTCTCCTGAGTCGTTAGAAGAGCTACAGCCATAAAGTCCAACTATAGCCGCTATAGACGAAGCGAGGATTGTTTTTCTAATAAAATTTTGTTTATTCATGAGGGAACCTTATTCCTTGGGAGATATAGAGTTAATAAGTCGTATTCCCCTTGAGAGTTTTTTGGGAATAGATTTAATTCTAGCAAAGAAAAATGATTAAAATAGGCTTAAATTAAGGCAGAAGCGATTAAAAAGTAGATTGATGATTAATTGTGTTATATGACCTAGATAAATGCTTGTTCATGAGTTATATAACATAGTTTATAAAAAATATTTTATAGTATGTCCGCATCTATAACTGCTTGATTATGTTTGATTGTTTTTTGTCTTTAACCTGATTGCCCACAAGTTTTAGCTATCTTGAAAAATGTTTTTAATATTAAACAGCTTACTATTGTAGCCCGCATAAAGTTTACGGAATGCGGGGAATAGTTACGCTGAATCTCCCGTATTCCGCAAGCTCCATAACGGGCTACAAGAGATTTTGATTATCGGCTGAAAGTTATACGTAATCAGGGCGTTTTTTAGCGCGTCATTAACCCAGATTTATCAGAAAACTTCCAGACGCGGGTAATGACTAAAACATCGAGCTCCTGTAGTAAGGCTTTAGGTAAAGGTGGGAAAGGAGCGCTAACACGTACGATACGTTTTGCCGCTTCATCGAGGGCTGGGTAGCCGGATGATTTCCTAATGCGCAAACTATAAAGGCTGCCGTCAGGCTTTACGCCAACATCTAAAGTTAAACTGCTGGAAAATCCAGGGCGCTTAGCAATAGCTGGGTAATTGAGGTTGCCAGTGCTTTCAACTTTGCGCTGCCAGTCAGTGATGTATTGTGCGGCAAGGTATTTATGTGCACTGACGGAATTAACAAATTTAATGCGGTTTTGATCGCTGCTAGGTTTTTGGTAACGTATTTTTGCACCTAATTCCGCGACTTGTCGGCGCAAGGCATCCATGGATAATTTTGGCTTAGATTTTTCGCTGGTTTCTTTGGTTTTTTCTGTCAGTTGAATTTTTTGTTCAGAAGTTTTTTGAGTCAGTATTTGTTGGCGTTTGACGCTTTGTTGTTTGACTACTTTTTGTCGCGGTGGTTGTTTTCTATGCGTACCTGAACTGGCTATTTTTTGTGCTGCTGGTGTCGGCTTATCAAGCTTTTTACCTGCGCCAATTTGATTGCTTTGCGCTAAAAATTCTGCTTTTTTAGGTGCTTTTTTTGCTTCGTTAGTGACTAGGGTGATTGCTATAGATTTGCTGGTTTTATCGGCTTTAGGTTTGGAAAAGTTAATACCTAAAATGAGTGCGGTATGAATAATCGCAGCAAAAAAGACACAAATCAGCAAAGTATCATTATTTGATAGTGGGGAAGGGCGTTGAAAGGTTTGTTCAGACATTTTATGCAGATTTTGGCAGCATCGACTCAATATGATCCATCAATTGAGCACTGATATTGAGGCCAAATTGGTTATCCAGTTCTTGTACACAGGTAGGGCTGGTGACATTGATTTCGGTTAAGTAATCGCCAATAACATCAATACCAACAAAGACTAGCCCTTTGGCTTTAAGCGTAGGGCCTACTTGCTGTGCAATCCAGTAGTCACGTTCTGTTAAAGCTTGTCCTTGTGCACGTCCACCTGCGGCAAGATTACCGCGACTTTCGCCTTGTGCGGGAATACGCGCTAATGCATAAGGGATAGGTTCGCCATTGACTAATAATATACGTTTATCACCAGCTTTTATTTCTGGTAGGTATTGCTGCGCCATGGCGTAGTTTGCACCATGTGTGGTAATGGTTTCTATAATAACGCTGATATTGGGATCATTAAGGCGCAAATGAAAAATAGATGCACCGCCCATGCCATCTAACGGTTTGAGAATGATTTCTTGATGCTCTTGGAGAAATTCGCGTATTTGTCCAGCTTTGCTGCTGACTAAAGTCGCGGCACAACACTGAGGAAACCAAGAAGTGAAGAGTTTTTCGTTGGCATCACGTAGGGACTGCGGTTTATTAGCAACATAAACACCTTGTTTTTCTGCTTGTTCCAATATGTGTGTGGCATAAATATATTCTTGGTCAACTGGCGGATCTTTACGCATAATAATGCTATCCAATGTTGCCAAAGGTATGCTTTGTTCGCTGATCACTTCATACCACTGGTTTGCATCACGCTTTACGCGAATATGCTTGGTATTCGCGTAAGCTTTTCCATTGAGCAAGCATAAATCACCTAACTCCATATAATATAATTCCCAGTTTCGTGCTTGAGCCTCTAGCAGCATAGCAAAGCTGGTGTCTTTTTTGATGTTGATGTGGTCAATTGAATCCATGACCATGCCAAGTTTAATCGTCACAATGCGTATCTCTTTGGTAAGTAATTATTCTGATATATCCCATTGATATGAGAGTAAATATAATACGCAATACTGCGTCATTCCCGAAGTCTTGTATCGGGAATCTGTACTTAGCACTAGGTTTTTGCTAAGAACATGCAGGAATGACGTTATCATTAAAATCTCATTTGGCCGGTTAAGCCAAAGAAATATTATATGAGCTATAGTGTTACTTTGCTTGCGAGTATAGCCTGTTTTTTACTCGAATAGTGTGAATATTTAATGAGATACAGTGCATTGTAAATATATTCTTGTTTACCTTTGTGTAAAAACTTGGTATAAAGACGGGCTAACTTTGAATAAAGGCTCATTAGAGGTGAATCATGTCTAAAATTTGTCAGGTAACGGGTAAACGCCCTATTACTGGAAACAATGTATCGCACGCACACAATAAAACAAGAAGACGTTTTAATCCAAACTTACACCACCATAGATTTTGGGTGGAAAGTGAAAACCGTTGGGTACGCTTAAGATTAACTGCAAAAGGTATGCGTATCATTGATAAAAAAGGTATTGATGCTGTTTTAGCTGATATACGTAAACGTGGCGAAAAGGTTTAAGGAGATATACTCATGCGCGATAAAATAAAATTAGTTTCTTCAGCGGGTACTGGTCATTTTTATACAACAGATAAAAATAAACGTACTATGCCGGAAAAAATGGAAATCAAAAAATTTGATCCTGTTGTACGTAAACACGTTATGTATAAAGAAGCAAAAATCAAATAATACTATTGATTCTCTTTTGGTTGCCTTAGTTGTAACCTTCCACAGCTAGCCTCTAGCCTAGCTGTGTAAGCGCGATAACCCCTTTCTTGGGGTTGTCGTATTGCTTACTTGTCACTTTGAGCTTTTTAGCTTATCTAGTACGTCTTTTAGTTTTTCAGTTTGCTTGAGTAGCATTCGGTATTTCTTTTTAGCGCCATCTAACTCGTTGTTTAAGCGTGAGTTTTCTGCTTTTAATAATTGATTTTCTTGTTGTAAATCGAGTTCTGTATTTATCTCTAATAGATCAGGTTTGCTGACTTGTTGATCAGTAGTGCTGGATACATCTGTAGTAGAGTCTTCATCTCTCTCAAAAAAGATATGACTTTTTTGGTCATTATCATCAATGGCAAAAGTTGCCTCACCTGTATAGCTGGTATTTTTAGGCGCACTTTGCATGCCGCCCTTTAGGATTACGGCATCAATTTTATTTTTGATCAGAGAAAAGGCCGCCGCTTCACTTAAAGTGCCATCTGCGCAAATAATAATAACTTTTTTAGTTTCTTTTTTTAAATCTTTGATATGCATGCGCAGAGAAAAGAAAGGAATGTTTCTGCTATCTTCTATATGTGCTTCATTGTATTCATTGACAGGGCGTATATCTAATATGAGCGGCGTTATATCTTTAGCTTGCTCATGTAACAGCTCTGGATAAGTAATATACTTGAGTGCAGGTTTTTTAATTAGATTAATAAAGCGCTCTTTATCGATACGCGACAGCACCATATCGGTAGCGGCAGTAATTGTCATGCTTCTAGGCGCTCCTGAGAGCAATGAATCTTCGCCAAAAGTTTCGTTTTCACCTAGTTCAGTTAATATTATTTCTTTTGTCCGCTCAGAAGCTTTGCGACTTAAAGTGCAGCGGCCTTCTCTAATCAAATAATAATAATCTCCGGCATCGCCTTGGTGAAAGAGGACATCGCCTTTTTCTAACTTAACTTCCTGTAAATTCATGAGAACTTGCTGTAAGTTCATTGCAGGCAGGCGCTGGAAGATAGGCGACTTTAATAATACAGACATCCAGTCGCCTTTATTGTCGGCTTCTTTTTCTGAATCCTCATTATCTATCATATAAATACTTTCCTTTTCTTCATACTCTACTTCTTTTTGCTCAAATGCGTCGAGATTTAAACTGATATAGCGAACATTACTAATAGCTCGTGCGGATATTTTACGAGGAAACTGATGCGCAAGTGCGAATTTAGCTGAGTCAGAATCAGCATTGATGGTTTCTACTTTCAGTGTTCCAGCTTCTAAAGAAACGCTGCCGCCTATAAGATATATAAAGGCCTCAGTGCTGTCGTGTCTAGTAAACAGAAAGTTCCCTTTGGGTATTTCAGACACACTAATCTCGGCACATAATAGATTAAACTGTTGTGCAGGTATGGTGGCCAGCGGAAAAAATTTGCGCAGGTTTTGACCTTCTGGTGAATTAGGGTCTACAGCCATTAATACTCTTTTTTATTGAGGGTACGAACTTTAATTATAGGTTTCAATTCTATCTTGTACTAGTGAATAATTTTTTAAGATATTGCTAACAAGCTACGCTTTGCTTATGGGGGTTGATTCAGGAGCCAATATAATTTCATTAATGTTAGTTATAGCGTAGCTTGGTGTAAAATACTGCGAATAGGTATGATAAATTAAAATAGGTTTTGATATGTCCGGTAATGAAAGGCAGTTTCTCCCACTTAATATAGCAATATTGACCGTTTCAGATACGCGCACAGAAGACGAGGATATTTCAGGTAAAACCTTGGTGGAGCGTTTAGAGTCTGCTGGGCATCATTTATTTAGCAAAGCCATTGTTGCGGATGATATTTATCAAATCCGAGCGACTGTTTCTTCATGGATTGCGGATGAGCAGGTGAATGTTATTATTAGCACTGGTGGTACTGGTGTAACGGGCAGAGATGGTACACCTGAGGCGGTTGAGCCCTTATTAGATAAAACTTTATCAGGTTTTGGTGAAGTCTTTAGAATGCTGTCTTATCAAGATATTAAAACTTCGACTATACAATCACGGGCTGTTGCTGGCGTAGCGAATGCGACTTATATTTTTTGTTTGCCAGGATCGGCTAGTGCTTGTCGCACGGCTTGGGATAGTTTAATTAGTGAGCAGTTAGATTTTAGAACCAAGCCATGTAACCTAGTGCAATTAATGCCGCGACTTTTGGAGAAATAAATGCATCCTGTAACGCTTTTTTTAAGTGCTTTATGCGCCTTTATTGCTGTGACAATGGGCGCATTTGGTGCGCACGGTTTGAAAGAAATTTTAACGCCTGATATGTTAGCTGTGTATAAAACCGCGGTGACTTATCAAATGTGGCATGCGCTTGGGTTAGGCATAATTGCCCTATTGCGTGCACAAAACCCTGAAGTGAATTTATTAAAATATGCCGCATGGGCTATGTTTTCTGGCATTGTTTTATTTTCTGGCAGTTTATATTTATTAAGTTTATCGGGCTTGAAATGGTTAGGCATGATTACGCCGCTGGGTGGTCTATGTTTTCTCGCTGCATGGGCATTAGTTATGGCTTTTTCTTTTAAATCTTTTAAATCGTAGTTAGCATGGATAAGCGTATTGGTCGTGGCGTTAAGTCAGCACATACTGCTCATGAAGAATTGCCCGCAGAGCACGAAGATAATTTTATAAAAGTGTTACATAGCATTATCCATTTTGCAGTACGCATTTTAGCGGTGTTAATGGTCGCAGTCATACTTTGGGGCGTAGCGGATGTGATCTTAGTGTTGTATAGGCGATTAATGGCACCGCCGGTAATGCTACTGAATATGAATGATATTTTAGCCCTGTTCAGTACCTTTCTGGTCGTTTTGATTGCGATTGAAATATTCCTCAATATTACCTTATATATACGCAAAGACGTTTTACCAATAAAGTTAGTGGTCGCGACTGCTCTAATGGCTGTTTCTCGAAAAATTATTGTTTTTGATTTCAATCAAATTGATCCCCTATATATTTTTGCAACTGCGTCTGTGGTTTTGGCTCTGGGTATTACCTATAGTCTGATTTCACGAAAGCCCAAACAAGTCGATACCGAGCATAGAGAGTGATAGATATGACAGATACAAAACCACAAACCATTTACCTTAAAGATTACCTCGTGCCTGAATATTTAATTCAGACAGTCGATTTAAACTTTATTCTCGATGCTGAATATACACGCGTGGTTTCGCGTTTAACACTTAACTCGAATCCAGACAGTGAAGTTAAGCATGCGCCTTTGGAGTTATTAGGTGAAGATTTGAGCTTAGTTAGTATTGCCTTAGATGGTGTGGCGTTAACTGAAAGTCAGTATCAGTTAACAGATGAAGCACTTATTATTGCTCAGGTACCGCAAAATCAAAGCTTTACTTTAGCTATTGAAAATACGGTTAATCCACAGGCGAATAGTGCATTAGAAGGCTTGTATATGTCGAATGACATGCTATGCACGCAATGTGAGGCGCAAGGTTTTAGAAAGATTACTTATTTTCTGGATAGACCCGATGTCATGAGTCGATTTACCACGACTTTAGTGGCCGATAAAACGCTGTATCCTGTTTTGCTTTCTAATGGTAATAAAGTCGCGCAAGGTGAACTAACCGAAAATCGCCACTGGGTAACTTGGGAAGATCCTTTTAAAAAGCCCTGCTATTTATTTGCCTTAATCGCTGGGCAATTAGAGTGTATTGAAGATCACTTCACGACCATGAGTGGCCGTGATATTACCTTACAAATTTTTGTTGAAGCGCATGACATTGATAAGTGTGCTCATGCCATGCAATCGCTTAAAAACTCTATGCGTTGGGATGAAGATACTTACGGTCGTGAGTATGATTTAGATCTATATATGATTGTTGCCGTTGGTCATTTCAATATGGGTGCGATGGAAAATAAAGGCCTGAATGTCTTTAACACTAAATTTGTATTGGCGCGCCCTGATACGGCAACCGATATGGATTATGAACATATTGAAGGGGTTATCGGTCATGAATATTTTCATAACTGGAGTGGTAACCGTATTACTTGTCGGGATTGGTTTCAGCTTAGTTTGAAAGAAGGCTTTACCGTTTTTCGCGATCAAGAGTTTACTGCCGATCAAACGTCCAGAGCGGTGAAACGAATTGATGATGTGATTGCTTTGCGTACCCGTCAATTTGCTGAAGATACCGGCCCTTTAGCGCACCCGATTCGTCCTGAAGCATATATTGAGATTAATAACTTTTATACGTTAACCGTGTATGAAAAAGGCGCAGAAGTGGTGCGTATGATTCAAACTCTATTAGGAGCAGAAAACTTCCGTAAAGGTTCGGATTTATACTTTCAGCGGCATGATGGGCAGGCAGTAACCTGTGAACATTTTGTACTGGCTATGGAAGAGGCGAGCTGCAAAGATTTAAGTCAATTTAGACGCTGGTATGCACAAGCGGGAACGCCAACATTAAGCGTTGAGGAAAATTACAATGCAGAACAGCAAAGTTTAGCGCTGACTTTAAGTCAAAGCATTCCAACACAGAGCAATGTAGCCGTTTTACATATCCCCGTGAAAGTTGCTTTATTTGCTGATGATGGTTCAGTGATTGCGCCTAGTGTTTCAGGTTACCAAGAAACAGACAATGAAGTGACCCTGGAATTAACTGAAGCCAGTCAAACTTTCATCTTTGAAAGGGTCACTAGTACCCCGCATATTTCTGTATTACGTGGTTTTTCCGCACCGGTTAAATTAAAGATGGAACGGTCATTAACCGAGTTAGCATTTTTATTACAGCATGATAATGATAGTTTTAATCGTTGGGAAGCCGGTCAGCAGTTAACCACGACTATTATTTTTGATTTAATCGATGCGCTTAAGCAAGGCCAAACATTAACTTTGCCTGATATTTTATCTGCTAGCTTTAAAACTATTCTAAAGAAATCATGGACTGACTTATCGTATTTAGCCTGCTTACTATCTTTGCCTAGTGCTAATTATTTAGCTGAACAAATGGTAGTGGTTGATGTGGTTGCCATACATAAAGCGAGAGACTTTGTTAAACGCAGCCTTGCCGAACAATTGATTGAGCAATTTAGTGCGCTTTACCAAGCAAACCATATAGAAGAGTCAGGGCAACTGAGTGCAGAAGCCATTGGTCGCCGTAGAATTAAAAATATCTGTTTGGATTATTTAAGCCAATTAGAAACGCAGAAAAGTTATCAATTAGTCAATGAACAATTTGCTAGCGCCAAGAATATGACCGATCAAATTGCCGCGTTAGGCGCGTTAGTCAATAGTGAAAATCCTGAAAAATCAGCTAGCTTAGAGAGTTTTTATCAGCAATGGCAAGGTGAAGCTTTAGTGATTGATAAGTGGTTTAGTTTACAAGCGATGAGCACTCAAGTGGATGCGTTCAATGTGGTACAAAGTTTGTTACAACATTCGGCATTTGATTTAAAAACGCCGAATCGGGTACGTGCTTTAATTGGTGCATTTAGTCAATCTAACCCACTACACTATCATGCTGAAAATGGCCAAGGCTATCAATTTTTAGCCGACCAAGTCATTGCTTTAAATAAGATTAACCCACAAGTTGCTTCGCGAATGGTTAGTGCTTTAACTCAATGGCGACGTTTTGATGAAACACGTCAAACTTTGATTAAGCAGCAGTTAGAGCGCATTATTAATACCGAGCATATTTCTAAAGATGTCTTTGAAATAGCGAGTAAGAGTTTGGGTTGAGAGGGAAACACAAGGTGTGGGAGGGGCTTTTAGCAGCGACTTGTATAAAATCGCGGCTAAAAGACCCACCCACAATATATTCTCTTTTTGTCATGTTTCTCTTAACACCCGTTAATAACGCAACTTATACCAAGCACGGCCCATGATTTCATGGATAACTAATGAGTTTTTCTCTAGCGCTTTAGCTGAAGGCAAAAAGCTGAACACATCGATTTTTCCTGGCCCAGATAAAAATTCTGTCGGTGCCGCTAGTACTTGTAAACCTTGCTGTTCAAATTGTTCAACAGCTCTGCGCATGTGCAAAGCATGAGTGACCAGAAGAATACGTTGTATTCCTTCTTTATGTAATATTTCTTGTGTATAGCGAGCATTCTCAGCTGTATTCCGACTACGATGCTCTTGCCAACGTACGGTTTGATGAAACTCATTATTTAGCACACCGCTCATCACTTCAGCTTCAGAGGGTAGTTCTGAGTCAAAGACCATTCCACCGCTGACTAATAAGGGTAGATGGGTTTGTTTTGCTAGTATTGCACCGTAGCGGACTCGAACTAATGTGTTATCTTTTAAGGTGATTTGCTGTGCATATTCACGTGCAGGATCACGCAACCCGCCACCTAATATAACAATAGCTTGTGCGGAAAAATTTTTTAATGATTTATTATTGATAGGTGGATAAATTTCTTGCGTGGCCGCTAAATATTTTGTGACCAAAGGTAAGCTGAGTAACAACAGTGTAAAGAGTGAAATACTGATTAAACCCATTGCAAAATTCCGGTATTGATCTAAAAAAAATAGCCCAGTAATCCCTAGTATTAACAAGCTAGCCATCGGTAATAACAGGGTTTTGATAACATATATAATAAAAATATCCATGCCCATATCATAGCAGTTAGATATTTAACTCATGCACAAAAATTATTGATAACTGATCTTAAAAAATACTTATGCTAAGCGATGCTAATATGCTTTCACCTTGCCCTTTTTCTAAGGGCTATAAAATACCCGTGCGACAGGCTTGGTTTCTATTAAAAAGCTTTTATGTTTATCGTTTGATTTTATCCGGCTTGTTTTTAAGTTTATATTATTCGCGGATAGGTCAGCTTATTATTCTGCCTGAATATAGTCGGCTGTATTTACTGACCAGTTTTAGTTATTTAGGCATGACTTTAATCGGGTGGGTATTTATTTTTAAGCGCGTTGCTAGCTATGCCGCTCAAGCACAATTACTTGTTTTTACCGATATTTTCCTGATTACTTTGATTATGCATGCTTGCGGCGGGATTGCGAGTGGAGTAGGGGCGCTGATGTTAGTATCTACAGCTGCAGGTGGGCTGTTAATTGGTGGTCGTTGTGCGATGTTATTTGCTGCTATTGCCAGTTTATTTATTTTTGCCGAACAAGCTTATGTTTTTCGTATGGGGGATTTTAAAAGTACTTATTATCCTTATGCAGGGATGTTGGGTGCAGCTTTTTTTACCATTGCTATGTTGTCTTACTTTTTAGCCAAACGGACAGAGCAGACGGCTTTAATTACTTCACAGCAGCAAGAAACCATTATCTCTTTAGAGGAATTGAATCAATATATTATTCAGAATATGCAGTCAGGAATTATTATTACTGATCAGCAACAAAGAATTACTCGATATAATCACGCCTGCCAGCGCTTATTAGGGCGTAATAGCTTACCTGATACTTTGGCGGATATTTCGCTTTCATTTGCGCATGCTTTTGAACAGTGGGCGGCTAATCCTAGTAAAGATTTTTTGCGCATTTCAGTGCCTGGCCAAGCAGATTTGCATGTGCACTTTACTTCCTTGCCTACTCGGCATGCGCTTTTTTTTATGATCACTTTAGATGATGTTGCGTTATATAATCAACGTGTACAGCAGGGAAAGCTAGCCTCTTTAGGAATGCTGACTGCCAATATTGCGCATGAAATTCGTAATCCCTTAGGTGCAATAAGCCATGCAGGCCAGTTATTAGCAGAATGCCCGAAATTGTCAGGTGCCGACTTACGTTTAACCGAAATTATTCAAGCTCATGCTTTAAGAGTAAACTCCATTATTGAAGATATTTTGCAGCTTTCGCGTAGAACAGATTCAAAGCAAGAGCGCATTCATCTGGCGACATGGCTGCCAGAGTATTTAGCTATTTTTGAGGTAGAAAATCGCGGGCAGACAAATCAATTTAATATCTCAGTAGCAGAGGAGGTGCAAGATATACTCTTTGACCCCGGACATTTAACGCAAATTCTAAATAATCTCTGTGAAAACGCTTTAAAATATGGCTATATACCTGATCAAGATATTGAACTTAAAGTGACCACTTTTTTTAATCAAGCTTGTTTGCAGGTTATTGACCACGGACAAAATATGTCCAAAGCGACGATAGAACATTTGTTCGAGCCATTTTTTACTACCTCTAATTCAGGTACAGGCTTAGGCTTATACATCTCTCGTGAATTAGCTGAATTAAATCAAGCTTCATTAAGCTACCAAGCTTTAGCAAGTGGCAGTTGTTTTCGCTTATATTTAGCAAGTGCAGAGCAGAATGAAATTAAATTATGAATAAAGCACAAGCCTTAATTATTGATGATGAAGCGGATATCCGAGAACTCTTGGAAATCACTTTAAATCGAATGGATATAGAAACGAAGACAGCTGAAAACTTGAGTAGTGCGCATACCTTATTAAAAAAACAGCACTTTAATATCTGTTTAACCGATATGCGTCTGCCGGATGGTGATGGCCTAGAGTTATTATCTTCTATACAGGTCGCATTTCCTAAATTACCGGTTATTGTCATTACTGCGCACGGAAGTGCTGAAGCCGCAGTTAAAGCGATGAAGCAGGGTGCATTTGATTTTTTATCTAAGCCTGTTGATCTGAAAGTATTACGTCAATTAATTAGTAATGCTTTAAAAGCCAGTTTTTCTCCTAAACAAGATAGGCGCTCTAGAGACACTTTGTTAGGCGAATCTGAAGCAATGTGTCAAATTCGGGCAAAAATCAGCAAAATTGCCCGCAGCCAAGCGCCTGTCTATATTAAAGGTGAGTCAGGCTCAGGTAAAGAGTTGGTGGCTAGTCTGATTCATAAACAAAGTTCTCGTGCTGATGCCCCATTTATTGCGGTTAACTGTGGCGCGATTCCCGCAGAGCTTATGGAAAGTGAGTTTTTTGGCCACAAAAAAGGCAGTTTTACCGGCGCAAATGGTGATAAACAAGGCCTGTTTCAAGCCGCTGGGGGAGGCACTTTATTTTTAGATGAAGTTGCTGACTTACCTTTAGTATTACAAGTTAAATTATTACGTGCGATACAAGAAAAGAAAGTTCGCGCCATTGGCAGTCAACAAGAAGAAGCGGTTGATATCCGCTTATTAAGTGCCACACATAAAGATTTAGCACAATTGGTTCAAGAAGGAAGCTTTAGACAAGATTTATATTACCGGATCAATGTTATAGAACTGAATGTCCCTGCATTGCGTAATCGTAACGGAGATATTGCTCAGTTAAGTGAATTTTTTCTCAGTAAAATTGCCGGTAATAATCAACTTAGTGAGTTAAAATTTTCGTCAGGCGCATTAAAGGCATTGAAGCAATATAAATTCCCCGGCAATGTCCGTGAACTAGAAAATATTCTGGAGAGAGCGGTTGCCCTACATGATGGTGAAGTAATTACCGAGGAAGACTTAGACTTACATTCAGCGACAGCTCAACTACCCGACCCCGGAACCTATAATCCAATTATGGGTTCTTTGGAAGACTATTTAGAAGATATAGAGAAACAGGCGATTAGTGAAGCGCTAGAACAAAATAAATGGAATCGCACTGCGACGGCTAAGCAACTCGGCATGAGCTTTCGTTCCTTACGGTATCGATTAAAAAAACTAGGGCTGGAGTCATAATGAGAAACGGTATCTTAGGGCTAATACTAAATCTAGTGATGTACAGTGGCGCGCTGTTTGCAGAAACAGGGCAAGATTTATTTAGGGCCGCAATCCAAGGTCAACCGCAACGAGTACACACAATTCTCTCGTCAGGAGGGGATGTTAATAGCAGGGTTCGTGGACGTACCGCCTTAATGGTGGCTGCGTACAGTGGTAATTATCGCGTTATGCAAGTATTAATTGCTTATGGTGCCAATGTAAACCTAGCTGATAGCCAAGGCTCCACAGCACTTATGGATGCCATTATTTTTGGTGATCCGCGTTTAGTTCATTTATTAATTAGTGCGGGGGCAGATGTCAATGCGGAAGATAAGCTGGGCGTGCGGGTATTAGTTAAAGCCAAGAAATCAGGCCACACGCAGTTACTTAAGATTCTTGAAGAGGCAGGAGCTAAGGAGCGGGAAGAAGTTAAAATCGAGGCAGAACCCGCTGAAAAGAAAGAAGGCGAGAGCACAGAAAAGAAAAAGGCCGAATAGTTTTTTACATTCTCTCATTTCTGGTTGGGAATAGTTTGTTAAAACCTCATCCCCACGCTCTGCGTCACGGAACGCAGAGCGCCCCCGTATGAATTCCAACGGAGATCATGGGAACTAGGGGGATTATTTTTTCTTAGTTTTCTTCTTTACTTTCTTACCTTTACTTATTTGCAGATTATCCTTATTTTTGGCAATAGTTTTCTCGCCTATACCTTTCACATTAGCCAAATCATCAATGCTTGCAAAAGGGCCATTTGCTTTACGGTAGGCAACAATCGCATCCGCTTTTTTTAAACCTACACCTTTTAAAGACTCAGATATTTCCTGTGCACTTGCCTTATTTATATCAACAGGCGCCGCAAAAATATTAAATGATACCAACAGTAAGGCCCATAATAATTGTTTCATGCATAATCTCCATTTATATAGTTAAATAATGAGTATAGTTCAAAGATAGGCCTTGGCAAGCTAGCGAATAAGGTATGTGGCAATTTTTCTTAGAAAATTGACAAAGATCACAATAAATACTAGACTTTGAATCAATAAATAATTGATAAATAAGAAAATGTCTGAAAATACTGACTCAAATTCATTTACGCAAAGAGACTTATTGCAGCATTTGCTACAAGCTGCTCAACACTCGGTCACACGCGAAGAGATGGCCAGTCAATTTACTCGTGCGGAACAACTAAGTTTAGAGCGCTTTGAGCACGCAGAAAAAGTGGCCTTAGAGCGCTTTGAGCACGCAGAAAAAGTGACATTAGAGCGCTTTGAGCATGCAAAGAAAACGACATTAGAAGGCTTTGACCAATCAGAAAAAACGGCACTAGAGCGTTTTGATCATGCCAAGCAAACGACATTAGAACGCTTTGAAGAAGTCGGTAAACGCTTTGAAGAAGTTGATAAACGATTTGAACAAGTTGATAAACGATTTGAACAAGTTGATAAACGATTTGAACAAGTTGACAAGCGTTTTGATCAAGTGGATAAAAGGTTTGACGAAATAAAGCTAGAAATTAGGGAGCAGGGAAAAAAACACGACCGCCTCTCTTGGGCTATCTTTTCAGGTATGCTGGCGATCTTGTTTAAAGATGTTATTGTTAAAGCATTGGGAGTTTAAGCCTCACCACTAGATGTCCCGTTTTAAGCTGGTAGTGGCGTATAATACCAATCCCAATATATTTATACTTGAGCTGAGAAATCGTCATTTCTGCATGCTGTTAGCAGGAATCTATGTTTAACATGGATCCCCGATAAAAAACTTCGGGGATGACGATATTTTTATATGTATTTACCCGTGAATAATGAGCAGTTACCAATAACAAAGCCGCGAGATGGATATCCAGCTGATTAATATTATAGCTATTATGTTGAGTGTAGTCAGTATTGTGCTCTGACCCCAATACTGCGCTAACGCTGCATACGGGCTTGCTTACCGATGAGTCGAAATATATTCCTGCAATGCCTCATCCATGCGCGTTTGCCATCCACGGCCTGAGCTTTTAAAATACTCAGTTACATCACGTGATAGGCGTATAGTAACTCGCTCTTTTGTCACTGCAGATAATGGTCTACCTACACGACGTAAACTTGTTGTTTCTGACTCGGTTAGTTCATAGGTATCTGGATCAGCAACAATGCCTGCATTGATAACGGCCTCTTCTTCATCAGATGGTACGTCAAAATGGAGACCCGATTTAGATTTGATTTGCATAATATGTTACCTCACGTTTGTTTGCTTTGCGTAAACTAATAATTCGACGCGTATTATCTCTATCGGTATAGACCACGCAGTACACTCTACTTCCTATGGGTGCATAGCCAATCATTCTTAGCTCGCTATAGTCATTTCTATCATCCTGTTTAGCCAGCAGATCGTTCCATTCAAGTTTTGTTGCATCGGCTAAAGATACATTATGCTTTTCTATATTTGATGCATCTTTGCTTGAGTCGAATTCTATTTTCATAAATTATTGTACATACAATATTATTTTCTTACAAATTCCCACCCCCCACATAACAAAAAACTCTCAATCAAGGGTTCTTCTACGAAC
Source organism: uncultured Gammaproteobacteria bacterium (assembly GCA_965365945.1). Lineage (GTDB taxonomy): Bacteria > Pseudomonadota > Gammaproteobacteria > Methylococcales > Methylomonadaceae > Methyloprofundus. The sequence continues at coordinate 162,574 of CBDUDP010000001.1, forward strand.
TAAAAATCATCGTTCCGCTTCCATGATTCTCAGCTAGGGAAGAAGAGAAAAAATAACAAATCAATCGAGTCTGACCCCCATTGATTCCTGGATAAGTATTTATTGTTATATTTGGTAAAAGACCTATAATTGGTTTTATATTAGGTCTTAATTAATGGTGATGTAATGAATACTATAAATAGTATTTTGGCAGATAGCTCAGCAAGCATTTCTGAGTTAAAGAAAAACCCAATGGCTACGGTTTCTGCGGGTGATGGCTTCCCTATAGCAATACTTAATCATAACCAGCCTGCTTTTTATTGTGTTCCAGCTGAAACGTGGGAGTTGATTTTTGATCGACTTGAAGATGTTGAATTAGCAAATATAGCTAATAGCCGTATGGGCGGTGAAACTGTTGAGGTTAGCTTAGATGAGCTTTAAGCTTAAATTTGATAAGAGAGCGCTTAAAGAGTGGCATAAATTAGATACGGTTGTTAGCGCGCAGTTTAAGAAAAAACTGGCTGAACGATTAGAAGAACCTGTCGTTAGGAGCTCTAAGGTATCAGGTGCTGAAAATTGTTACAAAATTAAATTGAAGGCAGCAGGGTATCGATTGGTCTATCAGGTCATTAATGATGAAGTGGTTGTTTTGGTATTAGCGGTAGGCAAGCGTGAGAGAAATTCAGTCTATAAAATTGCTTTAAATAGAGTTGAGTAAACTATAAATAATTAAAACTTATTATAAGCTATCTTTTTAGTAGCAAAAGCGAGAATAGGCACGGAATGATACAGATGAGGAACAAGTAAAGAAGTGCTACAGAAAAGATAGGATAAACAAGGGGTGTCGAGGTATTAAGTTTGGAGCCATTCCGAGGGTAATTAACTAAAAGAGCGGTTTGTCACAGCCACCTCCTATAGCCCTTTAGTACGACCCCCACATAACAAAAAACTCTCAATCGAGTCTGAACCTTATTGATTTTTTTATTCATGTTGAGTGTAGTCAGTATTGGGCTTTGACCTCTTTATTCTGACCCCTTTATTGAGGCACAAAAAAACCACCCGACAGGATTATCGATTGGGTGGTTTTTTATTAAAAATGGTGGGCAGAAAATCGTTGCCCACCCGTGGCTAGTTACAATTTATATTCATAGGTTACCGTAGTCCCACAAGTAACAGGAGTCCCTGCTGTAGGATACTGATTGGAAACCTTTTTATTAGGAAGGCTATCATTTATTGTACCTGCAGCCACCAAATCTTCGCCCGTTATTTTAAGGTCAACATCAGCAACATCACCAGTATTATTGGTGGTATCTCCATTAATGCTAGGAACAAAACAAGGCGCAGCATCTACCGTACAGGTTTGATAAATAGCCGTAATATCACCATCTAAAATACCACCTGTTCCGCAAGTTCTCTCTATAGGGGCAGGGCAAGAACCATCAAATGCAACTGCGGCCTCTGTATATGCATCTATTGTAGTGTCTATGTCAATAGTTAATCCTCCCCAAGGTAAGTCACAAGATGTAATTGATGCAGCAGTTGAGCATTCACTTGGAGTTTGATAAATTGCAGTAGGATCACTTCCCACTAGGGAGCCATTAGTACACGTTAAAGTGACAGCACCAGTAGTTTCATCACAATTACTAGTCGCGTATGCAGCTACAGTATCTGCCTCCGCCATATCACTACCCCATGGCGACGTACAGCTACTTATTATTCCACCATCATCAAATGTATTACTCTGAAAGTTTGCTAGCCAAGGACAGCCAAGCTCTCCATCAATAGTTTTTGTACATGAAGAAAATACTGACCTATTATTTGTATCTTTATGCTGATTGCTTGAACCAATAATATCAACGCTTCCAAGGCCATTTGCTACAACACAAATATAACCTGTAGCATCACTGGAAATACTTAAGTTATTATTAAGGTAACACGCACCAATTTCTGGAATAAATAGCCTTAAGTTAGTCGCACTTCCTGTCACATTGCCTATTAAAGTATTTGCTGTTCCAGTTCCTCCTAAATATTCCGCTTCAGGTGTTACGGCATTTGCAGTATTCTCATTTAAAGCCCTAGAGATCTCTCTAGGTGCTATTTGTTGAGCCCCTAGACCTGTTGAATCTGAGTCTGTAACCTCTTCATTGCACTTAGCAACAGCTCCGCTTCCAGTTCCTCTAGCAACAATATAAAAATTGTGATTCGTATAAGAACGATTAATACCCTCTGATTTATGCTCATTAATTGAGCTATTCCTTTTGACTCTTCTAGTAATATAAAGGCGCTTAGTCACTGCGTATAGGTAGTTTTCATTTAACACCGCATTGCCAGAGGTATTCAGCAAAGGGCTGCTACTTTCAACAGTATCTTCAAGAAAACAGACTTGCTCGGTGTTAAGCCCACCAGTTCCTTGAGCAACTAACCCTAATAAACCAATATCACCATATTCACCACCTAATCCAACATTTCTGGCATTAATTTGGGTATCAGAAACTACCTCATCAACAAAACAACCAGGAACTATGGCACCTGCTCCGGAGGCTGTTCGAGCACCAGCAGCAGTTGTGTTACAATTTCCGGCGTAGACACATTCATAAGGCATAGAGCCTCCCGACTCTGAACCAACATAACAAGCATGTACATCACTAGAAGTCCAAGCCACTAAAATGTTCGATAAGCCATTGCCACTTGTTGAATATACAGTTCCTTTGACGCGATGGACTACGCCGCCAAAATGGTTTTGGATATGATTACATGTACCTGTAACATTGTTGCCATTACATAAAAAAACAGCAATAACGCCCGGTTCTATTGTATTTGAGGCACTTGCTGTTGCTGTGTAAAAATTAGAAGAGGGTGCAACTTGGTAAATGGTTATACTGGTACCATCAGTAGCGCCTGGAATTTCTAATGTTGAATCTATTCCAGCTCTTCCAGTCGTAGAGCTAACGTCACTTATACCAAGGTCGGGTGCCCCCCCCACTTTTTCTGAAGCTACATTAACATCCTCAGAAGCATTCTGCCTTGGGCTAGGAACGCTACCAACACCTCCACTGCCAGTGGAATAAAGTGCAGTTTTTGCAGGGTCAATAAATGCCATTTCTGTGATAATATTGACCTTTTCGTCATTATCAATAATATTACCGTCGCCATCACTATCGGCACCACCGTCACTATCCCAAGTAACAATAACAGAAATATTTTTTCTATCCGCTGTACCACCTTGGGTAATAATCCAGCTTCTAGTAAATGAGGCATTACTGCCTGTTACTGTATCAGAGATTGCTGTAGTACTATTTAGGTGGGCTTCAAATCCTACTAAATCAATATTATTTCTTAGTTCTTCAACTTTTTGTTCAGCAAGGGTTAAGGCCTCGGAGCGCGTTTTATTATTACCGCTACCTGCTATAAATCCAGATTGTAATGCTGCAACAGCAAGTAATCCGATGGCAATAACAACAGTGGCAATTAATACTTCAATTAAACCAACACCTTTTTGTTTCTTTGATAGGGAAAATTTCATTTTTATGCCTTTATTTAAATAAAAAAATTACCAGTCACGCCATGACCCACTAATAACCGCAGTTAACCCAGGTAAAGGGTTGTTTGATGATGATTCAAAACCGGGCCAGTAAATGAGACTGATTGTTCCCACCCCCGTTACTATTGGGCCAGTCGCAGTAGTTTCTGCGGGAAAGTTACTGCCTTCCACAACGTTTGCCCCTACCACCGTCGGGGTACCAACAATGGTATATTTACCTCTTACATATAGTAAACCGTAGATTGTTGAATTACCGCCTAAAGTAAAATCGCCATTTATAATAACAATTGCTGGTTCGCCAATAGCTCCTATTGTGCCGCCATTCATAGTTTGGTCGCCGTCGGCTTCCTCAACCCAGATAAGTCCTGTTTTGACAGGGGTAGTGATCGCGTCACCCATAGAAGTATATGATTGAGTGCCAGCCAATTTTTTTAATTGAGCACGAGTTTCGACATTAAAAAAATTAGTAAAGAAGTCTAGGCCAAGTAATGTACCTAAAGACGGATCATCATCAATAATATCTAATCCATTGCCTAGATTATTGTTAGAAACAAGCTGAGTATCAGCATCTTCATCCGTAGAAAGTAACCTTGCTTCGTCCGCTTCGACATCAATATCCAAAAATCCGACAGCAGGGTCTTTTATATAAGTTTCCATTGCTGAGGAGCTGCCGATAGTAACTTTATCTCCAGACCATATAGTGGTATTAGTGAAACGGTTAATAATGCGTGCATTCCCTGTTAAGGCTACACTCCCTTGTGCTACCAGTGGTTGCTTAGGGCCGTCATCATTTAATACTGTGATCGGACCAACGCATTGAGTGATCGTTCTTGTTGCTAAGCCATCGTCACTAAAGCCAGTAGCAGTAATCATTCCTGACTTCATAGTGATATCGGCTCCTGCAGGAACGCAGAGTGTTCCTGCCGTATTATTAAATAATAATGTAGCGCTAGTTGTTTGACTGCCGTCATTGGAGGTAAGGCTAAGTGCATTAAATGGGTTATCATATACGCCATCACCATCTATATCACCCAACAGATCAACTACTGTATCGCTTTCAATAGCATTGGTTGCATTGTTTATGCGATCAAACCCACCAGTATCAAAATAATTAACCCCTAAATCCATTGCATAATTTGCTGCTGTAGTTGCTTGAGTAATCCTGTAGTTGTCTGCTGCTATTTTTGTTTCATTTAGAACGGTTTTACCACTTAAGATTACTACAAGGGTTATGGCTACAAGTAGAATAATGGAAGTAAATAAAGTGGCGGCGCCCTGCTGTTTTTTTAAGGTATTTAATTGGTGGTAATTATTCATTTTATTCTCCAAAAGGTTATGGCTGAGTGAATACTCTGTCATTTCTTACCTTTATGATGGCTGTTAGGCGTTTAGTTACTGTTGAATCATTATCCACATTACCTTGTATGGTTATGCCTATCTGTCTGGTTTCTATTGCTTCTGCATCACTGGGTAAGTTTGCAGTCGTAACGCTTGCGCAGGGCGTGTTATAAGAAATACCAGAAGTAGTATTCAAGCATTTAAAGTTCGTATTGTTAAATGTAAGTGCAGTAACAACAATCTTAGATGTATCAATGATATTTTCCCAGTTCCCGAGGTCGTCACAACTAGCATTTGCGACATCAGTAACTGATGAGCGCATATCAATGCCATCTCCATTCATCCTAAAGCCATAGTATTCATTTGCATCTACAGTCCCATTAGCAGTTTCGCCTTCGTATGAATAAACAATACATGAGTTATCAGCCTCACCAGTTTTTTTGCTGATAAAAATATTTGTATTTCCTGCTGCACCTTCTAACATAAAAGGATTGTCTCTGGCATCAGACTCTGCAATAGCTTGACTCCAATAACCTGATCTCCGTATATCGTTCACCATTAACTGCATAACAGAATCTAAATCATAATTTAATCGTGCTGAATTCGTAATATCAGTACTACTTCGAATGGTAGAGATATAAATAGATAGTGCGCCACCAATTACTATTAAGCCAAGCACTAAAGAAATCATTATTTCAATTAAGGTAAAGCCTTTTTGTTTTCTTTTAATATTAACAAGCATCATAACCTCCTATTGCTTTTGCGCTATCAGGACTGCAAGTCCTAATACGGCCGATACTACTTGTTTTGACTCTAACTGAGTAGTTTGGTGTATTGATTGTGATACCGTTATCACTTGCACTTCCTCTTCTAAAGAAAAAGGTCACATTAACATCGGTTCCTGCTGCGAGTGTTGTATTTTGAAATTGACTACCATCAACTGTTTTTACTGCACAACTACCTGCCGTTGTACAGTCGCATGCAACATTAGCGTTAGTATTGTTCGTATCATTATCAACATCAATTCCGTAGCACCAAGAGGTACCGTTAATATCAATTGAGACATTTAAGTTAGCACTACGTTTGATGGATTCTGTACGAGCAAACATCATATCGGATTTCAACGATTCTACCGCTTCTTTAAGCCGATTCCGCTCAATCATTTTCTGAAACGAAGGCACAGCTAAAGACGCTACAATGCCGATAATCGCCACCGTTATCATCAATTCAGTTAAGGTAAATCCTAGCCCGTATTTTTTATTCATATTTTTTAACCTTGAAGCATTTCCCAGATAAGGTACTTCTGACTTTTGTTGTACAGTACATTCTTCATCCTTATATTTCTGTTAATTACTCTACATTTTAAGTTTAGCGGCATTTATATAAAGTAACACTATGCTATGCTTTTAACACTTTTCTACTTACTTTAAAAGGCAGGATTTATGAACAAAACACAGAATAAGGGTTTTACCTTGATTGAGCTAATGATTGTTGTGGCTATTATTGGTATTTTGGCGTCTATTGCTTATCCGTCTTATCAGGAGTATGTTTTGCGAGCTAGGAGAGGGGATGCGAAGGCGACTTTGTTATCCGTTCAATTGGCTCAAGAGAAGTATCGAGCGAATAATGTGAGTTATGGTACGCTAATTAACCTCGGGCTAAGTGCTGGCACAACAATGATTTCTCCTGATGAATATTATAATATCACCATTCCCGCAGCCCCGACAGCATCTGCGTACTCAATCACTGCAACACCAAAAAGCCCTCATGCGGATGCAAAATGTGCAACATTAGTTATCAACCAAGATGGTGTAAAAACAGCAACTGGTACTGATGCGGCTAACTGCTGGAAGAAATAGAAAGGCCCATTTGTCTTGATAAAGATACCTGATTACCCACAACTCTCAGCTATACTTCGTCATCCTGCTTGTTTTTAGCAGGAATCTAGTAGCTTAAGCATAGATTCCCGATAAAAGACTTCGGGAATGACGCGCTTGTTAATATGCTGATTATTCATGTTTTATTTTACTGGCTGAGAGTCATACGTAATCAGGTAAAGATATGTCTGAATTTCAACGTAAAAAGAAGAGCAATTTCAGTGATTTATCAGCACTTGTGGTAACTTCTCATTACTAAATGGTACAGGCAGTTTTTTCATTTAGTCATTCCTGCACGCTGTTAGCAGGAATCTATGCTCAACGTAGATTCCCGATAAAAGCACTCGGGAATGACGATATTTTTATAGGCATTTGCCTGTGACTAATGAGAAGTTGCCACTTGTGAATGATTTATTGCGTAAAGATATTGAAATAGCACAGCATTTTTCTTAGTCTCTTAGAGTGCCGAGGAGTGAGGAGAATAAAATCAAAGCTTTATTTATTTCCCCTCATCCAACCTTCTCCCTCAGGAGAAGGCTTTCAGGCGCATTATTAATTTACTCGCTGAATGGTAGCGAAATAGAGCTTGAAAAAGCAAGGCAAATGTAAATAAACCGCGCATAAAACAGTCACTTAGGGTATCATAGCGAAGTAATCTTTTCAAAACTGGTAATGATTACGAAAATATCTACCAGGCAAATACAATTCGCCAGTCAAAATATAGTGTCTTAGGGGTTTTTCTTGTTTTAAGAAAAGCGGAGAGCTGAGGGTTTTTTAACCAAGATTTTGCAGGCGATCACTCTACAATTAGGAACACTATGACTGACGAAGTACTTTCACTTCCAAAATTTTCTGACTTAAATCTTATCGCGCCACTTTTAAAGGCTTTGGATGATGTGGGTTATGAAACCCCTTCTCCGATTCAAGCGCTAACCATTCCATTGATATTGGATGGTAAAGATGTACTTGGTCAGGCACAAACGGGTACAGGTAAAACAGCGGCTTTTGCATTGCCGTTATTATCAAAAATTGATGTTAAATTAAAAGCAACACAGGTCTTAGTTTTAGCTCCAACACGTGAATTAGCCATCCAGGTTGCTGAGGCTTTTCAAACTTATGCGAAACATATGAAGGATTTTCATGTTGCGCCTATTTATGGTGGACAAGATTATTCTGGACAGTTACGTATGCTTAGACGTGGCGCGCATGTGGTTGTTGGTACGCCAGGTCGTGTTATGGATCATATGCGTAAAAACAGTTTAAAATTAGACAATTTAAAATGTCTTGTTTTGGATGAAGCTGATGAAATGCTACGTATGGGTTTTATCGATGACGTTGAATGGGTTTTAGAGCAGTTACCTGCTGATTGTCAAAAAGCGTTGTTTTCTGCGACGATGCCTACGGTTATTCGTCGTATTGCTAATGAGCATTTGGATAACCCTGAGCACGTTACTATTAAAGTCAAAACAACCACGGCGGAAACGATTCGTCAGCGTTATTGGACTGTTAGTGGCATGCATAAGTTGGATGCTTTGACGCGTATCTTAGAAGCTGAAACGTTTGATGCCATGATTATTTTCGTGCGCACTAAAAATTCAACAGTTGAATTAGCTGAAAAATTAGAAGCGCGTGGCTTTTCTGCCGCTGCGATTAATGGTGATTTGGCACAAAATCAGCGTGAAAAAACCATTGCTAGGTTGAAAAATGGCAAATTAGATATTTTAGTCGCTACGGATGTTGCCGCGCGTGGCCTTGATGTTCCGCGTATTAGTCATGTTGTTAACTACGATATACCTTATGATACCGAGGCTTATGTGCATCGTATTGGTCGTACTGGACGTGCGGGTAAAAAGGGTGATGCGATTTTATTTGTTGCACCTCGTGAAAAACGTATGTTGGCTGCCATCGAGCGTGCAACTAAGCAACGTATCGAGTTAATGGAATTGCCGTCTACGGAAGTGATTAACGATAAACGTGTTAATCGTTTTAAACAGAAAATTACCGATACTTTAGCGAATGAAGAGTTAGAGTTTTATACTAAAGTTATTGAGCAGTATGAAACTGAACATGATGTGCCTGCTATTGAAGTTGCAGCAGCTTTAGCTAAATTAGTACAAGGTGATGAGCCTTTATTATTGAAAAAACCAGCGAAAGTAAAAGAGCGTTCTGAGCGTGGCCGTGAAAGGGATCGTAATGACCGTACAAGAGGCGAAGTTAAGCGTAAAGGTAATGTTTCATTAAAAGATGGCCTTGAGCGTTACCGCATTGAAGTGGGTAAAGATCATGGTGCTAAGCCTGGTAATATCGTTGGTGCAATTGCTAATGAAGCAGGTTTAGACGGTAAAGAAATTGGCCAAATTGATATGCATGGTGAATTCAGTATCGTTGACTTACCTAAAGGCATGCCAGCAGAGTTGTTAAAAGATTTACAAAATGCGCGTGTTGCTGGTCAGCAAATGAGAATGACTATAGTAAAAGATAGTGATAATATTCCTAGACAGACTAAAGTCACTCGCGGCGGCTCTGATAAGTCGACTAAAAAACCTAGAAGAAGCCCAAGAAATAAGTAATTTGTAAAAAAACCTCCTAGCTTTCATACTCTGTGTGGGAGCTTGGCGTAGGGCGGACTTTAGTCCGCTTGTATGCTGTATAAGTACCGAGGCATAATTAAAAAATGTTTTTGTAGGTTCGAATTTATTCGTACCTTGTGTTTAATGGTTTTTTTCGGTATGAATAAATTTGAACCTATGGGCATACCATTCAGCTAGTGCGTATTATTAAAGTGTAAGTTTAATTTTACATAGGACCTATTTATATTAGCGGACTAAAGTTCGCCCTACATCCTCCCCTCGTTTTGTAGGTACCCCTACTTCCCATTTTATTTCTTACTCCAGAGGACTCTATGTTTTCTCTAGAAAAAATCCCTACCGAATTACACGATACCGTTAATTTACATCTGCAACATTTCACGGAATCTGTACAGCGCTTAAATCTTGAGCCTCCCGAAAACGAGCAAGTTAAAAATACTCTGCCTACTGTTTTTTGTTGCAGTGAGTTTATTGCTCAGACTTGTCATCGACAGCCACAGTTTTTATTTGATCTGATCAATTCTGGTGATTTGTTTAGTGCTGATGTTCGTCAGACTTATCAAAATCAATTAAACCAGAAAACGATTGCCAATGATGCTGAGTTGATGAAGTTTTTACGTCAATTTCGTAATAAGCATATGATGCGCATTGCTTGGCGTGATTTAGCGAAATGGTCGGATTTATCGGAGACTTTGGCGGATTTAACAGCATTAGCTGAAAGCTGTATTCAGTTTGCTCTCGATTTTTTATACCAACAAGCCTGTGAGCGACGGGGCACTCCTGTTTTATCTGATGGTACTGCTCAGAATTTGGTTGTTTTGGGTATGGGAAAATTAGGGGCGTGGGAATTAAATTATTCATCGGATATTGATCTGATTTTTGCTTATCAACACGATGGTGTTTTAGCTGATCGTAAAGAAACCAGCTATGGTGAATTTTTTAGCCGTATTTGTCGCTCATTAGTGAAAGTACTGGATGAAATCACCGCGGATGGTTTTGTTTTTCGTACGGATATACGATTAAGACCTTTTGGCGATAGTGGTCCTGTCATTATGACTTTTGATGGCTTGGAAAATTATTACCAAACACAGGCACGTGAGTGGGAACGTTATGCGATGGTTAAAGTGCGGCCGGTTGCTGGCGATCAGCTGGGCGGTGAAAAGTTTATGCAGCTGATTAAACCTTTTGTATATCGACGTTACTTAGATTACGGTGCTTTTGAAGAATTGCGCTCGTTAAAAGTACAAATTACCCAAGAGTTACAGCGTAAAGATCGTATGGACAATGTTAAATTGGGGCCAGGCGGTATTCGTGAGATTGAATTTATCGGTCAGGCATTCCAGTTAATTCGTGGGGGACAAGATGCGGACCTACAAGAGCGGCGTATACAGGTAATTTTACAGTTATTAGGCGATAAAGGTTTATTGCTGCCTGAAGACTCTGCCCAACTATTAAGCTCTTATGAGTTTTTACGTCGGGTAGAAAATCATATCCAAGAATACCAAGATAAGCAGGCGCATGATTTGCCAAAAATGCCACGAGAACAAGCGATTTTGGTGTTTTCTATGGGTTATGATAATTGGTCTAGCTTTAAAACTGAGTTAGATACAGTGCGTGAACGGGTACATCGTGTTTTTGTGCAGGTTTTTTCTATGGCAGAAGAACAATCTAAACCTTCAGCGAGTACTGAAATTTGGATTGGACAGATACATGAAGAAATTATCTTAAATAAACTGGCAGAGATCGGTTATCGTAAAGCGGAAGATGTATTCAGCCTACTGAATAACTTCAAAACATCATCAGCGATTAAGCGCTTAACGACAAAAGGCGCGACAGTTTTAGATAAGTTGATGCCGCAAATTATTGATGCTGTAGCTCAAGTCAAGAACCCCTGCACTACATTAAAGCGCTTGTGTGCTTTGTTTGAAGCGTTGGCAGGGCGCAACGTGTATTTATCCTTGCTTGCTGAAAATGATAAAGCGCTGCAGCAATTAATTAAATTAGTTGCTGCTAGTCCGTGGATTAGTGAGTATTTATCTAAATATCCGGTATTATTTGATGAATTACTGGATACACGCTCGCTTTATGAGCCGTTAGATAAGGCGGCTTTGCAGCAACAATTAGCGGAGTTATTGGCGAAAATTGATCCAGCCGATATAGAGCAGTTAATGTTTGGCCTGCATAAGTTTAAGCATCTTAATGTCTTGCGCGTTGCGGCTGCAGATATTATGGGTGCTGCTCCTTTAATGGTCGTGAGCGATTATTTAACTTATATTGCTGAAGTGATTTTAGAGCAAGCGGTGCAGATTGCTTGGCGTATTCTTACCGAAAAACACGGCAGTTTGTCGGGTACGAGTGCAGAGAGCACACGTTTTGCAATTATTGGCTTTGGTAAATTAGGTGGCATTGAGCTCAGCTATAGCTCCGACTTAGATTTGGTCTTCGTTTTTGACTATCCGGATAGTAATGCGCTCACGGATGGAGCGAAACAAATTGGTAGTTCACAGTTTTATGCGACTTTAGGCCAGCGAGTTAGAAGCTTGTTAAATACGCAGATGCTATCTGGTCTGCTTTATGAAATTGATATGCGTTTACGACCTAGTGGTGAATCAGGATTATTAGTTGCGCCAATCAATCGCTATGAGCAATATTTAACAGAAGAGGCGTGGACTTGGGAGCATCAGGCTTTAGTGCGTGCGCGTTTTGTTGCAGGTGATACGCAAACGCAGGCAAAATTTGAAGCGATACGGGAACGCATTTTAAGTTTACCGCGTGTTGAAACAGAGCTTAAAACAGAAGTTCGAGAAATGCGTGAAAAAATGCGTAAAAGTCTGGATAAAAGCAATAAAGAGGTTTTCTACTTGAAACAAGGCGTCGGTGGTATTGCGGATATAGAATTTATTGTGCAGTTCTGCGTGTTGGCTTGGTCGGCTAAATACCCGAGCTTAACGAATGTTACCGATAATATGCGTGTATTAGATGCTTTGGTTGAGCAAGATTTATTAAATGAAGAGGCGGTAAAGACTTTAAAACAAGCTTATTGTTTATTCCGTAATCGCGGGCATGAAGAGGCTTTGCAAGGATGCAAAGCAGTTGTGGCGCAAGATGAGTTTGTTGATATACGCCAGCAAGTCGCTAAATTGTGGCAAGAGATTATGTTGTAATATGGTGGGGCGGACTTTAGTCTGCTTTTTGGCAATGGCGGACTAAAGTCCGCCCTATAACAAAAATTAACCTACTTTCTTCATAAAATCTGCAACAAGTACTAAGCGTACACCATTAACACGACCTTCAATATGTTTGGGGTTATCGGTTAATGCGATGTTTTTAACGACTGTTCCGCGTTTAGCAGTAAATCCAGCGCCCTTTACATCTAAATCTTTAATCAAAGTAACTGTGTCACCAGCCAGTAAGCGAGTGCCATTGCTATCTACGGTTGGTTCAGAATCATCTTCATCGCTGGTATCGGCTCCTGATTCAGCCCAGCTTAGAACTTCAGGCTCTAAATATAGCATATCTAATAAATCTTGGGCCCAAGATTCCGTCGTAGATAGTTTGTTTAATAACCTCCATGCCATTACTTGTACGGCTGGCTCAGGGTTCCACATGCTATCATTTAAGCAGCGCCAATGATTAGCATCCATAGTTTCTGGGTTCGCTATTTGACCGCTACAAGTCGCGCACACTAAAATAGATTTATCAGCACTTGCCTCGTTTTCAGGAGGGAGACTATAGGCTGTTAGGTTTTCTTCTGATGCACATAGCTCGCATTTTTCACCGCTACGTTGTAATAACGTTTGTTCAATACTCATAAAAGACTCTAATTAGGTAAATTGTGAGCGGTATTATCGCTTATTTTTTGATGAATAAAGAATGCATCCTGTAATATTTCACTCATTATTTAAATCTAGACACTAAAAACGACGGAAAAACATGAAACTTTCATTGATTGTTGCGATGGCAACAAATCGGACTATTGGTATTAATAAGCAAATGCCATGGCATTTGTCTGCTGACTTAAAGCAATTTAAAAAAATCACTATGGGTCACCCTATTATTATGGGGCGTAAAACATTTGAGTCGATTGGTCGACCTTTGCCTGGGCGGCAGAATATTGTTATTAGCCGCGATATTAATTACCAGCAAGAAGGTTGCTTGGTTTTTAATGACTTGGATGCAGCCGTACAACATTGTGCGGATCAAGAAGAGGTCTTTGTAATTGGTGGTGCAACTTTATATGCGGTCACTTTAGAGCGCGCTGACCGGCTGTATATTACTCAAATTAATCAAGCCTTTGAGGGCGATACGTGGTTCCCTGAGATTGATGCGGTAGATTGGCGGGAAGTGACGCGTGAAGATATTAATGATGATGCCAGTGTCGACTTTAAATACAGTTTTATTAGCTATGATCGGATATAAATAGCGGCTATTGTCAGCTGAAAAAAAAGGGAGTATGGTTCAGAAGATAACTAAATACTAATTTTGCTTAGTTAATAACGAGAGGAAGGATAAATGACGAAAAAAATAAATAATAATAGACGTCAATTTTTACAAAATTCTGCTTTTGGTGCTGCGGCATTAACGGCTTTCCCTGGAATGCTGTTTGCTCAATCAAGTCCATTAAGAACGAAAGCGACACCTGGATTTAAGGCTGATGTAGAAATTGAATTTATTTCACGCGATGTCTATGTTTCCGTATTAAAAACGGGAAGGGAAACGAAAGTGCAGAAATATTATGCGAAGTTGCTAAAAGGGCCTAAAAAAACACTGGTAGAATTAAAAGGTAACTATTTAGGACCGATTATTAACTATGTAAAAGGTCAAAAAGTTCGTATCTATTATAAGAATATGATGTCTGAACCGTCAATTATTCATTGGCATGGTCTGCATGTACCTCAAGATAGTGATGGGCATCCTATGTATACTTTGGAGACGGGCCAAAGCCATATTTATGAATTTGAAGTGATGAATAATGCGGGCACGAGTTTTTATCATTCGCACTCACATAACCTAACAGCTGAGCAGGTTTATAAAGGTTTAGCTGGCCTGATTACGGTTACTGATGATGAAGAGCAAAAATTAGATTTGCCGCGGGGTGAATACGATTTACCGTTTGTGATTCAAGATAGAACTTTTGACGAGCAAAACCAGCTGAAGTATTTACATGGCATGCACGGCAGAATGACTGGTTTTTTAGGTGAAAGTATTTTAGTTAATGGCCTACCAAACGTTGAGTTTTCAGTTAAATCGCGTGCTTATCGCTTTAGAGCAGTCAATGGTTCTAACTCCAGAATTTATAAATTAGGCTGGGATGATGGTACTCCGTTAACTGCGATTGGTACCGATGCCCATCTTTTACCAAAACCAGAAACGCGCCCTTATTTAATGTTGGCGCCTGGTGAACGTATTGATTTATGGTTAGACTTTAGTGGTCGTCCTGTCGGTTCTGAGCTGGTTATGTACAGCTTGCCTTATGCTGGTGCGATGCCGCCTAAAATGGAAGAGCAGCGCTTGGGTAAAAAATCTTCTGGCGGCGGTATGAGCATGGGTGGAGGAATGATGGGCGGCGGCATGATGGGAATGATGAGTCCTAGTGTAGGTCAAGGCGATAAATTTGCCATTGCTACGTTTAAAGTGACTAAAAAAGTCAGTGATTCACCTAAATTACCGAAAACATTAGGTCGTTTTGAGCGCTTAACTGAGCGTGATGTCGATAATAAGCATAAGCCTATTCCTATTGGTATTTCTATGAAACCGATGCGCCCTATGTTAAATGGTAAATCGTTTTCTATGAATCGAGTGCTGGATTTTGAAAAAGTTGAATTAGGCTCAATTAAGAAAATTAAAATATTCCACGACCACGGCCCAATGAAGATGAAAGAGGGCGAAAAAATGGACAAAGATATGGATATGTCCGGTGGTAAGATGAAAATGGAAGGTGGCGGTGGTATGGGTATGATGGGGGGTGGCATGGGAGGAGGAATGATGATGTCTATGGCACATCCGATTCATTTACATGGCCAGCAGTTCCAGATTTTATCTCGAGAAATTGAAGGTATGCGTCAGGAAGAGTATAAAACGGTAAAAGATGGTTTTCTCGATACGGGCTGGAAAGATACTGTTTTAGTCATGCCTGGGGAAGAGATTGTTGTTGCCAAACCATTCCAAGATTACAAAGGCTTATTTTTATATCACTGCCACAACTTAGAGCATGAAGATCTAGGCATGATGCGCCAGTTCTATATAAGCTAAATACTACGCGGATAAGGGCGCGGTTTAAACCCGCCTTTAAGCACAAACAAAAGGCTAGCAACGGGATGCGTTGCTAGCCTTTTTTGTTTAAGTCTTTGAGTTATTTGCAAGTGTGTCCGGCTTTTCTTTAGGCGCTGATTTTTTCCATAAGCCATTAGCAGAAAAACACTGCCAGCCCCACTTAAGCCAATTTAATAAAGAGATGGCTAGCCATAATGACCAGACGAGCATCATAATTCGATAGCTGAGTAAGGGGATGGACACGACAGTTGCTGTGGGTAGCAGGGCTTTACTACGGTCTTGATACCACTTTAGGTGTTCGGCTGTTGATTGATTGCCGACAATTTGCATATCCGGTGAGCCTAATAAACCTTGCTCGACGGCAACAAATAAAATAGCTAATGAACCTAAGGTCATTACTACTAAAAAGATTTGCATTAAGTTGAAGCTGTTTGCGTTATCTTGTTTTTCTCTTAGGCCTAAAGCAATTAGCCAAGCAACAACAACTAGCGCAGCGCCAATTGGAATTTGACTGAGACCTATCAGTAGTAAAAACCAGTGCCAGCTTTTTAATGGTGTTAATTGGGCTTTTCCAAGAGCAAAAGCAAGTAGCACTAAGACAAAGACTAAGCCCCAGAATAACACTGCCGGACCAAATTGAGGCCCCATCGTCAATAGTACCCAGCGATCTTGCCCCAATAGAATACTTAAGTGAGTGTTAACACTTGCGCTACCTAAATCGAGTGCTGGCGTCGTTAAGATACTCGATTGTTGGCTTACTTCATGCCAGTTTAATTGATAATGTTGTTTTCCGGGTTCGACGGGTAAGGTAACGGATTGCCCCTGCTGTCTAATAGCTTGCGTGACGCCATTCACACTAACTGATTGTAGGATGGCATGCTCCGGTAAAGTTATTTTATGCTGAGTGCCTTTTGAACTACGTAGGTCTAATTCGAGGCGTGATTCTTGAGTGCGCTTTCCCGCAGTGATTTGCAAGATGCTTTTGTCGATGGTTAGCGTTTGGCCTTGCACTGCCTCAGGTCGAGTAATTGCTAAAGTAATCGCTTCATTTGGCCAAGGCCGCCATTCTGGTAGCCAATTCCCCGCCTTGTTTTGATGGTGTACGGCTGAAATACCTGTACTTTGAATATGCCACATTGGACTGATGTCGGCTCGCCATATTTCAGACCATTGATCTGTAGCAGGCGCGACCAAATGAATTTGTGCGTTTTTATCTAAGAGAGATTGCCACTTTATGCTTTGTTGATTGGCGCTTATATGCACTAATGCGTAGCCATCTTCACTACGGATATGTGAGCTGGTAATTGATTCATTTTTAATTAAAGGAACTTTTAAGGAAATTGCCGCGGGCTCTTTGGAAAGTCTAATAACTCGCGTTGTGATATGCCAATCTAGTCCTAAGTGCAGCGTACGTTCAATTTGAATAAAGGGGGGGAGAATATTTGAACTCAGCGTAGGGAGTGCATTCTTTTTCTCTGCTGCTGTTTGTAGATGGGTAAAGTGTAAGTTATTTTCTGCGGCGCCATTGGGCTTTAGCCCTTCGAGTGACCACTGTGGAATGCTATGTGTGATGTGCTGAGGTTTTAATGGTAAGGGCAGGGTAAAGCTATTTTGTCGTGGTGCCGCACCTTTTAATGTAACACTATGAATGCCAGGCTCTAAGCTTAGCCACAGGATGCCTTGATTATCGCGAATAATTGCGTGAGCTATGGCCCTATTTACTTTAATTTCCTTAGGTAGCCAGTTTTTTAGTTCTGCAGGCAGAGGGATAGCAACAGTTTCTTGTACATGTACTTGCAAATCGAGTTGTAAAATAGTGTCTGTGAGGGCGATATGCATCGCCGGTATTTGCGCGCAGTTTGGTAAGCAGTCTGGTGCTTTAAGTAGGCGTTGTTTTAATTCATTTAATAGCTCAGGGCTAGGATAATCTGCATGTACTGGCGTTATTGGTAGTAATAAGCAGATTAGCAAGCCGAGGCTTAATATTGAGTTGGGTAATTTAAAGGCAAAACGTTTATTAATAAGCTCTAACATCAGCAAGCTTAAAATAACCAGTAATGCGACGCGTAAGAAATTAAGTAACATGCTGGTTGTCGGCGTTAAATACCAAAGCTCAATTTGTTGTTGACTGTTTACACTACCATTCCAAGACAGCGGAATGCTTGTCCATTGCCATTGCGGTAAGCCAGGGCCAGTTTGTAAATTGGCTTTCGGATCTATGCGTTTAAAGTTAGGTGCGGGCGCTTGTGAATAGCTAGCACTCGCGATAGCACTACGTTTACGGGCATAAGAACTCTGCATGGATTTTTCTTCTTTCATAAGCATATCCATTATAGCGGCCGGCTGTTGATGCTGAGTAGTTCTAGCACTAATCGATTGCCACGGCTTTTCTAGTTGTGGATAAAGTCCTGTTCTGACTTGTTGAATAAGAAAAGGAATGCTGATAATGAGTAATACTAACCAGCAACTAGAACGGTAAAATTTTATCAGACGTAAGAAGTTACCTTGGGGTAGCACTTTGATTAATGAGATGGCTGCCAGGATATTTAGCCAAACAAAGCGCGGTGCACCGGCTTCATGCCAAATTAAAGCTAAGGTGATTAAGGCAAATAAGCCCCAGTAATTATTCCATAAGCGACTGACAGCCAATGCAGCAATCAGTACTAAAAATAAATCTAATAAAGTCCATCGGGTAATCCAGCTATTTGGCACATTATCTACACCACTGACGGCTAATAAATGCCAGCCAGGTGGTAAATGCACAAAGGCTTTAACATTGTTAAATTTTTCTTGCCAACCGACAGCGCTGAATTCAGAAATAGAATGCGTTAGACGGCTGTCGGCGGTTAGTTGTAATTGCCCTTTTCTGAGTTCTACCCCTTCAGTCTCGCTTTCAGGCAAGCGTGTAATAAGTTGCGTTTGGCCGTCTAAGTCGACATGACCTAGTTGGGTTTCAGACAAGCTATCGAGTCGCCAGCCATGGGTTATTTTTCCGCTAATCGTATCTTGAATCGTGTAACCGGTTCCTGAAAAATCTAGCCATAAGTGGCGCGTAATAGACAAATTATTCGGCTCAGGATCGGGATCGCCGCGTTTAATGACATTGAAGTGCATGTTGTCGCCTTGCTTAACTAAGAAGGCTGGGAGTTGTCGCCATTGATTAGGCACATTGCTTTGGCTTGGGTCTATTGCAATAACTTGACTGACTTCGACGAGTCGTTGATAGGTTTTTGCAGCAAAACTCCAAACCTCAGAAGCTGGCCAGTCTGAATTATTAATGTTTAAGCTAATATCGCTTAGTTGTTCTGGGTAGCGCGCTGTTAACTCGATTTGCCAGCGCCCAGGACGAACTTGGACTAAAAGACTGCCATCCTTTTCAAGTCTAGCAGGTAGGTGGCTATTAAGGTTAATAGGAATGAAACCCTGTAACAATGCATAAGGTAGTTTGATTTCGCGCTGTTTGCCTGAAACTTGTAGAGCAAGGTGGGTGACAAGTTGCAAAGGAATATCATCGACGACTTTTCTAAATACTTGTAAGTCTAGTTGGTTTGGTGTGCTTGTAGGCTTAATATTGCCTGTATCGCTGGCTTTTAACCAGAGCTTATTATGTTTTATAGTTGGCGAGGGGATATCTTTGCCTAATATCTTAACCGAGATAAGTCCGGTTTGTGCTGGAACTCTCAAACTGTCTGGTATGTTGGGCCAGAAAAATTCACCTTGAATATGATATTGTCCTGCAGGGAGTTTTATTGCGGGGCTATTATTATGTTTGATCACGATAGCCGGCTTATCATTAACGCTTACGTTTTGTGGCCAAAAGCTGTTGTTGCCAGGAAGACTTATATAGCTGTCGTTATAGACTTGCCAATGACTGCTGAATTGGCCTTGCTGCTTGTTTAGTGTTAAGTTTAACTGACTAGGCCAAGCGCAATATTTTTGTCGGTGATTATTGTAAAAAAAAGGACACTGGTATTGAGCAGAGCCTTCCAGAACCCAATTGAGCCAAGGCTCTAAAGGTTTGGGGGTGTCGGTATTAGCGTATATTGGAGAGAGGGTAAAGAGAACAAATAGCCAGATTAGTCGCGTCATAAGGAAACCCTACATAAAAACCATTGTGTTAATGGATTCTATACTAATCAAGGGCGGCTGTAAGGGCTTTTTGTGTAGATAAGGAGTAAAAAAGGAAGCCGTTAGTTAATCGTGATTAACTAACGGCGCCTATATGCGGGTTAATGTTTGTGCTTTTCTTCGATCATTTGGTCAATAAGTTGCATAACGCTTGCACTGGCACGCTCAGATTTTTCCATTCCGCTAACGATATGATTTAATACTTCTTGATCATCTTGCCAGTTTTGGCGAGAGAATGCATAAGCCTGCTGGGTAAATGTATGTACTTCTTGATGAGGTACTGATAATTTTGCATAAGCATCGGTATGGCGGAAAACCTCATGACCCAGACCTTCGTAATACCATTTTCCCAAGCGGCAGTTATGGTTATCAACATTAATTGCATCAGCCTGTGGGCAGCTATGCTCCTCTTCAATAGCGAGATAACCATTTTGCTTGTAAATAATATGATCAAGCTTGGTCAGCAAGCCAAATGATTTGTCTTTAGAGTAAGAGATATAATCAATAGATTCTTTGGCTGAACTCGAGAGGCTGGAAAATTGCCCCTTAAAGGCTACGACTTGTTCCATAATATTTTGAGATAAATCAGCCGAAGAGTTGGCTTTGGTATTCATCTGACTTACGCGTTTATTAAATGAGTCTAACGTTTTAGTAACTTCTAGTGCGGCATTTTTAGTATGCTCAGAAAGGTTTTTAACCTCTTCAGCAACAACCGCAAAGCCTCGCCCGTGCTCACCAGCTCTAGCAGCTTCAATAGAAGCATTCAATGCTAGCAAATTAGTCTGATCAGCAATGCCTGTAATCATAGATAAAGAGTCGGTTACCTTGCGACTATCTTCGATTAAAGCGTTAATGACATCGGATACTTCATGGATCGTATCGTTAATATCAGTTAAAGAGTGACTAATATCATCAACAGTAGAGAGGCTGGCATCAGCATTACGGCCTGTGTCATTGGCAATGTTTTCAACCTTCTGCATTTGATCGGTAATATTGATAAGGTCTTGCTGATTGACTTTTAAGTTATCAAGTAAATTAGAGGTATTTAGGCTGTGTAAATTCGCCGAAAGTTTGTTTTTAGTCATTAATACTGCATTCTCACCCATTAAATTCAAGGCATTATTAATGTTGGTGGCGGATTGCTTAAGTAAGCCAGGGAAGCCATCGGCAAGCACGTAGCGATCATGATTGCCTTTGGATGCATGTGAAAAAGAGGCGTTTACTTCTTTAAAATAAGACTCCATGATGTCCAGCATTTCATTGAGCTCCCAAGCAACTTTTCCTATTTCTCCAAGGCCCTTGGTGTTAGTAATGCGGTGATATAGCTCGCCTTGGTTGGTTTTAAGTAAAATTTCTTGAATATGATTCAGGACTTTTAATGTCGTACTAACGGAAGAGAAAATAAACCAAGCAATAAAAATGAGTGCAGTGCAGGGCAAAAGAATGAGCCATGAAAAGCCATAAAGATAAAAATGAATAGCAGAAATTAATAAGCTGAGAAAAATGATGCCGCTAATTGCATAGGTGACTTTAGCGTTAAGAAAGGGGATATTCGCACTCGAATTATTATGTGCAGACATATTAAAGCCCATTAGGTTTGTAAAGGTTTAAAATAAGGTTGTTGTAATTTGCGGCGCCAGTAGAATTAACGGTATCAACCAAATAAGCTAAAGATTTAAAGGGAGCTTCTTTTGTGGAGGACTGTCGCTCTATAGCAAGCATCTCTTTATATATGGGCGCAATAATATTAAGTGCAGACTCGGGTGGATTGCGGCGTACGGAATAATAGCCTTTTAGTTTGCCTTCTTTGTCGTAATCGGGAGTAATATTTGCAAACACCCAATAGAAGCTGCCATCAGAGCATAGGTTTTTAGCAAAGCCAAAGAACTCTTCGCCAGATTTAAGGGTGTCCCACATAAATTGGAATACGCCACGAGGCATATCAGGGTGACGAATAATATTATGTTGTATACCTAATAAGTCAGACTCAGGGAAACCGCAAATCTCCATAAAAATTCGATTAGAATAGGTAATTCGGCCAGAAGTGTCGGTTTTAGAAACGATAAAGTCGTTAGCACCTAGTTTTTTTTCGTGATTTGTGGGCGTGATAGATAGTTTCATGGCGTGTACTCACAGTCATTACATTAAGAGGCATTATTGCACTAAATAGCTGTAGATAGAATATCGGCGGCAAAGAGAATTACTTTAAAAGTGAATAAATAGCAGAAAGATAAAATAAAGTCTTGACCGGAAGTGATAAAGCGGTAAAATAGCCAGCTCTTCAACGCTCCGGTGCTGAAGGACAGGGTTCGGAATTGAGGCTGATGATTCAGTCCTTATTTTTGATGCCTGGGAAATGAAAGTTTCCTGAAAATAAAAGCTTGACCGTTTAGTTTTATTGGTTATAATGGTCGGCTCCTTAACGGATTAATTGTTGAGGTTGAGCTCTTCGGGGTTCAGTTGATGTTTGTTATTAGGTTGTTTGTTTTTCTGGTTGGCTTTGTTTTTTTTGTCTTGGTCGCTTCGAAAACTTCCTGAAAATAAAGATTGACACAATGGGTTGGCTCTGTATAATGGTCTAGCTCAACAGGACGGAATATTTCTTCCCTCCTCGCTCTTTAAAAACTTAATCGAAATAATTTGTTGTGGGTACTTGTAGAGATTATTGTGCATGATATAAATAATCGATATAAGAATCTACAGAGTTAATCTTCGGATTAACAAGCGTAAATTCTGACAATCGAAACAAAGATTGGTGGCACATCTGATGATGTCACAAAATGATTTAAAACTGAAGAGTTTGATCATGGCTCAGATTGAACGCTGGCGGTATGCTTAACACATGCAAGTCGAACGGTAACAGGCTAGCTTGCTAGCGCTGACGAGTGGCGGACGGGTGAGTAACGCGTAGGAATCTGCCTATTAGTGGGGGACAACATGGTGAAAACCATGCTAATACCGCATACGCCCTACGGGGGAAAGCGGGGGATCTTCGGACCTCGCGCTAATAGATGAGCCTGCGTTAGATTAGCTAGTTGGTGAGGTAATGGCTCACCAAGGCAACGATCTATAGCTGGTCTGAGAGGACGATCAGCCACACTGGGACTGAGACACGGCCCAGACTCCTACGGGAGGCAGCAGTGGGGA
>CBDUDP010000002.1:0-179170 GCA_965365945.1 uncultured Gammaproteobacteria bacterium
AACACGCATTAAAAGCACACCAAACAACCGGCCAAGCTAATTGACGCGAACCGGACAAGTTAGTTGACGTTTGATACAGATAGCAGATAGCAGATAGCAGATAGCAGATAGCCATGATTTAATCACACCCAATAATGAACCTCAAGCGACCTTTTGACTTTCCTTCAGACATAAAAAAAGCCCTATTGAATTAACAATAAGGCTTCTTCTACGGCTATAAATCCAACCCTTAAACTTCCATCTAAGAAATTAATTTTAAAGCCTCTATTGGCTCCCCCGGACGGGCTCGAACCGCCGACCTAGTGATTAACAGTCACCCGCTCTACCAGCTGAGCTACAGGGGATTAAACTTTGAGTCAACAATGGTGCGCCTGAAGAGATTCGAACTCCTGACCGCTCGGTTCGTAGCCGAGTACTCTATCCAGCTGAGCTACAGGCGCCTTGTTGATCTGTCTTATTATCCTTGTTATTTATTTCCGTGTCAACTATTTTTTAATTCTTTTTGTCGACTTCATTGAATATGGCGAAGAGGGAGGGATTCGAACCCTCGATGGGAGATAAAGCCCATACTCCCTTAGCAGGGGAGCGCCTTCGGCCACTCGGCCACCTCTCCTAATTAAATCTTTTCTAGTCCTCTGAACCCATAAGCCCAGTTGTTCCAGCTTCAACAACAGGATCCGGAGTTCCTGCTTTTTCATTTCTAATTCTTTCGTAAATCTCTTCCCTGTGGACAGATACATCTTTCGGTGCATTAATTCCAATACGGACTTGATTACCTTTAACTCCAAGAACAGTGACAGTAACATCGTCACCAATCATTAGAGTTTCTCCTACTCGACGCGTTAATATAAGCATCCATCGTCTCCCTGTTCATAAAAATCCCGCCTTAAAAGCAGAACCGGACTGAGCTGCTTATTATAGCAGTGATTTTAAAAAAATAAACACTTAATATAGTTTTTTTCAAAAAATAGACTATGCGCTTACTTGCTTTGACTCTTTGTCTAACTCAAAAGCCTTGTGTAGCGTTCTAACCGCTAGCTCCAGATATTTTTCATCGATGACAACAGAAATTTTTATTTCTGATGTGGCGATCATTCTAATATTAATAGCTTCTTTCGCCAAGACTTCAAACATTTTACTGGCAATGCCTGCGTGCGAACGCATACCAACGCCAACAATCGAAACTTTTACAATGCTATCATCAGCAGTAACCGCTCTAGCACCTAGCTTATTGCAAATATTAGTAAGAATTTCTTTCGTCATAGCAAAATCATTGCGATGTACGGTAAAGGTGAAATCTGTAGTCGCATCATCCGCGACATTTTGAATAATCATATCGACTTCAATATTCGCATCTGCAATCGGTCCTAAGATCTTAAAGGCAGCTCCTGGAATATCGGGCACACCTGTAATCGTTAACTTTGCTTCATCTTTGTTGAATGCAATACCTGAAATTAACGCTTGTTCCACTTCTGATTCCTCGTAAGTAATGAGCGTGCCCCGCCCTTCTGAAAATGATGATAAGACGCGCAAGGCGACATTATATTTGCCGGCAAACTCTACCGACCTAATTTGTAATATCTTTGAGCCTAAACTGGCCATTTCCAGCATTTCTTCAAAGGTAATTTTATCCAACCGGCGAGCTTTTGGCTCTACTCGAGGATCAGTCGTATAAACCCCATCGACATCAGTATAAATATGACATTCATCGGCCTTTAAAACCGCTGCCAATGCTACTGCCGTCGTATCTGAACCACCACGCCCTAAAGTCGTGATATTACCTTGCTCATCCATACCCTGAAAGCCAGCAACCACAACCACTTTACCCGCATTCAAATCAGCATGTATATTAACATCATCAATACGTTTAATTCTTGCTTTGGTATGTGCGCTATCCGTTTCGATACGCACCTGCCCCCCCGTATAAGAACACGCAGGACAGCCTAATTCTTGAAGAGCCATAGTCAACAAAGCGACCGTGACTTGTTCGCCCGTTGAAAGCAAAACATCCATTTCACGCGAAACTGGATTTTGTTGCATTTGTTTCGCCAAATCCGTTAAACGATTAGTTTCACCACTCATCGCCGACAACACAACAACTAGCTGATCGCCTTTATCGTGCGCTGCCTTTACTTTTTCTGCTACCGCTTTAATCCGCTCAACCGTACCTACTGAGGTACCGCCAAACTTATACACATACATCGCCATTCTTTAAGCACCTATTTGTTCACGTACCCACTCAGGCACCTGTTGTAACGCTTGTTCTAATTTCTCAGGCTCTGTACCGCCTGCCCTTGCCATATCTGGACGACCACCGCCTTTACCACCTACTTGCGTGGCAACCACATTAACTAAGTCACCCGCCTTAACGCGTGCAGTTTGGTCCTTCGTAACCCCAGCTATTAAAGTCACTTTGCCGTCTTTCACAGTAGCTAAAACAATTGCCGCACTCACCAATTTATTTTTCAATTGATCTAGCAGGTCAGTCATTGCTTTAGGCTCTACACCGTCTAATTTAACCGCAAGAACTTTAATTCCATCGATTTCAACCGCTTGGCCAGCCAATTCACCACCCGCCGAACTGGCTAGTTTAGACTGCAAACGCTCTAATTCTTTTTCTAAGGACTTACTCTTATCCATCAACTGCTGAACTTTTTCAGCAGCAGCTTCGGGTGATGATTTGACCACACTCGCTATTACTGTAATAGCTTTTTCGCGACCTTCCAGCCATTGTATAGCTGCTTCACCGGTAATGGCTTCAATACGACGCACGCCTGAAGCTACGCCAGTTTCACTGATAATTTTAAACAGGCCGATATCGCCCGCTCGCTTAGCATGCACACCGCCACATAATTCAGTCGAAAAATCACCAATTTTTAAAACTCGGACTTCATCGCCATATTTCTCGCCAAATAAAGCCATCGCGCCGGCATTAATCGCATCTTCTTTTGACATAACATCAGCGGTTACCGCCGCATTATGACGAATCTGCTGATTCACTATGCGCTCGATAATTTTGATTTCTTCAGCCGTCATTGGTTCAAAATGCGCAAAATCAAAACGCAAACGCTCAGCATTCACTAACGACCCTTTTTGCGTCACATGGTCACCTAAGACTTGGCGTAATGCCGCATGCAATAAATGCGTAGCTGAATGATTCAAGGTGATGGCTTGTCGGCTAATTGGCTCAACAAATGCTGTACATGATAGATTATTTTTTAGCTCACCAGAAATCACTTTACCGTAATGTAAGAATAGTGAACCGCCTTGCTTTTGCGTATCCGTTACTTCAAAAACAGCACCTTCAATTTCAATGCGACCGCGATCGCCCGCTTGACCACCTGATTCAGCATAAAAAGGTGTGCTTTCTAACACTACAACACCTTCAGCACCTTCCGCTAAAATGCTTACCGCTTCACTTTGCTGAAATAAGCCAATAATTTTCGATTCTTCATTTAGCTGCTGATAACCGGTAAATTCAGTTTGCGCATCTAATTTAATAGTTTGGTTGTAGCCATCACCAAAACTCTTCGCTGCTCGCGCTCTAGTACGCTGCGCTGTCATGGCAATATCAAACCCCGCATGATCAACTGAAAGGTCATTTTCACGCGCATAATCAGCAGTTAAATCAACCGGAAAACCATAAGTATCATAAAGCTGAAAAACGACATCGCCCGGAATGACTGTACCGTGAATTTTTTCTACGCAGGCTTCCAATATTTTCATACCCTGCTCTAAAGTCTCAGCAAAACGCTCTTCTTCTAATTTTAAGATGCGCTCAACTTGCTCTTGCGCTGCCGCAAGCTCAGGGTACGCTTCACCCATTTCCGCCACCAAAGGCGCAACTAATTGAAAGAAGAAAACTTCACGAACACCTAAGCGATAACCGTGGCGAATCGCACGGCGAATAATACGACGCAATACATAACCACGCCCTTCATTTGAAGGCATCACACCGTCAACCACCATAAACGCACATGAGCGTATATGATCTGCAATTACTCGCAAAGAGCTTTCCGTTAAATCTTTAGTTCCTGCTAAATCAGCAGCAACCTTTAATAATTCCTGAAATAAATCAATCTCGTAGTTATTGTGTACACCTTGTAACACGGCAGCAATACGCTCTAAACCCATACCAGTATCAACTGACGGCTTAGGCAGTGGTGTTAAATGTCCGTCCATATCGCGATCATATTGCATGAACACTAAGTTCCAGATTTCAATATATCTATCGCCATCTTCTTCAGGCGTACCTGGAGGACCGCCGGCAATATCTTCGCCGTGATCGTAAAAAATTTCAGTACAAGGACCGCATGGACCAATATCACCCATAGACCAGAAATTATCTTTCGCGCCTATGCGTGAAAAACGCGTGGCATCAATTTTTACATCTTCTAGCCAAATCTTTTCAGCTTCGGAGTCTTCATCAAAAACCGTAACCCATAATTTCTCAGCAGGAATTTCGAGCTCTTTGGTTAAAAAGTCCCAAGCAAAGTGAATTGCTTCTTTTTTGAAGTAATCACCAAAACTGAAATTACCCAACATTTCAAAAAAAGTATGATGTCTTGCCGTATAGCCTACATTTTCCAAATCATTATGTTTGCCACCCGCACGTACACAGCGTTGACTCGTGGTTGCGCGCACGTAATTACGTGGTTCGCGACCTAAAAAAGTGTCTTTAAATTGCACCATTCCGGCATTGGTAAACAATAAAGTCGGATCATTACCTGGCACTAAAGAGCTTGAAGGCTGAATAGAGTGGCCTTGATCTGCAAAGAACTTTAAAAAAGCAGCACGCAATTCTGCGCTAGTCAGATTTTTCATAATTAACTGGGTTATATAAACGTTTTTAAATCATTAGCTCTTCAATATTAAGAGCCTATTTTTCTTTTACCAATGTATTCCGTATGGAGTTTACGGAATACGGGGGAAAGTTATACACCCCTATATTCTGCAAGCTTCATACAGGCTACGGCACTAAACTCGACGCAGAGCGTCTAAATATGCATTCCCACGCAGAGCATGGGAACGAGTAAACTTGTGGGGTGGGTTTAATAAAATCGCAGCTAAAGCCCCTCCCACCATCACTAACTATAAATTTTGCAGTAACTCACGAATCATTGCAGCAGAAAATCCACGTTGCTGCAAAAATCGGCTGCGCTTTAGTTGTTCTTTTATATCTATGGCTGAAGCATCAGTGCCATACTTTTTTTCGTAAACCTGCACTAATAACTCTTGCCAACTTCCGGCAATATCTTCCACTGCCATATCAAAAGAATACTCGCTAGCACCACGCTGTTGCAACTCAGCTTTAATGCGTAATGGCCCAAAGCCTCGATGCACGCGACTTCTTGCATAGCTTTCAGCAAACCTAGCATTGCTTTGCAAGCCTTGCTCAGCCAATTCAGTTATAACTAGACCAATATCGAAGCGAGAAAAGCCTTTAGCAGAGACCTTTTGCAGCAGTTCTTGCTGACTATGCTCACGCCTTATTAAGTATTGCAAACAAGCTTCTTTTATTGCTTTAAACTTATCTAAATCATTATCAAATTCAAGCATGCACATAAGCGGACTAAAGTCCGCCCTACGCTAGGCCATCCGCATCATCAGATTTTACATTAGCTTTTCCTGAGTCACTTTTAACACCGAATACTTCTCCTCGGATCTTAGCTTCAAGCTCTATAGCGAGCTCAGGGTTTTCTTTTAGATAAAGGCGTACATTCTCTTTACCCTGGCCGATCTTATCATTGCCATAGCTATACCAAGAACCCGCTTTATTAACAAAGCCATACTTCACACCTAAATCTACTAGCTCACCTAAAAAGGAAACACCCTCTCCATAGATAATTTCAAATTCAGCTTGCTTAAACGGTGGAGCAACTTTATTTTTAACGACTTTAACCCGCGTTTCGTTACCAATAATTTCATCGCCTTTTTTAATCGCACCAATACGACGAATATCTAATCGTACCGAAGCATAGAATTTTAAAGCGTTACCACCCGTTGTTGTTTCTGGGCTACCGAACATAACACCAATCTTCATACGAATCTGATTAATGAAGATAACCATCGTATTAGAGCGTTTAATGTTCGCCGTTAATTTGCGTAAAGCTTGTGACATTAAGCGCGCTTGTAAGCCCATATGAGAATCACCCATATCGCCTTCAATTTCTGCTTTGGGCGTTAAAGCGGCAACCGAATCGATAACCACAACATCCACAGCATTCGAGCGCACTAGCATATCGGCAATTTCTAGAGCTTGCTCGCCAGTATCTGGCTGAGAAACCAATAAATCATCAACATTAACACCAATTTTTTCTGCGTAACCAATATCTAAAGCATGTTCCGCATCAATAAAAGCAGCCGTACCGCCAACTTTTTGCATCTGCGCAATAGCTGATAAAGTCATAGTCGTTTTTCCTGACGACTCTGGCCCATAGATCTCAATAATTCGGCCGCGCGGTAAACCACCACAACCTAGAGCTATATCTAATGATAAAGAGCCCGTAGAAACTGTTTGTATATCACGCGAGGCAGTATCGTCACCCATGCGTATAACTGCGCCTTTACCAAACTGTTTTTCAATTTGCATTAAGGCCGCGCCTAATGCTTTCTTTTTATTCTCATCCATAGTCTATTTAGTCAGCCTGAAACTTCACGCATTAAAAGCAGAATATTATCCCATAGCCTGATTAAAGCGCATAACAAAATTCACATTTAAATATGCTCAATCCAAATACGCATCCCGACCAGCAACAAAACATAATTAGCACGCAAAAAAAAGGCCAGCATAAGCCGGCCTTTTCTACACTCAAATAAAACTAACTACATTACATTTTAAATTGTGTACGCAATGTAAATGAGTGTACGCCGTGATCAAGATCACTACCATCAAGCTCTGTAACACCAGAACCTGCAAGGTCAAAGGCATAACGATAATCAGCCATAACTCTTACGTTGTTGTTCATGTACCAGTTTAAAGCAAAAGTTATGTCCTGCTCTCTAGTTCCATCTTCGTAGCTACCATAAGCAATATCACTAATACCATAACGACCTGCTAATTCAAACGCCCCCCAAGTACCTTTGCTCCAGCTAAAGTTTTCGCTAGCTTTTAAATACTTAAACTCACCATCAGAGCCTTTATAGCTACGTGCTTCGCCCGTTAATGTCCAAGCTACTTGTACATAAGCCGCATTAAGGTCTAAACCATTCATGCCACCGCCACGCGTTACCCACTCATGCGCATATTCACCTTGAATCGAGAAAGGTCCATTCATATAAGCAGATTCAACCCCGAAAATACCTAGCCCTTTAACATCAGTAATTTTTACATTAGTCAGCTTAAGGTTTGACATATGCGTTGTTTCTGAAGCAAACTTAACTGTGCTTTTCACATCACTAAAGCCTTTATAACCACCAAATGCACCCAAATGTACAACTTGCGCCTTAGTATTAATTGGTGCATAAGTTACACGTGAAGCAAATGACCAGCCTTCATCATCAGTACTTTTGTCACCCTCACTATCTAGCGCAGGAGATACTCCATCACCATAAAAACCAAGCTGTGCAGACCAGCTTTTATCTGAAAATTTAGCATGTAAACCAAGCGCACGATCAAAAGCTGGCGCAGTTAATACATTGACTGTTGAACGCTCAGTAAACATAATATCGTTTGAACTTTCTTGCAACTCCATGCTAATAGGCTGCTTTTGGTGACCAGCAGTAATCTCTAATCCAGCCCAACCTTTAAAACCTTTATAAGTTAAAAACGCATCTTTAATAGCTATATCGTTATCAGCAAAATCCGCTTCAACTATGTATTTATAATCACCCCAGACTACACCTTTCATATACATACGAGCGCGACGCACTTCAACACCTTCAGTTGCGCCTTGACTTAATTCGTCATCACCAATATCACCATCAGCCTCAACTTGCAAACGACCACCAAATTGGAATTTGAATTGTTTATCTGCAGTTTCAACTTTTAACCCTTTTTCACCGACCGATACTTTGACATTATTAGTCCAATCTTTAGCTTCTTCCTCCGCAGCTACTGCTTCTTTGTCAGATAAATCTTTATATTGAGATTGATTAATTGCACCATTTCTTAATAACGTATCTAATAATTCGCTATCTGCTGCTTGAGCGCTAACGCTGCCTAGGGCGGCAGAGATAGCTAAAGCTAAAATTTTTCCAGAGTTCTTTGTGACCATTGCTATGTTCCAATAAAGTTTTGAAGAAAGAATTAAAAACATGGCTATGGTAAAAAAAACATATGACAAATTGATGACAAAAGAAAAAAAACGTCGCTAAAATACAACAAAGATAGATAGGGAATACAGTAGAGAGGTAACAAAAACAAAGAAATGTAGCTAAAATACAACAAAATAAGTCGACTAAGGAAAATCTCACCCTTTATCGTTTTTGTGAGCATCTTCACAAAAATTCATACAGCAATTATTGGCATCCTTCATTTCCCGGCTAACACTTTTTGATTTAACAAGCGTAATACGGGAAAACCAGTGCTTCGCATGCCCCGTATTCCACAAGCTTCCTACGGGCTACGCTTTTGTTCTTGATTCATATGGATTATCAAAATGTAAACTACTTTTATGGCCACATGAAAGATGCCAAGTTATTTCAATCTTTTTATGATGCTTAAGCTAACCTTCCACCTTTGCTTAAGCAGACATTGAAATAACGTCCCTGCTAAACCCTTAAATACTATCCAACAAGCAAATAAACTACCAAAAAGTTCCAGCCTGAATTATTTCCGACTTGCCCGTCAATCGTTGCTGACTAATTTCTTTTAAATACTGAAAAATAAGACCTGCGGTTTGCTGCTCTTCTTCGCCCCAATGATTAACTCGTCCATCACAATAGCGCTGACGCAATAACAGACTTTCCTGTTCCGATTGATTATGAGTTAATTTATTTATAGATTGCCACGCCGCATTATTAGTACATAAAGTATTTTTAGCTTGTTTAGACTGCTCTAAAAAGCTCTGAATAACAAGCCGGTGCCGTTCCGCCCAAGTACGATTAAATACAAAACCAATACTAGGTACTTTTTGCTCTATGCCTAAACCCTGCAAAATATCAGCACCGGTCATTAACACCCTATATCCCACAGCATCTAAACGCGCAGCATAATGCCAATAAGTTAATAAAGCATCAACTCGCTGCTGCTTTAATTGCTGCGTTAATAAAGGTGGCGCACCATAAACTTTTTCTATTCCCTGAAATAACTCGCCCTGCCCCTGCTTTTGCATTAAGGCTTGTAATAACAAACTATTTTTATCTAGCTCACCCCCTGCTATCGCAAGGCGCTTACCTTTTAAATCCTGCCACGTTTTTATTACACTCTCCTTGGCTACAACTAACGCTCCCGTAGCATTGGAATAGGGATAAAACGCATAATCTCGCCCTAAGCTGCGCTGATACGACACCCAAATCCAATCGGCAACAATGATATCCACCGCACCCGACTGCAAAGCGATCTTGCCCGCCTGTGGATTTGCCATTGGCATGATTTGTAAAAGATAGCGGTCAGTTTCCATCTGTTTTGCTTGACGCATAACATCCAGCTCCCAGTTGACCGTACCATACGCTAATACGCCTAAACGAAGCACCGTTTTATCAGCCGCATAACTCAACTGACAGCAAATTAATGTAGCAATAAAAAGTAGTTTTTTAATCATCATGATAAATAGTGAAAGAATATTTTAATTACTGATAAAATTAGTCGTTAATTAGACTACCGATTTAAGACGAAACATAACTACTTTTGTAGGGCGCGGCTTTAGCCCGCCAATGCCAAAGAGCATCTAAATGCGGGCTAAAGCCACGCCCTACAGTATTTTAATACGTCCTGTGAATAGTTAGCACCCACTATTTATAGTTACACACTCAACAAAAAAGAGCCACCTCATCACTAATTCAAACCTACCTAACTCAAACCAAACTAAACAACTTATCGACCGGTTCGGCCGAGTCGTTGACTATGTGCGTATTTCTATTACCGATCGTTGTGATTTTCGTTGCGTGTATTGCATGTCGGAAGATATGACTTTTTTACCGCGCACGCAAATTTTAAGCTTGGAAGAAATCCACTTACTCGCACAATGCTTTACTGAATTAGGCGTGGGGAAAATCAGAATTACTGGCGGTGAACCTTTAGTGCGCCGTGGTGCAATCGAGTTATTACAGAAAATCGGTTCATTACCGCTGCTGAATGAATTAGTCATGACCACTAATGGTTCGCATTTAGAACAATCTGCCGATCAATTAAAACAAGCTAATGTTTCACGCCTAAATATTAGCTTAGACACGCTTGACGCACAAAAATTCAAGGAATTAACTCGAATTGGCGAATTAGATGTCGTTTTAAAAGGTATCGAAACAGCAGTCAAAGCTGGTTTTAAAGGCATAAAAATTAATGCCGTCATTTTAAAAAATCGCAATCACCATGAAGTGGTTGATTTAGTACAATTTGCCATAGACCAAGGCATAGACATTAGCTTCATCGAAGAAATGCCACTCGGTCTGATTGATTCACATAATCGCGCTCTTGCTTATTATTCCAGCGATCAAATTCGTGACGACTTATCCAAGCAGTTTAATTTACAACACATCAGCGAAACGACAGCTGGCCCTTCTGACTATTACCATATTCAAGGCTCGACAATAAAAGTCGGTTTTATCTCGCCACACAGTCATAATTTTTGCAGCACTTGCAATCGCGTCCGACTAACTGCCGAAGGCCGCTTATTATTATGCTTAGGCAATGAACACTCCGTTGATTTAAAAGCCGCGGTACGCAATCCTGCGAACACAATTGACGACATCAAACAAATCATTATTGACGCTATGCAAATCAAACCGGAAAAACACGAATTTGATTTAAACGAACAACCGATCATCATGCGCCATATGAGCGCGACCGGAGGATAAATGAAAGTATTATTTGCCAGTTTATTGAGCTTCTTATTACAAGCTTGCAGTACATCCAGCGAAAGTCACATACAACAAGCTGAATTATTAGCTTTATTACAATCAGATGACACGCCTGCGATCATTGATGTCCGTTCCAGCATGGAATATAACTCAGGGCATATTCCAGATGCGCAGCATATTCCTTTCTGGCAATCGTTTACTAGCGACGCTTTAGATACTTATGATAAGCAGGATGAATTAGTTTTATATTGCGAACATGGCCCGCGTGCCGGCATTGCTAAATTTGCTTATTTTTTAGCAGGCTTTGAAAATATTCGTTATTTAGAAGGTCATATGACCGCTTGGCGATCCGCAGACTTACCGATGGAAATAAACAATTAATGAAACGTTTTTTATTACTCATTATCGCGCTTTGGGAGCAACGCTTTAAACTTTATTTTTTTGCCGCCCTTATTGGCGCATTAACAGGTATGTTCATCTTTTACCCTATTAATGATTTTATTTTCTACTTTGAAACAGAAGGTAATGATTTACAAAGAAATGCCAGCATGGCATCGAGCTATGCTTTTGAGCAACTTAAATTATCTTTAATGGGAGAAACGCCTAAAAAGACAATATTCCTAGCTCAAGTCGGTGCAGTTTTTGGCCTAGCTATCGCTTTTATCTATGAGGTACTACATCGCCGTTTACAAAGAATTAGCCGTTTAAGTACAGAGCTTTCGGTTAACTTGCAAGCCTTAATCCTACAGGGTGAAAGCGCGTTACTTGAATTCAAATCTTCTTTTCGCTGGGATTTAGAACAGGACCGAGTTAACCGTGCACTAGAAACCGTTATTCTCAAAACCCTAGCTGGTTACTTAAACAGCTCGCACGGCGGCACTTTATTAATTGGTGTTGCTGATAATGGTGAAATTATTGGCTTAGAAAAAGATTACCAGAGTCTCAAACGCCCTGATCAGGATGGTTACGAACAAGCGATTATCACCGCTATTTCTACAAATTTAGGTGCGGATTTATGTCAATTCGTCAAAGTACTTTTTCACGTCGTTGATGGCAAGCATGTTTGTCGTTTAATCGTTTTAGCCTCGCCTCGCCCCGTCTTTTTTACTCAGAATAATACGCCTAAATTTTATTTACGTACTGGCGGTGGGACCCGTGATTTGAATATTCAGGAGGCGGTAGAATTTATAGCCCACCGCTGGAAGCGCTAGAGAATTTAAACTTAGGAAAACATTAATGTGTTGTAGGAGGGGCTTTTAGCCGCGACTTGTATAAAATCGCGGCTAAAAGCCCCTCCCACAGAATGCAAAATTCGTATCTTATTTAACTCTCACCCTCACCTGTATTAAACGTCACCGCGACCACCACCCCATCACCACCAGCACGCTGACTTAATGAAACTTGCGCTTGGTGCAAATCGGCAATTTCTTTAACAATAGCTAGCCCCAGGCCACACCCCTCACCTGCACTCCCTTGTATCCGATAAAAGCGCTCAAAAATTCGTTCATGTTCTTCACTAGGAATACATTGCCCTGCATTTTCAACTGATAAACACGCACCTGGCTCGGCCAGCAATTTAACGTTAACTTCCCCAACAGCTTCTCCATAAGCCAATGCATTATCAATTAAATTATTAAGCAATTCAGTTAATAATATAGCATCACCTTGTATCCAAACGGGCTGCTCTGGATCTTCAAAACTCAGGTCAAACTGTTTTTTTAAAGCTTTTGGCACCCACTCAATACAAACTTCACGCACTAAAGCACGTAAATCAATCGGCTCCAAAGTACGATTCCCTTCCACCGGCTCCGATCTCGCCAATATGAGTAACTGAGTCACCATATGTGATGCACGATCAGCACTACTCTGAATTTGCATTAAAGCAGGATGCATTGCCTCAACAGTCGTTTCACGCTGGGCACGCTCTGCTTGTAATTTCAGTCCCGCTAAAGGAGTGCGTAATTGATGTGCAGCATTAGATATAAATCGTTGCTGAGTAGCAATCGCTAAGGATAAGCGCGCCAATAATTGATTAATAGTGTCGGTCAGAGCACGTACTTCGGTAAAAACATGCGTGTCGGAAATAGGACTTAAGTCTCCTGGTGAACGCTGCGCAATTTCATCAGCTAATTTATGTAAGGGCTCTAAACCCCAGTTCACACCTTTAAATAAGTAAAGGCCAATCATTAGAGTTAATAATAACTGCGGCACTAAATCAGCCAGCAAAATATCTATCATCATGTCGTGGCGCTTATTTAACGTTTCTGCGACATGAATATACACATCTTCTGGCATGCTCAGTCTAGGAACTTTCATTGAAACCACCCGCACAGGCTTACCATGAATAGTACTATTAGAAAAAATGGGCAACTTCCAATCCCTTACCAATAAAGGCTCACGTACAAACTTATCACCCGCCAATAAACCTGATTTATCCGCCATTACTTTAAAAGATGTTTGATCCAATGCATCCCATTTAAAAATTTCTAAAGCAGAAACAGATAAATCAGCATAGACCACATTATTATCAGCAACTTTTACTTCTTGCACTAATGAGCGCGCTGAGTCGAGCAACCAACGATCATAAGCTTCGTCTACATAATGCAAAGTCACAAAGTATGACACGACGGTTTCGACAATAATAAACATAAGCGCTGGAATAATTAAGCGAACAACGATCGCACTTTTTAAACTTTGCGTTCTATTCATGAACTTTATTTTCCAGCAAATAACCCAATCCACGAACAGTTCTAATTATCACATCATAAGGTTCGATACGTTTACGCAAGCGATGTATATAAACTTCAATAGCATTATCCGCTAAAGCTTCCCCATCAGACGATAAGCGCTGAGCAATGCGGTCTTTACAAACGACTTTTCCCGACTGAATCAGTAAAAATTCTAATAACTCAGACTCACGCGCCGACAAAAACAATGGCTCTCCATCTGCGTTGATTTGATGAGTTTGCGTATCTAATAAGAGCCTCCCCATTTCAATGCTATGACTAAAACCGCCATAACAACGCCGAATTAATGCTTGTAAACGTACTTCCAACTCTCTTAGTTCAAAAGGCTTAGTCATATAGTCATCCGCCCCCTGCTCAATACCCTCGACACGATCATTAATATTATCGCGTGCAGTTAAAATTAAAATAGGCAGTGACAGCTTCTGACTACGTAACTGGCGCAATAAAACTAAACCATCAATATCTGGCAAGCCTAAGTCGAGGATAATGACATCAAAATCTTGAGCCAGCAATAAATGCTCTGCATAAAGCCCCGAGGTCGCACCTGTAACTCGATAACCGCACTTAGATAAAGTATGTTTCAAACCATCGGCCAGCACGGCATCATCTTCTATTAATAAAATATTCATTATTTAGCTGAAAGGTTATTGAAAGGTTAAAGACATATAATATAACTCTAAAGTACGGGCTGGCAGGCAGGAAATAAATCAAACAACAGGCTGAGCTCATTTTCACACGGATCAATCATTCCAACATAGAAGGTTAAGCATGCAAGGCGTAGACACGTTTTTACAAAATAATAAGAACTGGGCAAGCAAATTAAAAACCGAAGACCCTACTTACTTTGCACTAATGGCAGAATCACAGCAGCCTGAATTGCTCTGGATAGGTTGCTCTGATAGCCGTGTTCCTGCAGAAATTGTAGTCGGTGCAAAACCTGGTGAAATGTTTATTCATCGCAATATTGCCAATCAAGTCATTGCTACCGACTTCAACTGCCTAAGCGTTATTCAGTATGCCGTTAATGTGTTAAAAGTTAAACATATAGTGGTCTGTGGTCATTATAATTGCGGCGGCGTGCGTGCAGCTTTGAGTAAGCAAAATTCAGGCTTACTCATTACTAATAAATGGTTGATGCATATTAAAAATGTTTACCGCTTATATCAAGAAAAAATCGATGCAATGCCAACAGAGGACTTGCGGGTTAATAAATTAGTCGAGCTCAACATTGTCGAGCAAGTACATGCTTTATCACACACCTCGATTATTCAAGAATCATGGACTAAGCACAATAGCCCGACTTTACATGGCTGGGTCTATGATTTGTCAGATGGCCTGATAAATACATTGATTACTATTAATCCAGACGATGAAATTCATCCTATTTATCAGTATATCGCTGATGAATCTTAATATGTGTAGCACCACTAGCTTTAATTCAGAGGAATCTTCATGATACATAAACATATTAATTTCTATGCACAACATATCAAGCAAGATATTCCCGCAGGAATTGTTGTCTTTCTAGTAGCATTACCCCTGTGTTTAGGCATTGCTATGGCCTCTGGTGCGCCACTGTTTGCCGGGTTAATCGCGGGGATGATTGGCGGTCTTGTAATTTCATGGGCAAGTGGTTCGCAGCTTAGTGTGTCTGGGCCAGCTGCTGGATTAACCGTCATTGTCTTTAATGCTATTGAACAGTTAGGCAGCTATTCCGGTTTTTTAGTGGCCGTCGTCTTAGCGGGTATTTTACAAATTATCATGGGCTACCTGCGTGCTGGTATTATTGGTGCATTTTTCCCCTCATCAGTGATTAAAGGCATGCTAGCAGCTATTGGTATTATTTTAATTATTAAACAAATTCCTCATGCAGTTGGCTATGATGTGAGTTTTGAGGGTGATGAAAGCTATATGCAGGAAACAGCTTCCAGTAGTTTTCACGAACTTATTGACGCCTTTAGTAGCATATCTCAAGGTGCGACAATTATTGCGGCTGTTGCGTTACTAATCATGATCCTCTGGGAAATACCTTGGATGAAACGTTTTACTCTGGTAAGACTATTTCCAGGCGCATTAATTGCTGTTATTTGGGGAGTAGCTTATGACCTACTAGCTCTAGAGTTTTTTCCAGAGTGGGCCGTTCGGGGTAAGCACCTAGTAAAACTACCTGTGACGGCGGATTTAGATCAGTTTATGCATTTATTTGAGCTACCCGATTTTACTTATTTAATGAACCCTCAGGTTTATGTAGTTGCCGCCACTCTAGCGATTATTGCCAGCCTCGAAACTTTATTAAGCTTGGAAGCGGTCGATAAAATTGACCCGTTGAAACGGACTGCACCGACTAATCGCGAACTAAAAGCACAAGGGGCAGGCAATATTATCAGCGGCATGATTGGCGGCTTACCGATAACTTCCGTTATCGTACGTAGTTCTGCCAATATTAATGCTGGCGGTCAAACGCGTATTGCCAGCTTTATTCACGGCCTGTTATTGGTTTTAAGTGTTATGTACCTGACGACACTTCTTAACCTAATCCCGCTTGCTTGCTTGGCCGCCATTTTATTACAAACCGGCTATAAACTCGCGAAACCAAAACTCTTTATCGATCTTTATAAGCAAGGCTGGGGGCAGTTTCTACCCTTCATCGTCACAATTGTTGCTATTTTAATTACCGACTTATTACAAGGTATTATTATTGGTATTGCTGTGGGACTCTATTTTGTGATTCGCGCGCATTACCATGCGTCTATTTCATTAGAAGAAGTAGATAATCACTTTACTTTAACTCTGCATAAAGATGTCTCATTTCTTAATAAAGCATTATTAAGAAGAATGCTATTCCAAATCACAGAGAATAGCACCGTGACTATTGATGCTAGAAAAGCGCAATTTATCGATCATGATATTCGGGAGATTTTTCAAGATTTCTTAACTACTGCGCCCGATGATAATATTATCGTTGAAGTGATTGGGCTTGAGATTAACTGAAAACTTAAAATACAGCCCTCACAAACAGCTACATTAGCTCCCTATGATTGATAAACTCCTAAAAATAGAAAGCCATAACAACAACCTTCACTTTACATTTTACATTATTGGCAGTCTATTTTTAGGCATTGTCATGGGCTTGCTATTTGGCGAGTCTGTTGGCCAACTACAGCTTCTAGGCGATATTTATATCGGTCTGCTACAAATGACCGTACTGCCTTATATTGTATTCTCTTTAATCGCCAATATAGGGCGGCTCAGTTATTTTGAGGCTAGCTTACTTACCCGACAAGGATTACTGGTGCTATTAGCACTATGGCTAATAGGAGGGCTCAGCGTCTGGGCTATGTCATTCACCTTACCCAGTATTGAACAAGGTGCTTTTTTCAGCTCCTTGTTAGTAACAAGTGCTCCAAAAATTGATTTTTTACAGCTATTTATTCCTGCCAACCCTTTTCAATCACTAGCTCAAAATGCAGTACCTGCCGTGGTTTTATTCAGCATGCTTTTTGGTACCGCTTGCATTGGTTATAAAGATCATAAATCCTTATTAAATAATTTCAGTCATATTGCGAAAATACTATTACGGGTCAACAGCTTTGTCGTGATGCTAACTCCTATCGGCGTCTTTGGCATTGCAGCCAGTGCGGCCGGCACACTCAGCCTAGATGAATTCGGGCGTGTTCAAGCGTATGTGCTAATGCTCATTGGCTCAGTATTATTAGTAACTCTCGTCGTTATGCCCTTACTGATTGCCAGCTGTACGCCGTTCAGCTATCGGCAAATTGCCCGCGAATCGAGAAACGTGTTGTTAACGGTTTTTATAGTAGGCAGTGTGTTTGTAGTTATTCCCTTGCTTATTAAGGTGATAAGCCGTTTATTTCACTCTCATGTGACAACCGAACATGAACAAGCTCGCATACCTGACCTAGTACTACCACTAGCCTACCCGTTTCCTGATATGGGCAAACTACTGAGTCTCGTATTTATTGTTTTTGCGGCTTGGTTTTATGACCAACCATTGGCATTTCTTGATTATCCAGTAATGCTCACTATTGGGCTATTTTTAAGCTTCGGTAAACTAATTACCGCATTACCTTTTTTACTCAATCTTTACCATATACCCGAGGATGTTTTTAACCTGTTTATGACCGTTGGGGTAATTTGTGGTCGCGTTGCAGACGTTGCAGGTGCGATGCACTTAATGACGTTTACCATCCTGACCACCGCGTTGATGACCGGTGTCTTTAAAATCAAGTGGCGCTTACTGAT
Source organism: uncultured Gammaproteobacteria bacterium (assembly GCA_965365945.1). Taxonomy (GTDB): domain Bacteria; phylum Pseudomonadota; class Gammaproteobacteria; order Methylococcales; family Methylomonadaceae; genus Methyloprofundus. The sequence continues at coordinate 17,970 of CBDUDP010000002.1, forward strand.
GCGTAACGGACTGATCAGTTTATTACTCTTTTCTTGTGTTGGCTTAGCAATTCGCACAGCTCTTGAGCAACCAACTTTCAGCGAGAATCAGAACCCGCAAATATTGCACATGCAACTATTAAATGATCACGTTCCCTACACCGTTTCCAGTATCTCTCAGCCTAACCTAATAGCACTTAAACCAGGTCAACATTTAATAGATAGGATACGCCAAACAGGCATTATTCGCATCGGCATCAATGAAGACAGTTTACCCTTCTCTTTTTATAATACACAGGGCCAAATGGTCGGCTTTGACATAGAGTTGATGCTACATCTGGCCAAGGACTTGCAGGTCACAATTCAATTTATTCCCTATGAAAATGAATATTTATTGCAACAATTAGACGATGATCATTTCGATATTGCTGTTTCTGGTATTACGCCCAATCTCAGCTTGCTCGCAGCTTCGCGCATGTTATACAGCACTAGCTATCTTGATGTGCATTTAGCCTTAGTCGTACCTGACCATAAGCGTAATCAATTCAGCGATAGTGAGTCTATTCTTAAGCTCAAAAATACACAGGCTTTTGTGCGTAAAGAAAGTAATTTTTCAACTCGGGCTCACCTGCTATTCCCCAACCTTAAAGTCACTGAATTAGATTCCGAAGCAGAATTTTTTAATGACAAAGAATACCAAGATCAGATTATTCTAACGACTGCAGAAGGAGGTTCGGCTTGGACACTACTCTACCCAAATTATGTTGTAGTCCACCCTTTTTCGGGCCGACAAGGGGCGCCTCTAGTGATTGCCGTTAGCGATGAGGATTTAATACTAGAACACTTCCTCAGCACTTGGATTAAAATCAAGCAAACGGATGGTACGATTGATGCATTATTTGCGCATTGGATTCAAGGGGAAACCGCCAAAGCAATTGAACCTCGCTGGAGCGTTATGAATTATATTTTGAATAAATAACTGATGCTCCATAAAAGTTTAGCGCCGCTTCAGCTTATATACTTCCTAAGCTGAAGCAATTGAAACGATAAAGGAAATTGTTGTGGGAGGGGCTTTTAGCCGCGTTCTCATACAAGTCGAGGCTAAAAGCCCCTCCCACAAATACCCTCAGAATCAATAATACTAAAACTGCATAACATCAGTTAATAAGACCCTTTGAAGCATAAAGCGGACTATAAATTACTGAACCTCTGCTTTTAAATTACTTTTATCACCTACATATAAAGTCGTCTTCCAATTTTCTAAAATAGTACGCGACTCTTCAAATGCGTTAATTGCAATAATCGTCTTGCCATTCACTTGAGTGAAACGAGTTCGCACACCACCACTTTTTGTCGTCAGGGTATCACTCGTCCACTGCTCATTTAAACACTGCCGCACAACTTCAACACCATCATCATGGCTAGCTTTCGCCTCGACTGCGCCGCCTTTTTCTTGCCAAGTGCACATATAATTGGTTAATCCAGTACTCCACTCCCAAACTTGACAGTTGTTTGCTCTAGGAAAAACTTTCTCAGCTTTCCATACTTGCATATTAACAACGCCTGTCGAGCTTACTCGGGATTTTTTAAACTGCTGAAAATTGTGACTATGATCGGCAATAATCGCGTTTAACTTCACACAGGATTCAGCATCACTTAGCTCTGGTGCAGGCGCAAAAAGAGAGCATGCACTTATGCTTAAAACAGATAAACTAAATATAAAAATATTTATCCCAGTGCTTTTTTTACTATTTTTCATTGATATCACCTATTATGTACTTGTTCATAATTATCCAAACAAATCTCCTACAATAAGAAGCAGAATTTTTTTACTCCAGCTTAAAAAATACGCTGTTAAATGCATATGTTTTATGACTTATTAGAAGCCCCAAAGTATTGAAAAATTGTAGTTAAATTCATTAGGAATTGTCTCAGATGTATCATATTCATTACGTATTCCGAATTTAACCGCCAAACCTTCGAACCAGTCTAAGGAATGTACCCAATTTATATTTGTCAGGTTTCTAAATTCACCACCATTCGTCAAGCTAGGATATATGTAGTTAGAAATACTAAAGTGCTGCTTAGACGATATATGCCAAGTGGCATCAGCTCCGATCAAGCCCTCTAAGCCAACAATATTTTCTTCATGAAAACTACCATCGGGATTCAAAGCAGGGTCACCAGAAGGATTATATTGCGTTTTACCAAACTCAAAAATTGTAGTCAGACCCACCCTCCCAGCAAATTCCCACTCATCTGTTTTAATAAATTGATAACCAGGCCCCCCACCAAACTGTACTCGATGATTCCAGTCTTTAAATTGATCCCAGTCATATACACCCGTGGCAAATGCAAACCACTTGGACTCTTCAAAAAACCAATCTTTTACCAAAGTAGCATTAATTTGGTTTTCACCAGTAATAGTATCTTCCGAATCAAAGAAATAAAATGATTTATAGTCCCAACGACCTTTTTTATCTTCATAACGGGTGTTAAATGCAGTACGAAAAGTACTATTAACAGATGAACCTGAAGATCCACTCAGTCCTATAGAAAGACTACTATCCCAGTCTTTAAACCATCCGGTACCCATAAAACCATTATTGACCTTTTCGCCTTTGGCCAGCTTAAGGTTGTTTTCAGCCTCCTGAGCTTGCTGCACAACAGCATTAAGATTATCCTCTGCAATGTCAACTTTTATACCAGCAGTCACTATCCCTAGCTCTTCAGCAATACTTTTCTCTCCGACCTCCATAACTTCCGTTTTAGCTAGATCTACCTTAATTTTAGCTTCAGAGAGCTGTGTTTCAGCCTCAATAACATCTTTAGTTACTTTAAGTTCATTTTCAGCGACTTTCACCTCTTCTTTAGCCGTTGTGAATTTTTGTCCTGCCAGTACAAGTTTTTCCTCTGCATCAGAACGATTAAGCTTTTCTTTTGAATCAGCCCGTTTAGCCTTATCAAAAAAATCTTTAGCCGCTATAAGCTCTGCTTTAGCCGTGCCCACCCTGCCTTCAGCATCTGAAATTTTTGCTTCAGCGGTTTTTACTTTTTGTACATTATCAACCTGTGTTCCAGTCAGCTTAACTAAATCAGCAAGATTCATATCTTGTAAATTACTGATTTTAGCTTTATCAATTGTTTGCTCACCCAGCACTGCGTGAGAAAAAGTAAGCGTTTTATCTGTTTGATAAACTAATTCAACCTCTAAAATATCGCCATTACTAAATTGTAGAGGCTGGGCAGAAATCGCCGAAGAGGCTAACAAAACACTTAAAAAAAACATAACTTGATAGTTAGTCATAATCATAAAAATTAAGAAAAGTTATTATTCGAACTACGGAAAAAATCACCTAATAATGATCCACTTTTTAGCAATGGCGGGCACTAAAGCCCACTCTACCACCCCACCATCTAAATATTGATAAAAATGGAGGGGTTAAAACCCAAGGCCCAATGCGACACCATATTGAAGATCATTTTTATTTTTCTCTATCACTTGGGTCATATCATATTCATTGTGTATATTGAATTTAATCGCTAAACCTTTAAAAAAGTCTAAATCATGCTGCCACGCTATATTTGTTACATTTCTGATCTTGCCATCATCTGTTACTCGTGAGTAAATATAATTGGAAAGAGTAAATACTTGCCCATCTGATATATTCCAAAGTAAATCAGCGCCAGCCATTACTTCAAAATTTTGAGTACTATCTCTGTCTGTATAAATGACAGGATCTGTACCTGCGACTTCTTCATTACCACCAAACTCAAAAACACCTGTTCCCCCCATTCTTCCAGATAATGTCCAAACATCATTTTTAATAAACTGGTATCCCGGACCGACACTTAACTGAACACGATGCCTCCAGTCTTTATTTTCATCCCAATCATAGATCACGGCGGCAGAAGCAAACCAATCCGTATCTTTAAAAAACCAGTCTTTAAGCAAGCTGGCATTGGCTTTATTTGTTGTTGACTCACTATCTTGTGAATTAGTTAAGTAATAACTTTTAAAGTCCCACTTATCTTCATCATCTTCATATCCCGCAGCAAAGCCAGCTCGGAAATTGAAATTTTCAGAGGGTCCCGATGAACCGTTCATCCCTAAATCAAAACTACTATCCCACCCCCTAAACCATCCTGTCCCCATAAACCCAACATTGAGCTTTTCGCCGTTTGCAAGCTTAAGATTATCTTCAGCCGCTACAACTTGTTGCTCAGCACTATTAACGTTTTCCTCAGCAACTTCAACTGCGGCATCAGCGTCAAAAATCCCTAGCTCTTCAGCCATGCTTTTCTCCCCTACTTGCGCAACCTCTGCCTTAGCAAGCTCAACTTTAGATTGAGCATCTAAGAGCTGTGCTTCAGCCACGATGACATCTTTAGTTACTTTAAGTTCATTTTCAGCGGTCTTAATTTCTTCTGTAGCCGTTGTAAAATTCTTTCCTGCTAAAATAAGTTTCTCTTCTGCATCAGCACGATTAGTCGCTGTCGACTTATCCACCGACTCTTTAGCCGCTAAAAGTTCTGCTTCAGCAACACTAGCTTTATCTTTAGCATATATAACTTTTTCTTCAGCCAATTTTACCTTTTTATGGTCATTAAGCTCTGCTTCAGTTAGCTTTTTTAAGCTTTCAAGATTTATAGTTTGTAAATTGCTAATGTTTGCTTTATCAACAGTTTGCTCACCCAATATAGAGTCAAAAAAGGTAAGTGTCTTATCTGTTTGATAAACTAATTCAACTTCTAACGTATTGCCATTAGTCAATTGTATAGGTTGCGCAAAAGATACTGTAGAGACTAGCAAAGCACTACAGAAAAACGTAAGTTGTTTGTTATTCATAGGGAAAATATAAGATGTTAAAAAATTACTGTTCGCCCTGCGTAGAAAAACTAGAATGACTTAATACACGCTCTGCTAAACGTGAAAAAGGCATACTTTGTATCCATACAGAACCCGTTCCTTTTAAAGTCGCTAAAACCATGCCTTCGCCACCGAAGAACATGCTTTTTAAGCCGCCACTTAACTGTATATCATAATCAATATCACCACTGAAACCGACTAAACACCCAGTATCTAAGCGCAGAGTTTCATTATTTAATTGTTTGCGTATCACCGTACCTCCGGCATGTACAAAAGCCATACCATCACCACGTAAGCGCTGCAAAATAAAACCTTCGCCCCCGAAAAAACCACTACCTAGTCGTTTTTGGAAAGCAATATCCACTTGCGTCCCTAAAGCGGCGGCAAGAAAAGCATCTTTTTGGCAGATAACTTCTTCACCCAGTTCAGCTAAATTTAAAGGAATAATGGAACCTGGATACGGCGCTGAAAAAGCCACTTTACGCTTTTGGCTACCTTCATTACTAAAATGAGTTAGAAATACTGACTCACCCGTTAGCATGCGCTTGCCCATGCCCAACAAAGACCCCATTAAACCTTGAGCTGAGCCATCACCCATTTTGGCTTCAAAAGTAATATCTTGCTCTAAGTAGGTCATCGCGCCCGCTTCGGCAATCACGGTTTCATTAGGGTCCAGCTCCACCTCGACCATTTGTATATCGTGGCCTATAATTTCATAATCAAGCTCGTGACAACGCATAAAATTAATCCTTAGTAACTAGTAATTCAATTAAGATTTGCTCATAGATCTTAGTTAAGGTTTCCAGATCTTCAAGCCCAACATTTTCATTAATCTTATGAATACTTTCATTCAGCGGCCCTAATTCAATCACCTCAGCACCTGTCGGCGCAATAAAACGGCCATCAGACGTACCACCGCCAGTATCATCGAGCGTATCATATCCCGTTACTTTTTTAACGGCAGCATGCGTGGCTTCAATTAACGCGCCATCTTCTGTCAAGAAAGGGTTTCCAGACAAACGCCAATTAATATCATAATCAAAATCAAATTGATCAAAAATAGCATGCACGCGCTGCTTAATGGTTGTTTCATCTAATTCAGTACAAAAACGTAAATTAAATTGCAGCTCTAATTCGCCGGGAATGATATTCTCTGCGCCCGTGCCACTATTAATATTAGATACTTGTAGGCTAGTTGGCGGGAAAAAAGCATTCCCCTGGTCCCATACTTCATCCGTTAATGCTTTTAGTGCAGGCGCGAAACTGTGAATCGGATTGCTTGCGATTTCAGGGTAGGCAACATGCCCTTGTATACCTTTAACTTGCAGCTTGGCACACAAAGAACCGCGTCTACCGACACGAATGACATCAGCGATTTTCTTATCACTAGAAGGCTCGCCGACTAAGCACCAGTCGATTTTCTCATTACGCTGCTCTAAAACTTCGACAACTTTAACTACACCATTAGTCGCTGGGCCTTCTTCGTCACTCGTGATCATCATGGCTATAGTGCCATTATGCTCTGGGTATTGGGCGATAAATCGCTCTAGTGCCGTCACAAAACAAGCAATACCACCTTTCATATCGGCTGCGCCACGACCATATAAACGGCCATCACGAATAGTTGGTTCAAATGGCGGTGAATCCCAGCGCTCTAGTGGCCCTGTAGGTACGACATCGGTATGCCCTAAAAAAACAAATAAAGGTTTTTCTTCACCACGCTTTAGCCACAGATTTTTAGTGTCATTAAAATCCAGTTGCTCAGCCTTAAAACCTATTACCTCTAAACGCTGAGTTAATAAATCTTGGCAACCTGCATCTTCAGGCGTAACCGAAGCGCGACTAATAAGGTCTTTCAGTAAATCTAAAGTTTCGCTCATAATAAAGTTTGATAATTCTCTGCGTTAAAACCAATAAACAGTTGCTCTCCAGCCACTAAAACCGGACGTTTAATTAAAGTAAGATTCGCTAACATCAATACTGCTGCTTTTTCAGCGTTTAAATCTATTTTTTGCGCCTCATCCACTTGTCGCCAACTAGTGCTACGTTTATTGAGTACACTTTCCCAGCCTGCGCGCTCAATAAATATCTGTAGTTGCTCGGACGTTAAACCATCAACACGAAAATCATGAAATTGATATTCAACGTTGTGTTTATCTAACCATTGACGCGCTTTTTTCACGCTATCGCAATTTTTTATACCGTATAAAATACAGGAGCTCTTTTCAGTCATCAGAATATTAAATCCGCTAGGTCAATTACACACATGTGTCATGGGAGGGGCTTTTAGCCGTATGAAATCGCGGCTAAAAACCCCTCCCACAAATAAAAAATCTAGTTTTTACAGAGGATGCGTCAACAACTCATCCAATGCCGGTAATTCTTTATCTTGTTTACGACAAGATTTATAGAACTCAATAAATTCCATAAAGGCTTGCTCTAAATCATCTAAAATTCCTTCTTCATTTTCACGCTCTTCGGGCAAAACATCAGAAGATTCTAGGTAATCTTTTTGCAATGCAATCTCAGCATCAATAGAAAGAATGGCGTAAATAATGGCGTTGCTGGATAGTGAGTCTGACATAAGGGGCTTCCTAAAAATAAAAAAAGCCGAACTAACGATAAGCCAGTTCGACATTAATAAACCGTAGGTTAGGTTAGCTTATCAAGCGAAGCATAGATAACGTAACCCAACACAACTCACACATATGTCGGGTTATGTTTTTATTACTCCGTAAAAAAACCTAACCCAACCTACGCATTTAAAACTTAATCACGTAATAATTCGTTAATACCTGTTTTGCTACGTGTTTTTTCATCCGCGTGTTTAATAATAACCGCGCAATACAAGCTATGTGTTCCGTCTTTTGATGGCAAGTTACCAGAAACAACCACAGACCCCGCAGGAACACGCCCATAAGTGATTTCACCGGTCATACGGTTAAAGATTTTGGTACTTTGACCAATATAAACACCCATAGAAATAACAGAGCCTTCTTCAACCACTACGCCTTCTACGATCTCAGAACGCGCACCGATGAAACAGTTATCTTCAATAATGGTAGGGCCCGCTTGTAATGGCTCTAAAACCCCACCAATACCTACACCACCAGATAAATGCACGTTTTTACCAATTTGCGCGCAAGAACCAACCGTTACCCAAGTATCAACCATCGTGCCTTCACCAACATAAGCACCGATATTGACATAAGATGGCATTAAAATCGCGCCTGGAGCAACATAAGACCCATGACGTGCAACTGCATTAGGTACAACACGTACGCCCGCTTCTGCAAAATCTTCTGGTGTATAAGAAGCAAATTTAGTTTCTACTTTATCGTAATAACGAGAAGCACCGCCGTCCATTACGCGGTTTTCATTAATTCTGAATGATAATAAAACCGCTTTTTTCAACCACTGGTTAACCACCCACTCGCCACTCGCTTTATCAGCAACACGCGCTTTACCAGAATCTAATAAGTTGATTGATTCTTTAACAGCATTACGTACTTCAGCAGAAACCGTAGTTGGTGAAATTTCAGCACGATTTTCAAAAGCTTCGTTAATAATTTTTTCTAGTTCGTTCATAGTGTCTTTTCGTTTAAAGAGTTAATAAAATTTTTAATACGTTGCGCGGCTTCGATACACTCATCAACAGAGGCAACTAAAGCCAATCGCACATGGTTTTTTCCTGGATTAATTCCATCCACTTCACGCGATAAATAACTACCGGGCAAAACAGTAACATTTTCTTGAGCAAATAATTGCCTAGCAAATTCAGCATCATCGATACTGGTTTTCAGCCATAAATAAAAGCTTGCGGACGGCTGTTTAACCGTACACACTTCAGCTAATATTGCCGTGGCTGCGGAAAATTTTTCACGGTAAAACTGTCTATTTTCTAATACATGCTGCTCATCTTGCCAGCCAGCAATGCTTGCATATTGAGTAGGCATTGGCATCGCGCAGCCGTGATAAGTCCTATATTTAAAAAATTGCCCTAATATTTCTGCATCCCCGGCAACAAAGCCCGAACGTAAACCTGGTGCATTAGAGCGCTTAGATAAGCTATGGAAAATCACACAATTTTTAAAGCTTGTATTACCCATTGCATAAGCAGACTGCAATAAACCCTGAGGCGGGTTCGCTTCATCTTCATAAATTTCGCTATAACACTCATCAGAAGCAATCACGAAATCATATTTTAAAGCAAGATTAATCAATTTTTCATGGGTTGCCTGATCAATCACCGCACCTGTCGGATTACCTGGCGAGCAAATATACAATAACTGACAGCGCTGCCAGACATCTTCTGCTACTTCACCAAAATCCGGCAAATACTGATTTTCTTCTAGTGTATTTAAATAATACGGCTCAGCACCTGCCAATAAAGCCGCGCCTTCATAAATCTGATAAAACGGATTAGGCATTAAAACTAAAGCATCAGTACTACCATCGACAATACATTGTGCAAAAGCAAATAAAGCTTCCCGCGTACCATTCACCGGTAAAATCTGAGTATCAGCATCCAACGCTTCATTAGCAATGCTAAAGCGCCGAGCAACCCACTGTTTAATCGTTGCTCTTAATTCAGGCAGACCCTTAGTCGTCGGATAGTTACCCAAAGTGTCAATATTATCTAATATCGCAGCCTTAATAAACGCTGGTGTCTCGTGCTTTGGCTCGCCAATAGATAAGGCAATATGCGCTTTATCAGCAGGCGGTGTAATCCCGCTTTTTAATTGTGCTAACTTCTCAAAAGGATAAGGATGTAATTGCGGTAAATAGGGATTCATGCAAAGGGCTTTAGTCATTTAATTAGCTGCGTATTCTATCATGAGCCTGTGCTTTTTTAAAAAACCACTCAACGAAATCTGAAAGGCGCTAAAATATTCGTTTTTGCTACTATCAAACACATTCAATGCGCGCACGTTTTTTCTTCCTATTTCTTACAGTTTTCAGCTTAAATTTAGCTGTTCCTACTACACTCTTTGCTCATGCAGGCGTTGACCATGGTGATAATTGCTTTGTCGACATTGGCGGATTCACCTTACGTTTAGGTGGTTTTCAAGCAGAAGACAAAATAGATGGTGGCAAACATTTCTGTCACATACTTCCCGCGACCGGCACCGTTATTTTTACGTTTGAAGAGGATGTTGTTGCGCAACTCAATAAAAAAATGAATTTAAAGTTTTTAGCGGCTGACTCTTATGCAGACCTGATCTTTAATTATGCTAACGCCTTTAATCAAACCTTAGCTCAAGTGTCAGATGCGGCAGCCATTCAATATGACTTTCCAAAAGCAGGCCTCTACGCACTAGAAGTTACATTAGATTCAGATGAACTAGAACCCAGTGCTAACAACACGCAACGCTTTCTATTTTTAGTTGGTTTTCCGATCATAAAAATGTTGGTATTTACCGCCTTAGGCTTTTTATTGATGCTAGGGTTTGTATTACTCAGTCAGTTAAAATCAGGTGTAAAACCTAGCAATTTATAACTGCAGATTATTCACCGCCGCGGATGGGCAGCTCTCTGTTACCCGACAAACAATGCAACACAAGGTTTTTTCATCATTGAGCAAGGGTGGAATAGCGCTAGCGTTTTCCACCATCGAAAGCAACCTAAGCCATCAGCGACAAATAATATGCCGGAAAACGCTACGCTATTCCAGCCTACGCATCCGGCTTACGAGTTAGTCCACATTAGAATCTTGCGATGGTTTTCTGCGCGTTTTCATCAAATAATCAAACAAAGGAAACGTAACACACCAATTCGCATTGGCATCAAACAAGTGATGTTCATAATGCCAAGGCAAATAAGTTTTCGCCCAGCGACGACTTAAATGCGCTTGGCGGTGCACGATATAATAGATAATAATCGATAGGTATATAGCGCAAGCATAACCATTCGCCCACCAGAAAAACGGGGCATTTAAAAATAAGATACCGAACAAAGCCAGCCATTCTTTGGCTTGCGTATTCCAGAGCCTAGGCCATTTCTGATAACCTGGATCTAGCATATCTAATTGCCGCGCCACATAATGGTGCTCCTGCCAATGATAAGCCCAATAACTATCCGAATGCTTTCCCAAGTGATGCAATATATAGCGATGCATAAACCACTCGCCAGCATTTGCAACAATCAAGCCTAAGAAAAATTGCAGCGCCCAGATCATAATACTGCTTTAAAAAGTATACGGATGAGCAGCAACAAAGCCATGTACTTTAGCTTTCGGGTTAAACTCTGGAACTTGCCATTCTTGAGTTTTCTGCCCACTTAAAAAACCAGCCAACCACAGCGCCTGCTTCCGGATCGGTAAAACGTAAGCATATAACTTATTATCCGGTAACTCAGCAACGTCGCCTAGAGCGTAGATATGCTCATCACTGGTTTGCAAATAATGATTTACCAGTATGCCCCTATTAGTTTCTAGACCTGCATCTTTAGCCAATTCAATTCTAGGTTTAAACCCACAAGCAACAATGACTTTATTAAACCTAAAGTGGTCGCCAGCAACCTGAATACAAACCTTGTCCTCTACTGGCATAATGCTTTCTATCAGTTGATTGAATTTAACATCAACCTCTTGATCTTGCATCACAGAAAGTAGCGTTGCAGAATCTTCTTCTATGAGTTGCCGCTCCATTAACCGATCCATAGCGTGAAATATACTGACTTTATCTCCCGCAACAGCAAGATCAGAAGCGATTTCACAACCAATTAAGCCGCCGCCAATAATTGCCCATTCAGGTACTTGTTTATTTTGTAAGATAGTTGCACGAGCAGCACGTAATTGAATTAAATCTTTCAAACTATTAAACAGGCAAAAATGCTCTTGATAAGGTAAAAAAGGAGGCGGGATAAAAGCGGAAGAGCCCGTTGCAATAATCAGCTTATCGTAGCTAAATGTTTTATTGTCCTGCTTATCTGAGACATGAACACAGCGTTTATCTCGATCAATCGCTGAAACGGTGATATTTTCAATGACCTGAATATTCTGCTCTCGCAAAGCATTAAAAGGCTTGATAATAATAGCTGCCTCTATCTCTTCATTGGAAAAACCTCGAGAGAGCATAGGCCGAGAATAATAACCATGAGTTTCGGTTGTGAGTAGGGTTATATTTGCATCAGATAACTGCCGCAACTTCTCAGCAAATGTAACGCCCGCAATACCCGAGCCAATAATAATGATATTCATAAAGCCTCCTTTATAGGAAAAACTTGAATGTGCTTATTTTTTAACCTTAACGCTTCACTTAAATTACAATTTTATTTTCAATAACAAATCAAAATCACTTTATCAGCCGAGGGTGGGCAAAAATCCTGTCTACCTATTTTAGCGAGCCTACTGATCAATTGCATACGATTATAAATTTTACAAAATCAACCGAAACTAGCCCTATCGATTACCTATGCCTGTTTAGTGGCAGTTATTTAGTATTGTTATTAATCAAGTCGTAATATTTTCTCTAACGACAGCTGTACCTGTTCATTAGTGATGCTTATTCCTTTATCTCGCTTAATGGTTAATCTGATCTTTGTTATAACGTCACCTGTTAACATAGCACTAATTATACTGCTCTCACTTAATGCGTTAGTTTCTAACCACAGCTTTTCTAATAGGCTTTCTCTTCCTAAGCCGTAACGTGAAATTAATACCAAAAATTCAGCATCTTGCCTCGTTACTCCTTCACTTAAATCGACAGAAAAAACACAATGCCCTTCGACTTTATCTTCAGTTGAAATATGATATACATTCCATTGCACTAAGTTTGTCAGTAGTGCCCACTTAATACCAGAGTATGCACCGTATGATGTGGCCTGAAAAATCTGCTTTTCTCTCAGTGCCATTCCTGCTTTCTTTACCTCTATAACCAAAACATCTTTGTTATTTGGCGATAAAATATAATCAGCTCGTCTTCCTTGTATCTCTTGTTCAGCTTTTACTTCACTTATTTTATATCCAAAAATATCAACAAATATTCGATCTAATATCATTCTAGTGTTGCTTTCATTAAGCTTTTGTCCAACAGCTCCATGTATCGCTGGCAACGATTCTTTGATACCCCTTAATAAACGCGACGTGTGTTCTGATAAAACTTCGTTTGGAGCCCTTCGTCTTTTTTTAAGCGCATCAACAATATCATCATCATTAATGTTTTTATATAAGGCCCCCAAATCAACCTTATATTTTTCAGCAATTGCTCCTAATCCTTCTTTGAATCCTTGTCCAATAGCTTTAAATTTCCAGCTATCATCATGGAGATATAGCTCACCTATCATAAGTGATGCTTCTTGATTCTCAGCCTCAATATCAAACCTTGCTAATGACTGATTAATTAAATTATTATCACAAATATGTAAGCTGATATTATTAACCATTCTAAAGTCTTGGTTGTTTTTCTCAGCATCATCTATAGTCAGCACAAACAGTATTTTTTTTACATCATTCGGAATAAGTTTTAATGAGATATTAAACGCTTTGATCATATCTTCATTAATAGGATCAGATTCTAAGGAAATGCATTTATCTGTATCGAATGGCTGGTTATAGAAAATAAAATCTTTATAACTACGAACACTGCCATTTTCAGCAATAAGAAATGCACTAGCATCAACATTAATGGTATCAGTGCTTTTGGTACTCCAGTTTAGCCCAACAAAGACAGTGTTATCAGTATATCCGAGAGAATCCAATAAAATATTCCCCCCCTTTTCAAGATTAACCATAATAGACTTCCAGACTGTTAATTAAAAATTTGACGTAACTAAATAGCCTACCTACGCTTCCTGCGGTCAACGGGAAAGCCTAGTTAGCACTTACTCTTCGAGTCGTTCAGCTAATTATAAATTGCCGTATTACGCCCACTCGACTTGCTTCCTTATCTAAGGAGTCAATTATCCAAACTGCAAATATCAAGGGCCAGCTTAAACTCTGCTTAAGTTCGAAATGCTTTTTTACCATCAAATCCAAAGTAATACATGGTATAGAACATATACCATAACTAAGTACTTTTCAAATTAAGCATCGAACCATATAAGTCGGGGTAGCGCTGAAGTTAATCGAGCATTTCCAGCAATATGGGGTGCCATAAATCTTCATCAATTTCACCCAATTTATCCAATAAATGCCGCTTATCAACAGAGCGAATTTGATCCAACAAAATACTCGATGAACGCTTATTAAAAATCACTTCTAGCCTACAACCTAAAGGCTGACCTTTGCTAGTTAAAGGTGCAATAATCACTCTTGGCAACGCGATATTCAAATCATCAGGCGATATAACCAAAGCAGGGCGCGTTTTTTTAATTTCAGTGCCTAAAGCTGGCTCAAGATTAACCTAATACACCTCTCCACAATGCGCGTACATAACATTCCCTTTTGATGATACAAAGTTCATACAATGTTATAACAAGAAAAAAATAAGCAACTTTTTCTCGTTTGTATGATTAGAAGCTCTGCTTCATATGTCAATTAACGGATTAATGTCACACCCAGAACTGTGATTGCATGTATTCCCAAGTGGAACTTAAAACTTAACGAAAAACACTCTGTAGTAATTCCTTAGGCTTACTACGATTACCTTCAACAACAATGGTTTGTGGAACAATAATCCCAGCAGGAAACAACAGTACATAGAAAAAACCTGAGATTGCATCTTCTATTGAATCTTCGGTATAAACACGCACTTCAACCAACTTTTCACGCGCAATAATTTCCGCAACATTATCACTCGGTGTTAATGGAAAAATACCCCACAAGGCATACCATTTCTGATAGCGCTCCGTTACTTCTACAGGCGTTCCAGCAGGCAATATTTGTACATCTTGCCCGGAAGGTGCATTAATCGGCACTGAAAAACAAGCCGATAAGGACAATAAATACAATATCAAAAAGCTACGCAATATCATGACTTTTGCTCCTCGACTAATTCGCTCACAGTCTTAGCACTCGTATTACCTTCCACAACTAAAGTTCGCCTAACAATACTGACAAAACTGGTCACAATTAAGAGGATATTATCGGTCATTGTTTGTACTGTATAAGCACGTACTTCTGTTAACTTATACTTTTCAATATCTGACTTGATACTGTTATCCGATATAGCCTTACCGCCCCAAAGCCAAAACCAAACCGTTCTTTCTACTCTAATCTCAGCCGACTCTTCTTGAGATAACAGCCTAACCTGCTGCCCTTCTGGGACTTCCATGCGCACAGTGCCGCAACTAAATAACAATAAAGCTGCACATAAAACCACTATAACTCTTAACTTTATATTTAACATAAAAAATCCAATAGCTAATTAATCGTATGCGAAATAACGCGCTTGGCCTGAATCACCAAAATCAACTAATACAGTAGTCTTTTGCGTATTGAACCATCGTGCAGTCTGTTTATTTAACTCCACTTTAACAACCGGAAAAATAGGTACGGCATTGTGCATCCAAACATATCCTTGCATTTGCCCAAGCAATAAAGATAAAGTTATAGGAACCTCATTAGCTTCAGCAAGCTGGCCCGCCGGTACACTAACATTCCTTTGCACTCCTTCACGTACGGAATAAGACAGTAAATGTAGCCATAACTGCACTTGCTCGTACTGCTCGTCTGCTTGATCTTGCATTGCTAATGCATCAGTAAGTAGGACAATTGATTGTTTCTGAGGCAATTTTAATGCTCTAACAGAATATTTAACTTGCTGCTCACTTATCTGCTCGGTAATTAATGCCGAAAATTGCTGCTCTTCATTATTTGCAACTACGCTAAATTCCACCCAAAAATCATTTCCTTCTTTTGCTGCGATAACTATTTTCAGAAATCCTTTATCTACAGTAGAATCAAATAAGTGAAAAATACCGTCACGCGTAATTGATTGAGTTTTATATAAACCCCACTGCCCTACTTTCCAAGATTGTAATACTTCACCTTTAAAATGGCTCTCTAATTTACTTGTTTCATGCACTTGCTCAACATAAGCCTGAGTTGTTAACGATAGGTGACTACACCCCATCAAATTTAGAACAGCAAAAATTAAAAAAACCTTAACCTGCTTACTCACGTAAATACTCTCCTTTGAATTCTAAAATCACTCTACTCCTCTAAGCTGAACAACCACTTTATCAGCCAAAATTGCAACAGCTTCACTCTGGGCTTCAACTCGTGCCTGAAAGCTATCGGTATTTATCGGCACTGTAATTACCTCTTGACTAGAAAATAAAATCTTATCTCCTAATCCATTTAGTATAGCCCAATTAAGCTGCAAAATAGCTTGCTGCTGTGCATTCGTATCGAAACGATTGACATTAATAGCCAACTGATAATCAAACGCCATGGCACTAAAGGTCTTTTTGCTTAGTACTTTTGCTGGCGCTAAACGCATTTCCAGATTTTCTCTAAAAACACGTTCAAAGGAAATGTTTAGCGGCTCTCCCCAGCGCTGAAATTGCTCTATATCCAAGGTCACGGCATCTTTACGTAGCACCATTTGCGGGCGATCCAAATAATCTGGAAAATTTACTGACTGCAAATAAATACTAATGGGCTTTTGAGCAACTAACTTAGCCTGAACCGGCTCAATGGCTTTTAGCAAATATATATTAGACTTTGGACTTACGCTACAAGCGGATAAAGCCAGTAACACACTGATTATTTCAATAATTCGTAATCGCATAACTTAATCCTTTTTACCTTGTAGTAATGCTTCTGGATGCTGCTCTAAATAGTCTGTTAATAAACGTAAAGATTTTGCCGAACGTCGAATTTCATCCAAAGTACGGTTGAGGTTTTGCTGCAATGGCGCATCTTCATGTAACAAGCCATCAGCACTCTTCGCACTATTTTGAATACTCAATAAGGTTTGATTGGTATTCGCTAATGATTCTCTTACTTCAAGCAGAAGAGGATCAACTGCACCTTCTAGCTTGCGCATAAGTTGACTACTACGTTGCAACGTTTTCTCTGCATTGAGTGCAATTGCTTTAGCGTGTGGTTTAACTGACTTGAGTATCTCTTGCAACTCCGCTAGTGAGGATGATAAATTCCTAATCGCCTGCTTAGTCTCTTCAGAACCAGTTATTTGCTTAATATTTTTAACGGCTATCAATAATTCAGAGAACAGCTCTTTAAAAGGAATGCTCTGAATATCCTGCATGACATCAGCAATACTGTTTTGCACTTGCACACTACTCGAAGCAATAGTAGGCAATTCGGCATAATCTTTATTGAGACCCGTTAAAACCACTAGCGTATCTGGCTGTAACAAGGTCTGCACATATAATTGTCCAGTCACTAAACTGGTGTATTGCAGTTGCATACGTAAACCATTCTTAATCAGCTGCTCCAATAACATTTTCTTATTACCAGCTTCTTTTAGCTGCAAAATCTGTTGGCACTTTGCATGATCTATTTCAATAAAAACAGGGGTTAATATTTGCTTAGTTTCTGGGTGGAGCTGCACTTGAATATCAGTCACTTTACCGATAGGCACGCCCTGCATTTTCACCAAAGCCCCCACATTCAAGCCATTGACTGACTCATTAAAATAAATCACAAACTCGGATTTCTCAGTAAACCACTTACCACTGGTAAACACAGTAATACCTAAAACCGCAATAAACACCGCACCTAGTACAAAAAACCCAATAATGGTTGGATTGGCTTGTTTACTCATTGATTCCTCGACTTAAAAATTGTTGAACAATAGGATTGGAACTGTTTTTCAATAAATCGTTTGGCGCACCTTGGGCAATCAATGTTTTACTCATGCTATCGAGAAAGATGGCATCCGTACCAATGGCAAATAGACTCGGTAAATCATGCGTGACAACCACAATGGTTGCTCCTAAACTTGCCTGTATACTCAAAATTAAATCATCTAATAATTTGGCACTGACCGGATCTAAACCCGCTGATGGCTCGTCAAAAAATAAAATTTCAGGATCTAAAGCCAAAGCTCGCGCAAGCCCTGCCCTTTTTTTCATACCCCCACTAATTTCCGAAGGGTAATATTCCTCAAAGCCCACCAAACCTACTAAGGCTAATTTAAAATAAGCCAGTCCCTGAATCTCATGGTCACTTAAATCGGTATATTCTTTTAAGGGCAAAGCAATATTTTCAGCCAAAGTTAAAGAGCTCCATAATGCACCGCTCTGATACATAACGCCATTACTGCGCATAATTTTCTTACGTTCTACTTCAGAAATAGCCCATAAATTTGCATCCTGATAATATATTTCACCTTTAGCTGGCTTTTTCAAACCCAAAAGATGTCTGAGCAAAGTACTTTTGCCACAGCCATTGCCCCCCATAACAATAAAAATATCGCCTTTGTGGATTTTAAAATTAAGTTGCTGCTGGATTACAAAATCATCATAAGCCATAGTCAAGTCGTTTACTGCTATATGCACGTCTTTCATATTAAAAATCTATGATTTGATAAACTACGGTCAATATTGCATCAGCCACGACAATACTAACAATACCTGCAACTACGGCTGCGGTAGCGGCATCACCAACAGAAGAAGAGCTACGCCCACACTGCATACCACTCAAACACCCCGATAAAGCGACTAACACACCAAAGACACTGCTTTTAATCAAACCCGTTAAGAAATCATTTAAATCTAAGGCTGATTTGGTTTGTATTAAATATTCAACCACCGAAAGGTCAAGCAAAGATACGCCAACCATTAAGCCACCTAAAATACCCATAAAATCAGCATACAAACATAATAAGGGCAACATAATAATCAGCGCTAGCATGCGCGGTAAAACTAGAAAATCTATCGGTGAAATGCCTAAAGTTTCTAGCGCATCAATTTCTTCATTAACCTGCATAGAACCGAGTTGTGAAGCAAAAGCAGCGCCAGTCCGGCCCGCCATAATAATTGCTGTCATCATGGCACCCATTTCTCTTGCCATACCTAAGCCAACCAAATTCGCAACATAAATCTGCGCGCCAAAAATTTTCAACTGCATCGCACCAACAAAAGCGAGAATCAGTCCGACCAATAAACTAATTAAAGTAACAATCGCCAAAGCGCCTGGGCCGCATTCCTGCATAATCAGCCACAAATCTCGCTGCCGAAAGCACGCTTTACCACGCAATAAGCGCAAAGCACTTAAACAAACATCGCCGACAAAAGAGAGCATCTTCTGCGATTCGCTATAAAAAAGCAGAGTAGCTAAGCCTAAGCGAGCAACAAATGAACTCTCTTGTTTTTCCTTGTTGCCACTTTCGCGCACCGGAAATGCGGATGCCTGCTTTAATAAGCCTTGTGCGGCTGTAGGTAATCCAGTCATATTTAAAGCAATATTATTGTTATGACAGTACCTCTCTAGTTCACACAGAAACAATACCAAACGACTATCCCAACGCCCTAACTGTTCACTATTTAAACTGAGCTGCGTGCAATTTTGCTGCTGCAATTGCTGCTTTACGCTCTCAATATCAGGCACAACATTACCAATCAGCCAGTCGCCTTGCAGCTCAGCTTCAGCAATATTTTTCTCACCCATCAATAACTTAAACTGACATTTTTTCAATGCTAATCCTACTAATAAGCAACAGGCACTAAAACGTGCCATTCATGTATTTTTTAAATTACCATATCACAACCAAACACATACAAATAAAAACGATATCTACGGTATAATCAAACACATTTTAACCCTATAACACCTCAGAGCTTTATGGATTATTTATTAGCTAATACCCCTTTAGAATCGTTAGAAACGGAATGTCTGATTATTGCTGTATACGAAGATAAGCAACTCAGCAGCGAAGCCAATCATTTAGATACACTGACGAATGGCTTAATCACGAGCGTTGTAGAGCGTGGCGATATTAAGGGCAAAGTCGCGGATACTTTGTTAATCAATTATTTACCTCATGCCAACATTAAACGCGCCTTGCTGGTTGGTTTAGGAAAAGCAGATAAAGTAACGGCTAAAGATTACCGTAAAGCCCTAACTGCCACTGCAAATACATTAAAAGCCACGCAAATTACTAGCGCTGTCTGTTG
This sequence comes from uncultured Gammaproteobacteria bacterium, assembly GCA_965365945.1. Classification (GTDB taxonomy): domain Bacteria; phylum Pseudomonadota; class Gammaproteobacteria; order Methylococcales; family Methylomonadaceae; genus Methyloprofundus. The sequence continues at coordinate 37,846 of CBDUDP010000002.1, forward strand.
TTTAGCAGAAAATGATGTACAAGATCAAAACAGCACATGGAAGGCGCGCCAAATCATTGAAGCCATTGATGCGGCTTTCTATCAGTTCAATGAATGTAAAAGTAAACCGGCTGATAAGTATGCGTTAGCGCAATTTAGCTTACATGCCCTCACTGAAACATCTGAGATTCATATCGGTATTGCTCAAGGTCAAGCCATTGCTCAAGGCGTCGCTTTAGCAAAACATGTGTCTGATTTACCCGGTAACTATTGCACGCCGACGTATCTTGCTGAACAAGCCATCGCTATCGCAAAGAAACATGACAAGCTAAACGCTCATATTTTAGAAGAAGCGGATATGCAAGAACTTGGAATGGGCTCTTTCCTATCGGTAAGCCGTGGTAGCCGTCAACCAGCTAAACTCATTACTCTAGAATATAAAGGCGCAGAAAACGACGTCAAACCGATTGTTTTTGTTGGTAAAGGTTTAACCTTTGATGCTGGTGGTATTTCATTAAAACCAGGCGCTGGCATGGATGAAATGAAATACGATATGTGTGGTAGTGCCGCTGTTTTAGGTGCATTACAAGCCGCTGCAGAATTACAGTTACCGTTAAATATCGTCGGTATTATTCCTTCCTCAGAAAATATGCCAGACGGCGATGCTAATAAGCCTGGTGACATTGTTACTAGCATGGCGGGCTTGACTATCGAAATCCTAAACACCGATGCGGAAGGTCGCTTACTGCTTTGTGATGCACTGACTTATGCGAAAAAATATAACCCAGATGTTGTGATTGATATGGCAACCTTAACCGGTGCTTGTTTAGTTGCTTTAGGGCGTGTACCTAGTGGTTTATTAGGTAACGATGACAAGCTGTGCAACGATTTATTTAATGCGAGTGAATCTTCACTTGATAGCGTATGGCGCTTGCCACTTTGGGACGAATATCAAGATCAATTAAAATCTAATTTTGCGGATATTGCCAATATTGGCGGGCGTGATGCTGGCACCATTACTGCTGCCTGTTTTCTATCGCGCTTTACTGAAGACTATCAATGGGCTCATTTGGATATCGCTGGTACGGCTTGGAAATCGGGTGATGCCAAAGGCGCAACCGGTCGCCCTGTGCCGCTATTAGTGCAATATTTATTAAACCGTGTAAATGCTACCTAAGGTTAATTTCTATGTCTTGTCGTCCCAGTCCGAACAGGGACGACAACTGTTTGCTTGTAAACTAGCCGAGAAAGCGTTCCGTCTCGGCTTTAAAGCCTATATCTTGACTGATACAGTTCAACAAGCACGACAACTAGATACCCTACTCTGGACTTTTCGTGCCAACAGCTTTGTACCCCACGAAATTTATCAGAGTGACTTACCCAGCCTTGCAAATGCCGTTATAATTGGCACTCAGCAAGCGCCCGAAGCTTGGCGGCATACACTGATTAATTTATCGACTTATTGCCCAGAACAGATCAACCAATCAGAACAAATTTTTGAACTGTTGGATAATGATGAAACGCATAAACAAGCCGGTCGAAAACGCTATCGCTTATACCAGCAACAAGGTATAACACCGAATACGCATAAAATGTAATCCAACCACATAACCTCTTACAACCCTATTTAAAAGTCGCACTCATGGATAAAACATACACCCCCACCGACATCGAACAACGCTGGTACAACACTTGGGAAGAGAAAGGTTATTTCTCTGCTAAACAAGAAGGCGAATCTTTTTGCATTATGATTCCGCCGCCAAATGTCACGGGTAGTTTACACATGGGGCATGCTTTCCAAGATACGATTATGGATGCCCTCACCCGCTATCATCGCATGAAGGGTGAAAGTACCTTATGGCAACCCGGTACCGATCATGCGGGAATTGCTACACAAATGGTGGTTGAGCGTTTAATTAATAAAGAAGGTAAAACACGCCACGATTATGGCCGTGAAGAATTCATTAAGCGTATTTGGGAATGGAAAGAAGAATCCGGCGGCACGATCACCAAACAATTACGCCGCATGGGTGCATCTTTGGATTGGGAGCGTGAACGCTTTACGATGGATGACGGACTGTCCGAAGCAGTTAAAGAAGTGTTTGTTACTCTACATGAAGAAGGCTTGATTTACCGAGGTAAACGCTTAGTTAACTGGGATCCTGTTTTACACACAGCGGTTTCAGATTTAGAGGTATTATCCGAAGAAGAAAATGGCTTTATGTGGCATATGCGTTACCCATTAGCCAATGGTGAAGGTCATTTAATTGTTGCTACGACACGCCCTGAAACCATGCTTGGTGATGCTGCTGTTGCGATTCACCCTTCTGATGAACGCTACCAACATTTACTCGGTCAATTTATTAAATTGCCATTATCCGGTCGCTTAATTCCGATTATTGCCGATGAATATGTTGACCCAGAATTCGGTACCGGTTGTGTAAAAATCACCCCGGCACATGATTTTAACGATTACGATGTTTGGTCACGGCATAAAGAAATTAGTGCCATTCAAGATCAAGCGCACGGTGGTTTAATTAACCTGTTTACCGTGGATGCAGCTATTCGCACTAATGAAGCAGAAGAAGGCGATTTAATTCCTGCTGCTTATATCGGTTTAGACCGTGTTGCTGCGCGTAAACAAATCGTTGCTGATTTAGACGCTTTAGGTTTACTGGATAAAATCGAAGACCATAAATTGATGGTGCCACGTGGCGATCGCTCTGGCAGTATTATTGAACCTTTATTAACCGATCAATGGTACGTAAAAGTTGCCCCTTTAGCTGAACCTGCAATTGAAGCTGTGAAAAGCGGTGAAATTCAATTTGTACCGGATAACTGGAAAAACACCTATTACGACTGGATGAATAATATCCAAGATTGGTGCATTTCTCGTCAAATCTGGTGGGGACATCGAATCCCTGCTTGGTATGATGAGCAAGATAATATTTATGTCGGTCGCTCAGAAGCTGAAGTGCGCGAGAAACACAATTTAGCAGCTGATTATCCATTGCGCCAAGATGAAGATGTTTTAGATACCTGGTTCTCCTCTGCCTTATGGCCTTTTTCCACTTTAGGCTGGCCAGAAAAAACGCCAGAATTAGCCCAACATTATCCAACCAGCGTTTTAGTCACTGGCTTTGATATTATTTTCTTCTGGGTTGCCCGCATGATTATGATGGGGCAAAAATTTATGGGCGAAGTGCCATTTAAAAAGATTTACATTCATGGCCTAGTGCGCGATGCACAAGGTCAAAAAATGTCTAAATCAAAAGGAAATGTCTTAGATCCAATTGATTTAATTGACGGTATCAGCTTGGAAGATTTAGTCGCTAAACGAACAGGCGGCATGATGCAGCCGCATTTAGCCGAGAAAATCGAAAAAGCGACGCGCAAAGAATTCCCAGAAGGTATTCCTTCTTATGGAACTGACGCGCTACGTTTTACTTTTGCCTCGTTAGCCTCAACAGGCCGTGATATTCGTTTAGATAGTGATCGCCTATATGGTTACCGTAATTTCTGTAATAAATTATGGAATGCGGCGCGCTTTGTTCTAATGAATACTGAAGAGCAAGATTGTGGTGTCAACGGCGGTGAACTTGAATACAGCGAAGCAGATAAATGGATTGTGTCGCGCTTAAACCAAGTGATTGCCTCTACGACGGATGCCATCGATAACTATCGTTTTGATCATGCTGCACAAGAAATCTATGAGTTCACTTGGAATGAGTATTGCGATTGGTATTTAGAACTGTCTAAAATTTCTCTGCAATCCGACAATGAAGCGCTACAGCGCGGCACACGTCAAACGCTATTAACAGTATTAGAAACTGTTTTACGTCTTGCACATCCCATCATGCCGTTTATCACCGAAGAAATTTGGCAACGTGTTGCGCCATTAGCGGGCATTCAAGCAGAAACCATTATGTTGCAGCCTTACCCCGTATCAGACGACACACAAATTGATGCAGAAGCAGTGGATGCGATTGAATGGACTAAGCAATTCATCTTAGGTGTGCGACGCATCCGTGGTGAAATGAATATTGCACCTGGCAAGCCTTTACCCGTGTTATTAGAAAATGTCACTGAAACCGATGAAAACCACTTGGCACAAGCGGCAATCTATTTACAGAAATTAGGTCGAATCGAATCCATTAAATGTTTAAAAGCAGATGAAGTAGCACCTGAATCGGCTATTTCTCTGGTTAATGAATTACGTATTTTGATTCCAATGACAGGTTTGATTGATAAAGAGGCAGAAATTGCACGCTTAGAAAAAGAAATTCTAAAATTAGAAAAAGATTTACCGCGTATCGAAGGGAAATTAAATAATCCAGGTTTTGTTAATAAAGCACCCGAAGCCGTGCTTAACAAAGAGAAAGAGAAACTTGCGGCATTGCGTTCATCACTAACTAATTTTAATGAGCAATTAGTTAAAATTCGCGCGCTTTAATGAATCCTATCTTAAGCATCCATTAATGAACCCAGAACCTACAAGTCTAGCTGGCTGGACGCAAAGACTGTATGAGGAAGAGATGCCCATCTTTTCTAATACCTCATGTCAAATCCAGTCAGTTTTAGCAGACAATAGAAAAGGCGCTATGGATCTTGCATCGGTTATTATGCGAGATCCAAATTTGACCGCCAAACTGCTAAAAATGAGCAATAGCTCGTATTACAACCCATCCAACCAAAAAATGGTAACGGTTTCACGTTCTATTGTCATTTTAGGCTCTACCGTGATAAGTGAGATCACCCTCGCCTGTTCATTTTTTGAAGCCGTTTTATCGCACAAAAACAAACATAAAGCCAACGAGGAAATAGCCAATGCAATCCACGCGGCCGTACAAGCGAAATCGCTGGCTATTTTGAGCAATGACAATTCCCCTGAAGAAGTCTTTATTGCAGCATTACTGCATAACCTTGGAGATATTGCTTTTTGGTGTTTCAGCGGCAAGCAAGGTGAATCGATATTAGCCCTAATACAAGCAGGAAAAACCAAAAAAGAAGCAGAACGCGAGGTACTCGGTTTTCACTTGAGCAGCCTGAGCATTGAACTCTGCCGGTCATTCCAGTTAAGTGGCTTAATAAAAGAGTCGATCAATAATATCAGCAATGATAGGACTAAATTAGTTACGCTAAGTCATGAAATCAGTCTGGCAAGCAAACAAGGCTGGAAATCAGAGAGCATGAATCAATGCCTAACTGAATTAACAAAAATCAGCTCACTGCCAATTAAAACCTTAAAAGAAACACTGCAAAAAAACACCACAATAGCCGTTAAAATTGCCCAACAATTTGGCGCTTATGACGCGTCTAATTTTATCCAAAGAAATGTTCACCACAAGGAAAAGAGCACGTTAGAAAGCTCAAAAAAATCTGCACCAACAATTAATGAAAAACAGCTACAATTTCAGATATTACAAGATATTAGTAATTTACTCTGCGATAAAATTGAGCTAAATTTATTATTTGAAACAGTCGTTGAGGGAATTCATCGCAGCCTAGGCATGGATAGAAGCTGCTTTATGCTTGCAACGCCAAGCAAAGATAAACTTAATGAAAATTTTTCATTTGGCTGGAATAAAGAGGATATTGATCAAAAAATATCATTTACCTTATCTCCTAATCCAGCCAATTTATTTTATTATGCTAGCCAATCAAATCAAGCTTTATGGGCAACCCCCGCTGAGCATAAAAGATATTACACGCCGCATATTATTAATACACTAGGCAATATTGAGTGCTTTCTACTCCCGCTGTATACCGAAAAGAAATTTATTGGGGTCATTTATTCTGACCGAGCCATAAGCCATAACGCTCTGACTCAAGATGATTTCAACACTGCCAAGCATTTTGCCCAACAAGCTACATTAGGTCTAAATCTATACCGTATAAACAAATGACTACACAATATTCCAATTTGCATGTTTGCCTTGTTGAGCCATCAACAACCCAACAGCATATTATTAAAAATTACCTGCTGCAGTCGGGCATTAATGAAATTACCTGCTGTAACTCAGGTGTAGAGCTATTTTCTAGCCTAGGTGAAGCACAGCCAGATTTAATTGTTAGTGCCATGTATTTGCCCGATATGACCGGCAGCGAACTGGTTTATAAATTACGTGAAGATGATGAGTACGATATGGCTTTCATGCTTATTTCCAGCGAAACCAACTTATCTAGTTTAGAGCCAATTCGCCAAGCAGGTGCGATCGCAATTTTACCTAAACCCTTTACTGCGGAAGAATTACAGATCGCCTTATCGGCAACAGTTGATTACCTCAACCCAGAAAAAGCGATATTAAATCACCTTGATATTGAAGATGTTTCTGTTTTACTCGTTGATGATAGCCCTCTTGCTCTAAAATACATTAGCAAAATCCTTAATAATATTGGCATTGAGAACATTACCCAAGTAAAGGATGGCAGTGAAGCTATTCCTCTACTGCAAGAATGCTATTTTGACTTAATTATTACCGACTATAATATGCCTGACGTCGACGGTTTACAGCTAACCTCGTTTATACGCGGGCAAAGCGAACAAAAAACCATCCCAATTATCATGATTACCAGTGAGCAAGACAGTCAACGTTTAGCCGCTATTCAACATGCTGGGGTCTCGGCTATTTTAGATAAACCCTTTGAACCAGCGTCGATACGTAACTTTATCATTAATTTACTTAATTAATTATGCATGAATTACTTGGCTAACAGGCCAGTTTCATCTATATTTATTCACACAGCTAATAAAAAATCAATAATTTATGGTAGCAAGTTCATCAGATATGCACTTTAGTGGCCTACTAAAATGCATTATAAAAGAAGGCCTACTGACTGAAGCCGATGCGCAAGCCCATAGCGACGCAGCAAAAAAAAGCAAAACCCCACTTATTAGTTACCTAGTCAATAATAAACATATTAGTGCTACAGCAATTGCCACTCATGCTGCCACTGAATTTGGCCTGCCTTTTTTTGACTTATCCGCTGTAGATAAATCGATTTTACCGTCAGGCTTAGTCAGCGAAAAATTAATTCGTAAACACCACGCTTTACCGCTTTTTAAAAGAGGTAACCGCCTCTTTATCGCATTATCTGATCCAACAAACTTCCAAGCTTTAGACGATATTAAGTTTCATACTCGCCTAAACACCGAAACCATCTTAGTCGAAGAAGATAAGCTTGTTACAGCGATAGACTCGTTCTTAGAAGCCGCCGATACGTCCATGACAGATTTATTGGACTCAGACTTAGATAATATTGAATTAACGGGAGGCGATGAGCAGCCTAAGGATGAATCCACTAGCGATATTGATGATGCACCTATCGTACGCTTTGTAAATAAAATCCTCCTAGATGCCATAAAAAAAGGCGCATCAGATATTCATTTAGAACCTTACGAAAAAACCTTCCGCATTCGCTTTAGAAGTGATGGCATGTTGTCTGAAGTGGCTAGCCCTCCATCTAATATTGCCAACCGCATTGTTTCGCGCATTAAAGTTATGTCCAAAATGGATATTGCTGAACGCCGAGTACCGCAAGATGGTCGTATTAAAATGACGCTTTCTCGTAATAAAGCGATCGATTTTCGTGTCAACACCTGCCCAACTCTATTCGGTGAAAAAGTAGTATTGCGTATTTTAGATCCAACCAGTGCACAACTGGGCATTGAAAAGCTCGGGTTTGAACCTGAGCAACAAAAACTGTTCCTTGATGCCATTCAAAAGCCCTACGGTATGATTCTGGTAACAGGCCCTACTGGTAGCGGTAAAACCGTTTCACTTTATACCGGCCTGAACATTCTTAATACGGTAGAGCGCAATATTTCTACGGCAGAAGATCCCGTCGAGATCACGGTAGAAGGCATTAACCAGGTAAATATGAACGTGAAAGCAGGGTTGACTTTTGCCACTGCATTAAGGGCTTTCTTACGCCAAGATCCTGACATCATCATGGTCGGGGAGATTCGTGACCTTGAAACCGCAGAGATTTCCGTAAAAGCAGCTCAAACAGGTCATATGGTATTATCCACACTACATACCAACGATGCCCCGCAAACATTGAATCGCCTATTACAAATGGGGATTCCTGCCTTTAATATCGTGTCTTCGGTACTCCTTATCATGGCGCAGCGATTAGCAAGGCGCTTATGTGAACATTGCAAAACAGATGCAGAGTATCCCGAAAAAATCCTATTAGAAGCCGGCTTTCAAAAAGAAGAGTTAGGCACGTTCACCGTATTTAAAGCCGTCGGTTGTGATAACTGCAATGATGGCTATAAAGGCCGAGTCGGGATTTATCAAGTTATGCCTATTACAGAAGCAATGCGTGCGCGTATTTTAGAAGGTTGTAATGCTATGCAACTTGGCGAACAAGCAAAAAAAGATGGCGTAAATGATTTAAGAAGATCTGGTTTAATAAAGATCAAGCAAGGTATTACCTCTTTGGAAGAAATTGACCGAGTAACAAGGGAATAATTATGGCCGAAAGCAAAGAACAAATAGACTTTATCTGGAAAGGAAAAGACAAAAATGGCAAAGTTATTAATGGTGAAATAGCGACCATTAGTGAAGCTGTTGCGCGCGCTGAATTACGCCGGCAAAGTATACGTGTTATTTCTGTTAAGAAAAAACCCACGCCTTTATTCACTAAAGCCAAAGCGCAAATCACCACAAAAGACATTGCCATCTTTGCTCGGCAACTTGCTACCATGCTCGAGTCAGGCGTTCCTTTGGTGCAATCTTTTGATATTGTAGGAAAAGGCCACGATAACCCAGCTATGTCAGAAATGCTACTCGCGATTAAAGCTGATATTGAAGGGGGTGACACACTAGCTCAGGCCTTAAGTAAGCGCCCTATTTATTTTGATGAATTATTTTGTAATCTTGTTGAAGCCGGAGAGCAAGCAGGGGTACTAGAAGGCTTACTAGACAAGATTGCTACTTATAAAGAAAAATCTGAATCGATTAAAGCCAAAGTAAAAAAAGCTTTAACCTACCCTATCGCTGTAGTCGTTGTCGCTTTTATTGTTACTGCTATTTTACTGATCTTCGTTGTCCCTGTGTTTAAAGACTTATTTGATAGCTTTGGTGCTGATTTACCGGGTTTTACTTTATGGGTTATGGGCTTGTCAGACTGGATGGTTGCCTATTGGTACTATGTTGTTGGTACTGTTGTCGCTGCAGTTTATACTTTTGGTTATTTTAAAAAACGCTCTAAAAAGTTCAACTACTTTCTTGATCGAACCATGCTCAAGCTACCGATTGTTGGTATGATTTTACATAAATCAGCCATTGCCCGCTTTGCCAGAACCTTATCTACCATGTCTGCCGCGGGTGTACCTTTAGTTGATGCATTAGAGTCCGTAGCTGGTGCTACAGGTAATATCGTGTATTACAATGCCGTGATGCAAATGCGAGAAGATGTCTCTACAGGGCAAAGCATGCAATACTCAATGCTTCAAACCAAGCTATTCCCACATATGGTAGTACAAATGTTAGCTATTGGTGAAGAGTCAGGCTCTATCGACAAAATGCTAGACAAAGTAGCTGATTTTTATGAGGAAGAAGTTGATAACCTCGTAGACAACTTAAGCAGCCTAATGGAACCTTTCATCATGGTTATCTTAGGTATTTTAGTCGGTGGATTAATCGTAGCGATGTACTTACCTATCTTCAAACTCGGTGCTGCCATCGGTTAAAGGTAGCGAATGGTTTTTAATTGTTTCATTCCATCAAAAAAAGAGCATAAAACTTTTATGCTCTTTAACTTATCCTAAATTTAATTTAAAACACTTATCTAGTCTCACCCTTTTACTCATACATTTTCGCCTCTATGTCTCCTTACTCCATTATTTTAGATTCCCCCATTCTCCTTAGTTTACTCGCTGGAGTATTAGGCTTATTAGTCGGTAGTTTCCTCAATGTCGTTATTTATCGCCTACCTGTGATGATGCAACAAGGCTGGAAACAGGAATGTCAGGAGTTTCTTGAGCTCCCTATTGATGTACCTACAGAAACATTTAATTTATCCCTACCCGCTTCGCATTGTCCAAAATGTAAATCAGGTATTAAGGCTTATCAAAATATCCCCGTCTTTAGTTACTTATTTTTGCGAGGTAAGTGCGCTAATTGCGCGGCCCCTATTTCTGCGCGTTACCCGTTTATTGAAGCATTAACAGGGTTGTTATCCGCTGTTGTTGCTTATCAACTAGGTGGGCAAATTGAGACCTTATTTGCTTTAATCCTAACGTGGACGCTTGTCGCGCTTAGCGGCATTGATTTTGATCATCAATTATTACCGGACAATATAACTCTACCGGTATTATGGTTGGGCTTATTATTAAGTTTATTTAATGTTTTCACTGACCCTATTTCTAGTATTGTTGGTGCAATTGCAGGTTATATGGTTTTATGGACTATTTACCAAGTGTTTAAACTGCTGACAGGTAAAGAAGGCATGGGGTATGGTGATTTTAAACTACTCGCCTTGTTTGGTGCTTGGTTGGGTTGGCAGTATCTAGCGTTAATTATCCTGCTATCCTCTTTAGTCGGTGCAATTATCGGCGTTTCTATGATTATAGCGCTCGGTCGTGATAAAAATATTCCTATTCCTTTTGGCCCTTATCTCGCTATTGCTGGTTGGATAGCATTATTGTGGGGCGATCAACTAAATACCCTGTACCTAAACAGTGTAGGCTTATAAGTCAGTATGTATAAAGTAGGACTTACCGGTGGGATAGGCTGTGGCAAAACAACAGTATCCAATTTATTTAAACAGCTTTCCGTTCCTGTTATTGATGCTGATGAAATTGCTCACGCACTCGTCAATCCAGCAGGAATTGCACTCACACAAATCAGCCAGCAATTCGGTCAAACCTATATTTTGGCAGATGGTAACTTAGATCGCAGTAAACTCAGGGAGACTATTTTCAATGATGTCGAGAAAAAAACTCAACTTGAAAATATTATGCATCCTCTTATTTATGGGGAAATAGAGCAGCAACTTAGTGAATTGTCTGCTCCTTATGCCATACTATCTATCCCGCTTTTACTAGAAACCAAGATGCAAGCATTTGTCGACCATATCTTAGTGATTGACTGTCCTATGGAAGTGCAGATTAATCGGGTAAAATTACGCAATCAACTCAGTGCGGCACAAATTACCGCGATTATTCACAGCCAAGTAAGTCGAAGCGAGCGTTTAGCACAAGCAGACAGCATTATTGACAACACCCAAGACCAGCTAAAGCTAAATCAACAAGTCAAACACTTACACGAGCAATTTCTAAAACAAGCACAGTGACTACAGAATATATTAGCTATGAATTCCCTCTTAATGAACGCATCCGTGTCTTCATTCGCCTAGAGCAACTGTTTTTACAACTCGATCATTTCTTCGCGGGTACAAGCATTTGGGATAAACGAACGACTGTAAGTACGCTAGTCGATATTTTACAAATTTTTACGCGCCACGATTTAAAGGCAGAAACCCTTAAAGAACTGGAGCGTCATTCCAATAGATTAAACCAGCTGTCTGCACATGAAGGCGTAGATACAAAAAGACTACGCCAAATCATCAATGAATTAAATTCTACCAGCAAAATCCTCTACGCAACCAGCGGCAAAATAGACCTTTCCAGTATGGAAAGCGATTTATTCAAAACCATCACTCAGCGCAGTAGTATTCCCGGAGGCACTTGTTCATTTGACCTGCCCTCTTACCATTTTTGGCTAGAGCAAAATATAGAACAGCAAGAGCAGGATTTAAAATTGTGGATTAGTCAATTTGCAACCATTCGCAGAGCTATCGACCTAATTTTGAATTTTATTCGTTTAAGCGGTGAATCCAGCAATATCACGGCTGAAAAAGGCTTTTATCAATTTAATTTAGAACCCTTACTACCGTATCAAATAATCACTATCAAACTGTTACGGTCTGCCCCTTATTTTGTCGAAATTAGTGGCGGCAGGCATCGCTTTACTGCTCGCTTCATGCTTGCAGCAACGGGGACAGCACGCCCCAAACAAGTGACTGAAGATGTTGATTTCCAGCTCACCCAGTGCATTTTTTAGCTACAACTGGCACATAAACCATGCAGCTCTAATGTTAGACACTGCGGCTTAAACTGCATGGACTCACTTAAAGCAAATAAGCTTTCATATACCGCCGTTGCATCCATCTCATAAGCATTTTTACAATTATCGCAAATCAAGATCACTGACTTATGCTGCTTTTCCGCTTGTAAACAACCGATAAAGGCATTCAGCGACTCTATTTTATGAACTAATCCAGCTTCCATTAAAAAATCCAAAGCACGGTAAATAGTCACTGGTTTTGCTTTTGGATCTTCCAACTTAAACAGGTCTAATAGTTCATACGCACCAATAGCTTTATGGCTGGTACAAATTAACTCCAGAATACGTTTTCTAATCGCCGTCAGGCGTACGCCTTTTTTAGTACAGACCTGTTCTGCTGCTTGCAGAGCATGCTGCATACATCCTTTATGATTATGTGGCTGTTGTACTGTTTTGCTATCGATAGTCTCTGACATCTTAAAAGCTCACTCTGATACCAACTTCTGCACCTCGCCCTGGCTCTGGTGCTACTTCTTTTAAAAACGAAGTAGAATTACGGATGGTTTCATTTAATAAATTATTAGCTTTGACAAAAAATAAAGCATCCACTTTATCCGCAAGGCGCACACTATAATTGACATTCATATCTAATAATAAATAACCTGGCGTACTAGACTCATTCTCACCCGCATGCGTTTGCGCTTCAGCTCGCGTCAAACGTAAGCCAGCAGCAAAGGCATCATAGCCAGTATAATCCAGCTGAAAACCATAGCGTAATGGCGGCATACGCGGCACATTGCCTCCGCCACTTAATTCACCGCGTACAAAATCACTAAATAAAGTCATATCGAACTGATTATCCTCTCCTTCCCAAACTGGAAAAACCACTTGCGCTTCAAAACCATAAAAACGCGCGTCCTGCTGCATTGCTTGATAAACAGGTAAACATTCTGCTTCAAGTGCACAATCTGAAACAAAAGACTCACTATCCATATCAAACCAATCACCAGTATTATTCTGGATAATATAATCATTGCTCCAGTTATGAAATAAATTGAGTTCGGTGCTAACCCAGTCAAAATCAGTTTTAAAACTAAACTCTAAATTATAAGAGGTTTCCAGCCCCAGATTTTCATCACCTAACTCATAACTTTGCGCGGCAAAATGCACCCCATCAGAAAACAACTCTTGTACATCGGGCGCGCGTTGCGCATGGGTGAATGCTAAACTCATAAATATATTATCGCTTGCATGCCACAGGGCAGATAGTGAAGCACTTACCGGCGTATGTTGTTTGCGTGCAAATCCTTCAGCATCAACCTGCTGATGTTCAACGCGCAAGCCCAGCTCATAAGTTACTGCGCCCGCATGAATATCTTCGACAATAAAACCTGCATAATTTTGTACAGATGAAGGCGGTACAAAAGCCTCTTCACCTATTGCCTCAAGCTCTTTGCTTTGCGCCTGAAAACCAAACACACCATGATCAATAAACCCCAAAGACTTATGCACTACTTCCGCACGCCCTTCAATGCCTTGATTATCAAATTGCGTCCCTACTGTGATGCCATCTTCTAATTCGACATGTTGATAATCGTTATAAGCAAAACGTAGCTTTACCGCTTCTACCCAAGTAAATGGCTCATACAACTCAGCTTTTAAATCATAGCGATTTTGCTGTAAATCAATACGTACCAATTCATCAACAGGTGGCACGCCATAATTGTTATCCAAATGATTATAGGAAAAACCAACCATACCCCAGTCATCGACCCAAGAAGCCCCTATCGTGCCACTCCAGCTTTGCGCATCGGTATTCGGCACATACCCCAAGCCATTCGACTCAGTAGGCACATGATAATTACCGCTATCACGAAAAAAACCATCCACATGCCAGGCAACTTTGTCCAGTCCACCATCATGCTTTAAAGCACTACTCCACTGATTTGATACTGAATTATAGCGCTGTTCAAAAGTAGTACTTAGCGCTTCAGGCATATATAGCGGGATACGGTTATCAATAACATTCACAATACCGCCTATCGCGCCACTGCCATATAACAAACTAGCCGGCCCGCGCAATACTTCAATTCGCTCTGCCAATAAAGCTTCGGTACTGTTCGCATGATCAGGACTAACACCCGAGACATCAAGGCTACCCAAGCCATTTTGCAGTACCAAAACGCGATTACCTACTTGCCCACGGATCACCGGCTGTCCCACGCTAGAACCAAAAGACATACTGTTTATACCTAACTCTTGCTTTAGAGTCTCGCCAATAGTCGTCGCTTGTTTAAGCGCTAAATCGTCACCTTCTAAAATATTAACGGGATGTACCGTTTCCGATGCCTTTTTATGCAAAGGCGCTGAAACAATCACAGTCTCTAATTCTTGTACCTCTTCAGCCATCAAGGAACTAGAAACACTGATAAAAAATAATAAGGAAACCTGTCTGCGCACCATACTGAAAATTACTCTAATCCAAAAAATTGAAATGTTATAATATTACATTTATGGCATTATGCGCAATTTTATTTTTATTCCTGTGGAGAAAATTTTTTGCGCCTATTTTTTAAATATTAGACTAGTGAAAAACAAACATTCCCACCCTCTATATTCCATATTTCACAAATTGACGAACCATTATTGATGCGATTCGTTCCTCAGCAACACTCTATGGGGCTATTTTTTAACCTCCGTCCCTAACTAAATAAACCTCACTGCATTTAGTCAATATGCTAAGCTTACAACCAGCCCTTTAAGTACTATAAATCAAGCGTACTTACTCTATCCAGCCTCGATACTAAGCTTTTACTTTAATACAATATGGAATATTACTTAACTGAAGTAACTCAGTTGGCAGCGGTCTTTTGGGTATTTATTACGCCTAACATCTCCCCTATGGATGACCCCGAAGTATTAATTAGATCCGTGGTCCAAGTGTTCTTATTAATCGGCTCGGCATTATTTTCCAGCTCGGAAACAGCACTATTCTCTTTATCTCGAATTGATTTACAAAACCTACTCAAACAAAACCACCCTTTAGCAGCCACCATTCATGAGCTGCTGGAACAACCCAGGCGCCTGATTATTTCTATTTTATGCGGCAATGAACTCATTAATATCGCTGCAGCAGCTAACATGACAATCATCTTAGTCAAGCTTTATGGTCAAGAAGATGCCGGCTGGATTACTTTATTAATTATGGTGCCACTACTGCTCGTTTTTGGAGAAGTTACACCCAAAACTATCGCGGTATCTAACCCTGTTGTCGTTAGTACACGTATTATTGTGCCCGTCATGCGCGTATGGGTGAAATTCGTCGCTCCATTACGCTGGATAGTCTGGAAAATTTCTGATCGAGTAACCACTTTTTTGGTCGGCAAGGAAAAATCACCCGACAATATTTTACATGTGGATGAATTTAGAACGTTAGTGGACGATGTCGTCAAAAATGGCGAACTAGGCAGCTCGGAAAAATTAATGATTTTTAATTTGCTAGAAGCTGGCGCGACTGAGGTCATAGAAATTATGATTCCACATGCGCAAACTCCCTTTATCAATATCACATGGAATAGACAGCAATTAATGCAATTTATTTGCCAACATAAAATGCATCGTTTCCCCGTGTACGAAGAAGACCGAGATAACTTTATTGGCTTTATTCATGCGGCCGACCTGGCAGGAATTTTTTTAGACCCTGCACAACAAGAAAGCGATTTCAACATCAAAAACCTACTGCATGACCCTATCGTTATCCCGCCCACTAAAAAAGTTAACGAAATGTTCGACTTTTTTAAAATTAATGAAATTAAATCCGCTATCGTTTTAAATGAATTCGGTGGTGTCGAAGGCTTAGTCACCTTAGAGCAAGTACTGCAATTCGTGTTCGGTGAAATCTGCCCCCAAGATACATTCCCCGGTGTTGATCATGACCCCTCGAGCAATATTTATGAGGTGCCAGGAGATATGAAATTAATCCACATAGAAGATTTAACTCACTTTGTGATTAAAGATAATCGCATGACCACTATCGCTGGTGTTGTGTTCCGAAAATTAGATCGATTACCCAAGACAGGCGATCAAGTACAAATGGAAGATTTACTTATGACGGTTTTAGAAATGGACGGTCATAGAATATCGCGCGTACAGCTGGCCAAAGGGGTGAAAAAGAAAGCCATTATTATAGAAGATGAAGTTAACCTTGAAGGGGAGCAAGCATGAATCTCATTGAAACATTAGTATTAATGCTGATTTTATTACTTATAAAAGGCTTCTTCTCCGGCTCGGAAATTGCCTTAGTGAGTTCTGACAAAATAAAAATGCGTCACAAAGCACGTATGGGTCATAAAGGTGCACAAATCGTTTTAGACTTATTTAAAACGCCAGATATTTTATTGGGTACGACTTTAGTAGGCACTAATATCGCGACAGTCGCATTGACTACGCTAGGGACTTTATTAATGGTCGAATATTTTGGTGACAATGGCGATGTATACGCACTATTAATCTATTCACCGATTTTCCTTATTTTTGGGGAAATCGTCCCTAAAAGTATTTATCAGCAAAATTCGAACACCATCGCACCCGTTATTGTGCGTGTGTTACGGCTTTTTTCTTTGCTGTTTTATCCGATTATTTTTATTTTTTCGCGCATTGCGCGTACTGTCGCGCGAATGGTTGGTGTAGGCAAACCTAATTCCAGCCTTTTTATCACACGCGAACAAATGCGTTCTATTGTAGAAATGGCTGAAATGGGCAGCCATTTAGATGCTTTTGATCGCAATCGCATTAAACGTGCGATCAATTTTTCCGACACCATCGTCGGACAAGTGATGACCCCCGTGCCTGATATGCTTGCATTAGAACAAGATAGCTCCTTAGAGAATGCAGTCAGGCTTGCGCAAAGCATGCACTTCCATGATATTCCCGTATATCAAGGCAATATCAGTAATATTGTCGGCATGTTATCGATAGAACCTTGGGAGGTATTAGAACTAGATTTAGCACAACAAACTTTACTAGAAATCATTAAACCTGCTTTGTACGTCACAGAAAATCAATACCTAGAAGAACTATTTCATTTATTTGATCAGCAAAACTGCAAGACAGCTATTGTCGTTGATGAGTTCGGTTCCACAACCGGCATCATAGATAAGCAAGATTTATATGAAGAAGTGGTCGGCGACCTTGAAAGCAGCCCCGAAGAAAGCTCGCGCCGCCGTTATAATCAAAAGATGTTATTTCAAGAGTTGGGGCAAGATAGTTATATGATCGATGCCAAGTTACCAATAGCCGAAGTCAATGACATTTTAGGCATCAATATCAATGCCACTGAATTTTATTCCTTAGGCGGTTTTATGCTCTCACATTTGCATCATTTGCCCAAAACAGGAGAAAGCATTGCTGAATGTGGCTACAGCTTTATCATTCATTCTATGACCGCAAGAGCGATTAAAACGATTAAAGTTGAAAAGATAGCTAGCCAATAAAAAGTGCAAGGGAATCAACCTGAAACCCTTGCATCTGATGCACATACACAGCACGTGCATCCCTTCGAGCGGTTACGAAATAATAGGCCTTTTACATACCGCTAACTTTATTCAATTCTAAAACCTACTTTAAGGGTTACCTGCCAGTGTTCTACTTTTCCATCATCAATATGACCACGGGTTTCAATCACTTCAAACCAACGCATGTTCTTAATTGTTTCTGAGGCTTTAGCAACCGCATTTTCAATAGCATCTTGAATACTGACACTAGATGAGCCAGTTAGTTCAATTTTTTTATACACATGATCAGACATAGGTAATTCCTTCTTATAAGTAAAACAATTATTTTTTCAGTGCTATGGTCTCAGTGCGGCCAACAGTTTCAAGTGTTATTTTACCTTCCTGAGCCAACCAACCAATACTGCGCTGAATGATTTTTTCTTCTTCTGTTAGCGCCTTAACTAATACAGAGACTGAGGTAGCACCATTTTTAGTCAAATAATGCCAGATACTGCCTGAAGTCAAACCTACACGCTCAGTCATCGTTAAGCTAGATGCTTTAGGCGCAACTGCTTTTGGTGTGACAGCTTTAACCTTTGCAGGCGCTTTCTTGGCGGGAACTGGCTTAGGAGCGGCAGCTTTAGCGACAGCAGCAGTGGCAACAGGTGTTTTTTCTTTCACTTTAGCTACCGGTTTTGCGGCAGTGATTATTGGCTTTTTCATAATTATGATAGATGAGAATAGAAACGAGAAATAAGTAGCAAAGATTGAAAGCTAAAGATACTCTATTTGTTTTAGAAAATCCACTCCGACAGAATACGAGACTCGCATATCATTTACCGCTCATTCCCAAGGGTAGTAAAATCCGACTAGTATTTTAAGCCGGTACAATTTATGTAGGGTATGCACCGCACACCTTGTTACACCGAGAGGTACGCAATGCGTACCCTACCTTAATGTTTCATCTTAAGTGTAAGCCCTAAAATCCTTACTTCCTGTATGCATCATTTAACTTTCATTTCAGTATCGGAACTTCACCAGCATTTAATTTATATTCTGCATCGAGAAATTCTTTGGAATTTTTCAATGCTCGTTCTTTTTTCAAAGCTTCATCCTTTGCAATAGCTTCTTTCAACACCTCACGATATGAGCGATTGACCTTTTTTGCATAATCAGTATCTTGTTTATCTTGAGTTTCAGCAAGTGTTGGCGGAGGCTCTAGCTTATACCGACTGTCTATTTCATCAGCCAATGCTTTAAGGCTCTGACTAATTCTTAGGAGCTGCTCAGACGAGTGATATTTGTTAACATCAAGCGCAAAGCTCTTGGCAATTTCTTCCCCCAAGTTAAATCCATAAACAACCTCTTCACCGCCTTTTTGTTGAAAGTCATATTCAATATAAATATCCAAAGGATCTTTGACTTTTTTATCAAAAATAATACTCGCACTTTCCATGGTGTAAGTTAATGCATCTACAAATTGCAATCTCACTTGCTCTAGCTCATTAGAAATAAAATCTGCACTTAATTTTTTTATTATGTATTTCATAGTCCCACCATCCAATAAATTAATATTGTTATAGCCAAGCAAGATAGACTTAGGCTTTCTTTGAGGCTAACAAAACCCCCATATTCAGACAAAAACAGATGTTCACTTGAGAGATTATACTCACCCAATCGCCTCCTTATAAATACTTATTTCTTAGAAAGATTAACAGGCATAAAAAAAGCCCAATACCTTGTTAGATATGGGCTTAATATACTTCTGTGAACTTACACGATCATTTATTTTCTGCAATATCCTAGTTTGAATATCAACCCAAAAAATCACACAATTTATGTTTCCTACCGCTATAAATCCTTTAAAAATGGTGCGAATGGGGGGATTTGAACCCCCACACCATTGCTGGCACCAGCCCCTCAAGCTGACGTGTCTACCGTTCCACCACATTCGCATTTTTTAACATTAACAAGACTTATCAATATAGCCCGTCTACCAATGTAATAGCATTGGCTAACTTTTTACTCAGGTACAATAGACTCATCAACAATAACGGGTAAGTCATCGTTTACAATAACAGGTTCATTAACCACTTGCTCACTTTCAATCATTGGTACTTCTGCAGCCATTTGATCAATAACAGGCGTATCCATAATATCTACATCGCTGCCAATATCACCACTTAAAACAGCTAAAGCTAAGCTAGTTGAGAAAAAAACAGCCGCTAAAACTCCAGTTGTTCTAGATAAGAAAGAAGCGGATCCTTGTGCACCAAAAACTGTACCCGATGAACCGCTGCCAAATGCTGCCCCTGCATCTGCACCTTTTCCATGCTGGATTAATACTAGCCCAATAACTGCTAAACCTACTACCATATGACCGATTATAATAATTTGATACATTTTTAATTTTGAAATGAAGAGTAAATCTTTAAAAAAGAGTCCGCATTTAACGAAGCTCCACCAACCAATACGCCGTCAATATCGGGCATAGCTAATAAATCTTTTGCGTTTTCAGACTTTACGCTACCGCCATATAAAATCTGAATTTTTTCTGCAATTTCAGGACTTTTACTGTCAATCAAGCGACGTATAAACTCCAATACTTCCTGAGCTTGTTCACCTGTAGCCGTTCTACCTGTTCCTATCGCCCATAAAGGCTCATAGGAAATCACCGCATGATGAAAACTTTCAATACCTGCGATATCAATAACGTCTTCAATCTGCTTAGCAACAACCTCAAAAGTAGTGCCCTGCTTTCTTTGCGCTAGAGAGTCTCCAGTACTTAAAATAGGCACAATACCTGAGGCAATCGCTTGCCTATATCTTTTCGCAACTACGACATTATCATCAGCATAATATTTTCTGTGTTCCGAATGCCCTACAATGGCATATTTACAATCGAACTCGCGAAGCATGGAACCTGAAATCTCGCCGGTATAAGCCCCTTCAGCATGTGCTGCAATATTTTGCGATCCACATATTAAGCGCGTATCAGCGATACGTGCGCTGACTTCTGGAATATATAGATACGGCGGACAAACAACCAAATCAGCATTCACAGCCGGCATAGCAGCAACAATTTCATCAACGAGCGCAATAGCACTGTGCCAATTAATATTCATCTTCCAGTTACCGATGACTAACCCTCGACGCATCACAATCCCCAGAATTTAAACGATATATAATAAGCGATTATACCCCTTAATTTCAAGCAGTGATTGCATTCTTAACCACATCAGCTAATTCATTGGCATGCTTTCTTACTACATCTTCATTAACTCCTTCAATCATCACTCGAATCAAAGGCTCCGTTCCTGAAGCACGCAGTAGAACTCGACCGCTATCACCTAATTCTTTTTCAACAGCTTGTACTGCCTTTTGAATCGTTTCGTTGCTGTTAGGGTCAACCTTTTTGGCTACTTTTACATTCACTAAAACCTGAGGATATTTACTCATTTCAGATTTTAATTCGTATAAACTTTTACCCGTTCTATGTACTTCCGCTAGTACCTGTAATGCAGCAACCACACCGTCACCCGTCGTGGTTCTATCCAAACAAATGATATGCCCCGAACCTTCTCCACCCAAGATGCTACCGTGCTGCTTCATTAACTCCATCACATAGCGGTCACCTACATTAGCGCGCAATAAATCAACTTTAAGCTTTTTTAACGCATGCTCCATACCTAAATTACTCATTAAGGTGCCAACAACTGGCCCTTGTAATTTTCCGGCGGCTTTACGCGCTTTAGCGATAATAAAAATTAACTCATCGCCATCAACGACTTCGCCTTTATGATCCACCATAATTAGACGATCACCATCTCCATCTAAGGCAATCCCCAAATCAGCACGATAATCAATCACCGCATTTTTTAATAAGTCAGGTTTGGTAGCACCACATTTTTCGTTAATATTAAGACCATCGGGGTTCGCAGCAATCTCTATAACCTCTGCACCTACCTCTCTAAAAACATGCGGTGCAATATGATAAGTAGCCCCATTAGCACAATCAACAACAATTCTTAGTCCGCTAAAATCAATACTTGCAGGAATACTCGCTTTACAAAATTCGATATAGCGCCCAGCAGCATCACTAATGCGCTTAGCTTTACCTAGTTTCGCAGACTCAACCGTGGTCATTGGCTGTTCAAGATAATATTCAATTTTATGCTCTAAGTCATCAGGTAATTTCGTGCCTTCAGTAGAGAAAAACTTAATACCATTATCGTAATAAGGGTTATGTGACGCACTAATAACAATCCCAGCCTGAGCTCGCAAAGTACGCGTTAAATATGCGATTCCTGGTGTAGGCATTGGCCCCAATAGCCGTGTATTTACACCTGCAGCAGCAAGGCCAGCCTCTAAAGCCGATTCAAACATATAGCCGGAAATACGCGTATCTTTACCTACTAAAACAAACCCCTGGCCTTCACGAGCAAATACTCGACCAGCCGCCCAACCAAGCTTAAGAAAAAAATCAGGAGTAATCGGATATTCGCCCACCGTACCGCGTATACCATCTGTTCCAAAATATTTCTTTGTCATTGCCTTCTATCCTCGTCATCTCACAAAAAAGGGAGAATTCTCTAAATTCTCCCTCCCCAATAAACTACTTGTGTTTTACTTTAATTTTGCTCGGCGGCACTACCAATAGATTTATCAGTACCATCTTTTTTATCGACAGTTGAGTCAGCCTTAATGCTTTTATTCGGAGGTGTTGAGTCATCCCAACCTTCTGGATCTCTTACCGGCTTACGCGCCATTAGATCATTAATTTGATCTTTATCAATAGTCTCATACTTCATTAAAGCATCAGCCATCGTATGCAAAATATCTTCATTATCTTTTAATATCTGCTCAGATCGCTCATAGTTTCTATCAATAATAGAACGAATTTCTTCATCAATAGTATGTGAAGTTTCATCAGCAACACTCTTATGCTGCGTTACGGAGCGCCCTAAAAAGACCTCGCCTTCTTCTTCACTATAAGCTAATGGCCCTAAACGCTGCGAAAAACCCCATTTAGTTACCATATTTCTAGCTAATTCAGTAGCCCGTTCAATATCATTAGAGGCTCCTGTAGAAACCTGTTCCCAGCCAAAAATCTGAGCTTCCGCAATACGACCGCCATATAAACTAGAAATCATACTATCTAACTTACATTTGCTCGCGCTGTACTGGTCTTTTTCAGGCAAAAACATAGTCACACCTAAAGCACGACCACGCGGCATAATACTCACTTTATAAACAGGATCATGTTCAGGTACAACTTTACCAACAATGGCATGACCTGCCTCATGATAAGCGGTCATTCTTTTTTCTTTGTCATCCATAACCATAGAGTGCCTTTCTGCCCCCATGATTAATTTATCTTTAGCCTTCTCAAGGTCAATCATACTGACTAAACGCTTGTTCATGCGTGCTGCATATAAAGCCGCTTCATTCACTAAGTTTGCTAAATCAGCACCTGAAAAACCCGGCGTACCTTGAGCAATATATTTCACTTCGACGTCATCAGCCGCAGGAACTTTACCCATATGTACATTTAAAATGTGCTCACGACCTTTAACATCAGGCAAGCCAACCGTTACTTGCCGATCAAAACGACCTGGGCGCAATAAAGCCGCATCCAAAACATCAGGTCGGTTAGTTGCTGCAATAACAATTACGCCCTCTGTCCCTTCAAAACCATCCATTTCAACTAATAGCTGATTTAAAGTTTGCTCACGCTCATCATTGCCACCCCCTAATCCAGCACCACGCTGACGACCTACTGCATCAATCTCATCAATAAAGATAATGCACGGCGCATGACGTTTTGCTTGCTCAAACATATCACGCACACGAGAAGCTCCGACACCAACAAACATTTCTACAAAATCAGAACCTGAAATGGTGAAAAAAGGCACTTTAGCTTCGCCTGCAATCGCTCTGGCTATCAACGTTTTACCCGTTCCTGGCGGACCAATTAATAATGCACCACGGGGAATTTTGCCACCTAACTTTTGATATTTTGATGGGTCTCTTAAAAAATCCACCATTTCTTCAACTTCTTCTTTGGCTTCATCACAACCTGCTACGTCAGCAAAAGTCACTTTGATTTGGTCTTCTTCAAGCATCCGCGCTTTACTCTTACCAAAGCTCATTGGACCACCCTTACCTCCGCCACCGCCTTGCATTTGGCGCATAAAGAAAATCCAAACACCAATCAGCAATACCATCGGAAACCATGAAATAAAAATCTGCATCAGCATAGATTCATTTTCAGCGGGACGCGCTTTAATTTGTACGCCATTTGCCAATAAATCATCGACTAAATGAGGATCATTTGGAGCGTGAGACGTAAATTGATTACCGCCTTGCAGCTGACCTTTAATTCCATTTTGATCATCTAAAACAACTTCTTGCACCTGCCCTGCTTTTACCGCATCAATAAATTGCGAATAGGAAAGAGCTGAATTTTGCTGAGTTCCACGCGTACCAAAATTATTAAATACGGACATCAACACAACGGCAATGACAACCCATAAAATTACATTTTTAACCATATCGTTCAATTTGTACGCCCTAGCCCTGAAAGGGCTTTAATCTAAAAAACATAGCAACTGCATCAACATTAATAAACCCTGACTTATCACTAACTTCATTTGACCCAATATTACAATCCATACGTCATCTAACTACAATAAGGGCGGTGCCTTATTTTTTAAAGCCCTTACCTAAAATATACACTTCATTACTGCGTGCCCTAGATGCTTTTGGCTTTCTAATCAAAACCTTATCAAATGAGGCTTCAACTTGTTTTTTATACTCTTCAAAACCAGCGCCTTGAAAGACTTTCACTAGAAACGATCCACCTTCAACCAGTATCGCCTGCGCGGTTTCCAGAGCTAATTCACATAAATATATAGAGCTGGGCTGATCCATCGCTTTATTACCACTAATATTCGGCGCCATATCAGACATAACCACATTAATAGGCGCACCATCCAAAATGTTAGTTAGCTGCTCATAAACTTCATTCTCGCGAAAATCGCCACAAATAAAATCCACACCTTCAATAGGGTCAATATCTAAAATATCTAAAGCAATCACTTTTTGCTTTTTTCCGACAATTTTACGTACATATTCAGACCAGCCTCCCGGCGCAGCACCTAAATCAACAACATTCATATACGGCTGAATTAATTTATCTTTCTCTAAAACCTCAACCAGCTTAAAGGTCGCTCTAGAGCGATAGCCTAAGGCTTTCGCTTTTTTCACATATTCATCATTGACATGCTCTTGCATCCACTGACCACTGCTTTTACTTCGTACCATATCTATTTAGTGTAAAATTGTCTTATTTTATTATATTGAAGGAAATACAGAGTGAATTCTGAAGAATTAAAACTAATGATAGGCAAAGCGCACGCCTTACAGCCCGTTATTATGATTGGCCAAGCGGGCTTAACCGACCCCGTACTAACTGAAATTGACTTAGCACTTAAGACCCATGAGTTAATTAAAATAAAAGTCCGTGCCGAAAGAGATGAACGCAAACTTATCCAAGAAGCCATAATCACTGCAACCAATGCAGAACTGATTCAAAGTATAGGCCAAGTTGTCGTTATTTATCGAAAAAAACCGGCGGTAGAACCCAAGAAAAAGAAACAAGGTAGTAGACGAAGAGATTATTAGGTTGCATACAGGATAAACCTGCTTTAATTCGTCATATAAAGTCTCAAACCATTGTCGATGTAAAACTGCACACCGACAATGGCATAGTCTATTTAAATATATTTAATAGATAGAATCTCATAGTCAATGTCGCCGCTCGGCGTTTTAACCGTAACAACATCTTCAAGCTCTTTGCCAATCAGAGCTCTAGCAATAGGCGAGCCTACCGAAATACGCCCTTCTTTAATATCCGCTTCATCTTGACCAACAATTTGATAAGTTACTTTTTTCTCTGTTTCTAAATCTTCGATTTCAATCGTTGCACCAAAAATCACCTTACCTTTTGCATCAACCGTCGTGACATCAATGACTTGCGCATTAGCCAACTTACTTTCAATCTCATTTATACGCCCTTCAGCAAAACTTTGTTGCTCGCGCGCTGCATGATATTCCGCATTTTCCTTTAAATCACCGTGCTCTCTTGCTGTCGCAATCGCCTCAACAATTCGCGGCCGAGTAACAGTTTTTAATTCCTCTAATTCAGCTTTTAATTTTTCTGCGCCTACAACAGTAAGAGGTACTTTATCCATTTAAAACTCCAACAAACTTAATAATAAATATTCATATAAAAAAGAAAGGCTGACAAATGCCAGCCTCTCCATAAATTAAAATTCAGCTTGAATTTTAATTTAAAGTACGATGCAGATCCTGCAAACAATTAACATCACCCGCATCTAGCTCACCTAATGCGTAACAAGCCGCTTTAGCACCAGCCATTGTCGTGTAATAAGTAACCCGGTGCTGCAAAGCCTCTCTACGCATAGTAAATGAATCTGAAATCGCTTTAATGCCTTCAGTGGTATTAATAATCAACTGAATCTGATCGTTTTTAATCATATCTACGGTGTTAGGTCGCCCTTCATTAACTTTACAGACAACTTCACACTCTATGCCTGCAGCCTGAATAACCTTGGCAGTTCCGCGCGTAGCAACAATCTGATAATTTTTCGAAATCAACATCTTCGCTACTTCAACAACCTTAGGCTTATCGGCCTCGCGAATACTGATTAGCACTTTACCACTATGACTCAAATCTACGCCAGAAGCACGCTGTGATTTAGCAAAAGCCTCACCAAAGGTTTTACCTACACCCATCACCTCTCCTGTTGATTTCATTTCCGGCCCTAATAAAGGGTCTACACCAGGAAACTTAACAAATGGGAATACCGCTTCTTTTACCGAGAAATAACTTGGAATACGCTCATCTATAATACCCTGCTCTTTTAATGAAATACCAGCCATACAAAGCGCCGCAATTTTAGCCAAAGGATACCCCGTTGCTTTAGAAACAAAAGGCGCAGTACGTGAAGCGCGCGGATTAACTTCTAATACATAGATAGTTTCACCTTGAATCGCAAACTGAGTATTCATCAGGCCTCGTACGCCCAACGCTTCAGCCATTTGCTTTACTTGAACGCGCAATTGATCTTGCAAATGCACAGGTAAATCGTACGGAGGTAAAGAACAAGCCGAGTCGCCAGAATGTACGCCAGCTTGCTCAACATGCTGCATTAAGCCTCCGATTAATAAGGTTTCACCATCATAAATCGCATCAACATCCATTTCAATCGCATCGTCTAAAAAACGATCTAAAAGCACAGGCGACTCATTGGAAACGCTAATCGCTTCTTTCATATAACGCTGCAAAGATTCCTCGTTATAAACGATTTCCATACCGCGGCCACCTAAAACATAAGAGGGGCGCACAACCAAAGGAAAACCTAATTCTTTTGCGACACTAACAGCCTGCTCTGTCGAGGAGGCAGTACCATTCGGTGGTTGTTTTAAATCTAATTTCTCAATTAACTGCTGAAAACGCTCTCTATCCTCTGCTAAATCAATGGCATCAGGTGAGGTACCAATAATTGGTGCACCAGCAGCTTCTAAATCACGCGCTAATTTAAGCGGCGTTTGCCCACCATACTGCACAATCACGCCCTTAGGCTGCTCTAAATCTATGATTTCCATCACATCTTCAAAGGTTAAAGACTCAAAATACAATCGATCAGAAGTATCAAAATCAGTCGACACAGTTTCAGGGTTACAGTTCACCATAATGGTCTCGTAACCGGCTTCACGCAAAGCTAAAGCAGCATGCACACAACAGTAATCAAATTCAATCCCTTGGCCAATTCGATTAGGACCGCCCCCTAAAATAATAATTTTTTCTTTATCTGAAACACGCGCTTCGCATTCACGTTCATAAGTCGAATACAAATAAGCCGTATCTGATGAAAATTCAGCAGCACAAGAATCAATACGCTTGTACACAGGACGTATCGCCTGTTTATGGCGTAATTTACGCACATCACGCTCTTTAGTACCCAGCAACTTAGCTAGACGCGCATCAGAAAAACCTTTTTGCTTTAAACGAAATAATTGCCCTTCCTCTAAAGTTGCCAAAGTTTTTGTTGCTAATGACTTCTCGGTTAACACCAAATCTTCTACTTGTGCTAAAAACCATGGATCAATTTTACTCGCCTCATGCACGTCATCAAATGCCATCCCACTACGGAAAGCATCTGCCACATACCATAAACGATCTGGCCCAGGGTGACGCATTTCACGCTGCATTTTTTCCTGTGCATCAGACTCAGTAAAATCAACAATTTCATCCAAACCATCAACACCCACTTCAAGACCGCGCAAAGCTTTCTGCAAAGATTCTTGAAAAGTACGGCCAATCGCCATCACTTCACCCACTGACTTCATCTGCGTGGTTAAACGGTCATCCGCTTGCGGGAATTTTTCAAAAGTAAAACGAGGCACTTTAGTGACCACATAATCAATCGTCGGCTCAAATGAAGCTGGCGTTGCTCCGCCAGTAATCTCATTCTGCAATTCATCTAGCGTATAACCGACAGCCAATTTTGCAGCGACTTTCGCAATCGGAAACCCCGTTGCCTTCGAGGCTAAAGCCGATGAACGCGATACACGCGGATTCATCTCAATAACAACCATACGACCATCAGCCGGATTAATCGCTACCTGCACATTCGATCCACCCGTATCAACACCGATTTCACGCAGTACCGCTAAAGAAACATTACGTAAAATTTGATACTCTTTATCAGTTAAAGTCTGCGCCGGGGCAACGGTAATAGAATCCCCCGTATGCACACCCATCGGATCAAAGTTTTCGATAGAGCAAATAATAATGCAATTATCTTTAGTGTCGCGCACCACTTCCATTTCATATTCTTTCCAACCCAGTACTGATTCTTCAATCAATAACTCATTCGTTGGTGATAAATATAATCCCCGCTCACAAATATCAACAAATTCTTCTTTATTATAGGCAATACCACCACCACTACCGCCCATCGTAAATGAAGGGCGCACAACGGTCGGATAACCAACTTCCGCTTGCGCAGAAAATGCTTCTTCCATGCTATGCGCAGTTTTAGACCTAGCAACTTCAAAACCAAGCCTAGCCATCGCATCATTAAATAACTGACGATCCTCTGCCATATTAATGGCTTCTTTAGTCGCTCCAATCATTTCCACGCCATATTTTTCCAATACACCGTGTTTATCTAGATCTAAAGCACAATTTAATGCAGTTTGCCCACCCATCGTCGGCAATACAGCATCAGGACGCTCTTTTTCAATAATTTTTTCGACCGTCTGCCAATCAATTGGCTCAATATAAATGGCATCCGCCATATCGGGATCAGTCATAATCGTAGCAGGATTCGAGTTCACCAAAATGATTCGGTAACCTTCTTCACGCAACGCTTTACAGGCTTGAGTACCTGAATAATCAAATTCACAGGCCTGACCAATAACAATCGGACCAGCGCCTAATAATAATATGGATTTTATGTCGGTTCTTTTTGGCATATTCGTATTTTGCTCTGAGGTGATTAGTTAGCTTGGTTCATCATATCCATAAAGTCATCAAATAACGACTCTACATCATGCGGGCCTGGGCTAGCTTCAGGATGACCTTGAAAACTCATCGCAGGAATATCAGTACGTGCAATTCCTTGCAAACTGCCATCAAATAAAGAATGGAAAGTCGCTTGTAAATTACATGGTAAGGTTTTTTCATCCACAGCGAAACCATGATTTTGACTACTAATCATCACACGGCCAGTTGATTTTTGTTGCACAGGATGGTTCGCGCCATGATGACCAAACTTCATCTTCTCGGTTTTAGCGCCACAAGCCAAGGCTAATATTTGATGCCCCAAGCAAATACCAAAGACAGGAATTTTTTGCTCTAAAATAGTCTTAACTGCCTCAATTGCATAAGTACAAGGCTCTGGATCACCTGGACCATTCGATAAAAACACACCATCTGGGTTCATTGCCAATACTTCCGTAGCTGGTGTCGTAGCAGGAACAACTGTTACACGACAACCACGATTAGCTAACAAACGTAAAATATTACGTTTTACACCAAAATCATATGCAACGACATGCTTAGTAAGATTTTCAGCTTGTGTATGGCCCGCTTCTAAACTCCAAGTATTTTCCGTCCACTCATAAGCTTCGGTAACAGTGACTTCTTTCGCTAAATCCATCCCTTTCAATCCAGAGAATGCATTTATCGCAGCCTTTGCTACCACCTCATCACAAACATCACCCGCGATAATACAACCACGTTGCGCACCTTTATCACGTAATAATCGAGTCAATTGACGGGTATCAATTTCGGCAATGGCAACCACATTATTATCCTGCAAATAATCCGACAAGCTTTTTTCTGAGCGCCAGTTACTAGCAACGATAGGTAAATCACGAATCACCAAGCCGCTAGCAAAAACGCCAGACGACTCATTATCCTCATCATTTGTCCCAACATTTCCAATGTGCGGGTAAGTTAAGGTTACAATTTGTTTAGCGTAAGAAGGATCGCTTAGGATTTCTTGATAGCCAGTTAACGATGTATTAAACACCACTTCCCCAGCAGAACAGCCATCTGCGCCTACCGACACCCCATAAAATACTGTCCCATCTTCCAACATTAATAGTGCAGGTTTGTTCAAAATAAGCCACCTTAAATGTACAAAACGGGAAGCACCTCGCGGCCCTTCCCGTTATAGAATAAATTACGTCTGATCATATCAGCTACTCGTAAAACCGAGTAATTGTTATAATTTTACTGAATTATCAGTGCGCGGTCATTAAGATTTTTATAATCTTCCGATTATAGTGTGTTATTCCACTCAAAAATTTTATCCCTAACTCTTTTGCGCTAGTTTTCTATTTTGAATAAATTGAGTCAAATAAACCTCGGCATCAGCGTCCATACCTAAAAAACCCAACCCAACCTGACACTTATCTTGCGCAAGTTTCCGAGAATAAACAATACCGCAACGCACACTAATTAACTCACTACGCCCTAGCGTATCAGGAAATTTCAAATGAACCTGAACCTCTACTGGGCGCCCTTGCTTAACAAAATCACCTTGCGGCGTTATTCGGTTCCGGTCATCCGCGCTACAACGCACACCAATACCTTGATTGGATATATCTAAAGTTACCCCATGTACTCGCTCCCCCAAATCATTCTCTATTTCTATCGCTAAACACTCAGCAACTCGAATACATGTTCTTTTATTTGAATTCATACTTTCACCCAAGCTTTAGATGAGTGTAGTTTATCGCCTACTTAATAGACAACAAAGCAGCCCACTTACTCATAAAGCTCAGCACTATTATCCATCGTTCCGGTAGCGCTATACAACATAGGCCTACCCGCGTTTAATTGCCGAGCTTCAATCACCTCGCAAATAACCAATTGATGATCTCCTGCGGCGACTTCATGGCTGACCTTACAATCAAAATAAGCCAAACTTTCTTGCAACACAGGCGTTCCCGTTACTGCAGCAGCCCAAGTTCCCTGCGCCATTTTATCTTCAAGACCCGACTGCCCAAAATGCTCAGCCAGCGACATTTGCTGCTGACTTAAAACATTAACACTACAAACACCGTCTTTTTTCAGTAACCGATACGAGCGGTGCTCTGGATTAATACTAATAGCTAATAATACTGGTGCAAACGAAACTTGCATCACCCAGGCTGCAGTAAAAGCATTCGCCTCCGAACCTTCCCCTACTCCGACAACATAAACACCCTGACTCAACATCTGCTGCAATAACCTATCTATGCTTCGCATTACTCAGTCACCAAGTCAATCCGCATAGATAAATCAACAGCCGTTACATTTTTAGTCAACGCGCCAATAGAAATATAGTCCACACCGGTCTCTGCAATCTCGCGAATACTACCTAAAGAAATATTACCTGAAGCTTCTAAGGCGACTGTTCC
The DNA here is from genome assembly GCA_965365945.1 of uncultured Gammaproteobacteria bacterium. Taxonomy (GTDB): domain Bacteria; phylum Pseudomonadota; class Gammaproteobacteria; order Methylococcales; family Methylomonadaceae; genus Methyloprofundus. The sequence continues at coordinate 69,398 of CBDUDP010000002.1, forward strand.
TGCAACTTTTTTCACTGCTTCTAATAATTGCGGCACAGAGAAGTTATCTAACATAATCCGGTCAGGCCGAGCATCTAGTGCTTGCTGTAGCTCCATCATACTTTCTACTTCCACTTCCACCCACTTATCGCTAATTTGCCTTGCTCTAGCGACTGCTTTAGCGATTGATCCTGCCGCCATAATATGGTTTTCTTTAATTAAAACGCCATCATACAAACCTATGCGATGATTATGGCAACCACCACAAGTAACCGCATATTTTTGCGCATCACGTAAGCCTGGAATAGTTTTTCGCGTATCCAATATTTTACAATCAGTACCCGCAACCGCCTGCGCATATTGATGCGCATAAGTTGCCGTTGCCGCCAAAGTTTGCAACAAGTTTAATGCCGTACGCTCCCCTGTTAACAAAGGTCGCGCAAAACCGCGCAAAGTACATAAAAGCGTGCCCGCTCCAACCCATTGACCTTCTCTCACCAACCATTCAATTTCTATCTCTGCATTTAACTCTTTAAAAACGGCATTAAACCAATCTTGGCCACAACAAATCATCGATTCACGCGTAATGACCTTTGCACTCGCCTGCATAGTTTCAGAAATAATGGCCGCAGTAATATCACCACCACCAATATCCTCTTCAAGAAAAGGTTTAACATTTATAGGAGCTGTATAATTCATGCACTATTCCAGAGTAAAGAATTAAAACTAAGAAACCAAGAAATAAGCAAAAACTAAGAATTAGTCAGCCTATTTTCAGTAAAAAACAAGAAGTGAATTGCTCTAAAAGCAACCAAGGTAAATCATCATAACACCAACAAAACCACTAAAAATCTATGCCTAAACAATAACTTTCTTGGAATCACTTTAGTATGACCACTTACCCCAATTAAGGTTAAATTATATACAAACCTTTATTTCAAGGCACCTAACCTATCAGCAACAGCACCAGATAACTGAGCGTCGTAATGACGCTTTAAAGTTGAATCTGTAGGCCTATCTACCATCGTAGCAGCAACTTCAGCAAACAACTGCTGAGTAAAATGACGCCTTAATGTAGAATCTTCCGGAATTTTCTCGCTAGAGCCTTCCTTATTAGCCATCAAATTCTGCATATAATGACGTCTTAACGTTGAATCTTGCGGTACTACACTCACTGCAACACACTCTTGCGCGGCTTCGTTAGCGACTATTTCAGTAACTGGTTCGACATTTTCTGTTTCTGGAGAAACTTCAGCAGCCTCAGTATCAGTAGCCCCCACTTCTTCTTGCTCTACTACAGACTCTTCCGGCTGAGTCGTCGTTTCTGTCGCACTTTTACCCACATAAAGCCATATAAAAATAACAGCCGCCACAACTATTCCAAGTTCAATCATCGTTTATTCTCTCACCAATTATTTAGTTTAATACACCAATAGACACTTAAGCCTTGCTAGAAATACAAACGCACACAACTTCTACCGATAAAAACTAACAGCACAATCATGCAACAAGCCTATAACTCTGTATGTGCATTATTCCATAGAATGCAGCCCTTGATAATAGATATATTTTATATATCTAGCGCAACCAAAACTCACTTTATAGAACAAAAGACATGACAACTCTGGCTATCGTCTAGATTTTCAGGTAGAACCAGCATAAAAAATAAAGTAACACCCTTAGCTTATTCCTTTTAAATAAGCAGCAAATTTTCAGGTATTATAAATAACAACAAATATTGCTAACCCAACAACAAAAGCACTATCAGACTTAACATGCGCATTAAAAATCATTTACTAACATCGGCACAGCAAATAGCCTCACCAAACTGTGATCAACGCACTGACCCAGCAGATATTTCCTTAATTGTCATTCACTGCATTAGCTTGCCCGAAGGACAATTTGACACACCTTATATTGACAAACTATTTACCAATCAACTTAACGCAGCCGAACACTCTAGCTTTCCTGAAATTTGTCATTTAGAAGTTTCTAGTCACATACTTATCAAACGCAATGGCGCAATCACGCAATACGTTCCCTTTGACCAACGCGCTTGGCATGCAGGAGCCTCATGCTATCAAGGGAGGGAAAAATGCAATGACTTTTCTATTGGCATTGAATTAGAAGGGACAGTAGACACAACTTACACCGAAATACAATACCAGCAACTTACCGCACTGATTCATTGCTTAATGCTGACCTACCCCAGGCTGCGCCAAGAAAATATCACCGGACACAGCGATATTGCACCGCAGCGTAAAACAGATCCTGGGATTTTTTTCGATTGGGTCAAATTTCACCAACTAACAAAGCTTAGGTTTAGCACTTTTAACAAACAAAATACAGACTGAAGCCCATTTCGTTAAATCACTGACAAAATATAATCATCCAACTTTTTTAAAATAGCGCGCCTGCTTGCCTCTCACTGGCGCAAGAGCAGTCATATCCACAGGAACTGACTCAGTACTACTTAAAAACAAATAGCCGCCCGGCTCAAGCGCATCGACTAAGCGACGCAAAATATCCCTTTTTACTTCGTCCGAAAAATAGATCAAAACATTGCGACAAAAAATAACATCAAAACGACCTATACCAGAAAAAGGTTGCAACAAATTTAACTGCTGAAACCGAACTCGTCGTGCTATTTCTGATTTTAACTGATGCCCAGCCTCTACTTTTTGAAAATAAAGCGCACTAACCTTACTGTCCAAACCTCGATTAATTGCCATATCCGAATAAACTGCGGTACGCGCCACATTTAAAATAGCTTCAGAAATATCCGTACCCACTATTTGCACATTAGCAGGAGAACCTTGGGAACGCGTCATTTCTTCGACACACATACTCATTGTGTACGGCTCCTGCCCAGAAGAACAAGCTGCTGACCAAATCTTGACTACGCCTCGTGTTTTCAAAAACAACTCAGGCAAAACTTCATTCTTTAAAGCTAAAAATTGCGAATCATCTCTAAACCAAAAAGTTTCATTAGTGGTCATAGCATCAATCACTTTAGATTTTAAGCGATTAGAAAATACAGAATGCACCTCTAAATGTGACACCAACTCAGAATAGGAAGCCAAGTTGAATTCACGCAGAACACCCGATAGTCGATTTTTAACCAAGTATTGCTTATTTTCACCAATCTCAATCCCACATGAGCGCCTAAGAAAATCTTGGAAATCACTATATTCCTTCAGGGTAATATCCATATTTCACAGCGACCTATTCATATTAAATCCTATATCAAAACTAATTGCTAGAGTGCTCATGAAATGACTGCAACCGCTTTTGCACAGACTCAGCCAATGCATCAGGCTTAAATTTAGCCAAAAACTCATTCGCCCCGACTTTTTCTACCATTGCCGTATTAAACACACCACTTAAAGATGTATGTAAAATCAAATACACATCCTTCAACTCAGGGTCTTCTTTCACTCTAGATGCAAAGGTATAGCCATCCATACGCGGCATCTCAACATCAGAAATAATCATTGTATAATAAGAAGCAACATCAATACCTTTCTCCTTAAGCTCCTGAACATGTTCCCACGCCTCTAAACCATCTTTTAATAAAGTACAGCGTATGCCGATCTGCTCCAATACCCGCTTAACTTGGTTTCTAGCAACCGAGGAATCATCTACTATTAATACATGATCATTAGCATTATCTGCCACAACATTATCAGCTAAAATCCCTGCAGAAACCTCTTCGCTACCACCAATTACTTCCTTCATAACCTTTTCAACATCAATAACTTCGATAAGCTCATCTTCAAACCGGGTCACTGCCGTTAAATAACCCTCTCGGCCCGCACCTTTTGGCGGCGCATTAACCTGATCCCAGCCAATATTAATAATTCTATCGACCGAACTAACCATAAAACCTTGAGTACTACGATTATATTCAGTAACAATCACATAGTTATTAGCTTCTCTATCAACTGGCCTCATACCAATCGCCATTGATAAATCCATGACTGGAATCGTTTTCCCACGCAAATGCGCTACCCCACAGATCACCGAGTGCGCTTTAGGAAGCTGCGTTAAAGCCGGGCATTGAATAACCTCTTGGACTTTAAACACATTAATACCAAAGCGCTGCCTTCCTGCCAACTTAAAAAGCAATAACTCAAAACGATTATGCCCCGCCAACTTAGTTCGTTGGTCAACGCCATCTAAAATTCCAGCCATAAAAACCTCTTACTCAATTAACCCAAAACAAGACATATAGAACTGCTCTTTCTATAAAAGTATTATAGCGACTAACAAGCGCACTACTTGATTATTTTTTTGGCATCAATAGTGCTTGATAATTAATGAACTCACTCATACGCCAATGATATGACACATGAAAACATACAGACATTCTTAATCTCCACCCTGAGCCTTTTCTTGCTATCAACAGAAATGCTATATGCGCAAGAATACCAGTCGATTAACTCCATACAAACAGCGATAACTCAATTTATCGAAGTCAATATCGATACCACTCAAGAATATGAAATTCAGGTCAATAAATTAGACAGCAGGCTCAAACTAGCAAACTGCAGCATCCCTGTAGAGGCTTACAGTAACGACAAACAGATTGAATCAGGTATATTTTCAATAGGAGTACGCTGCAATGGCAAGCAAAAATGGTCACTCTTTCATTCCGCCAAATTAACAATCTATATAAACGTACTAACACTTAAACAAGCATTAAAACGAAATACCGTTATTAGCCAAAATAATACTGTTTTAGTCAAGAAATCGGCAAGCAAACTGCGTCACGGTTACTTTACCAACTACCAACAAATCAAGAATCAACTAACCACACGCAATCTACGAGCAGGCACCATATTACAACCCTTACATGTCACCCATCCGCAACTTATAAAAAAAGGAGAACACGTAACCATTCACGCATTTTCCCCCTCATTCAGCATAAAAATGTCTGGAAAAGCATTAATGTCAGGTAGTTTGGGGGAGAAAATACGAGTGAAAAACAACAGAAGTAAAAAAATCATTGAGGGCACTATCACCAAAGCTGGCACTGTTTCTGTTAATTATTAAAGTTATAAATACATTGGCCGATACACTGGCATAGAAAAATATTTACAGGAGTGCCGCCATGAAAATAGAAAACACCAATAACACACAGGCCATAGAAGCAAGCCAAAGACAGAACAATAAAATAGTTCAAAAACCAGCCTCTGACACAGAAAAAAACAAAACTACTGACTCAGTTGATTTATCCATTGAAGCTGCATCTAAATCATTAAAATCCTTACCAATTTCTAATGCAGAACGCGTGGCTGAGCTTAAAAACGCCATAGAAAATGATAGTTATCAAATTGACAATGAAAAGCTAGCAAACAACATCATCGCATCTGAAAAAGAACTATCCAACACAGGTTAATTATCATGATCCATAAAACACACCCCCTTGCTACAAAGCTAATAGCAACAGCACTAGATAACACCCAACAGCTCTATCAATTGCTAAGTGAAGAATCCATACTCCTGAAAGCAAAAAGCCAAACTCAATCACTTGATTTAATTGTGCAAAAAAAGAATGCATTAGTTAGCCAATTAAACACATTTACCAATCAAGTTGAACAGCTGCTTGCCTCAGAAAAACTAAGCAAACAAGACGGCATGATTCAATATTTTGCTATTGCTAAGCAAGCCGGCATAGACACAATAGAATCATTAAGTCACTGGCAGAGTCTTACCGAACTATCCAAGAAATGTCGCACTCTTAACGAGCAAAATGGCGCAAGTATCCACATATTAAACCAACATACTCAGCGCATATTAAGCATACTAAAAGGTAAGCCACAAACTATCAACACCTATAGTCGAGATGGACGCGCAAAAAGCAACCTATACTCACGCACTTTAGTTTCAGTTTAACATCCCTAGCCAGCTACCCTAAAAATACCACTACATCAAATAGGCCTACCCGCATAAAGCCCACCTAATGCGGGAAATAGAACTACGAATATTCCGTATTTATTTTACACTCCAGGGGTTACAAAGAATTCGCACCATAGATAGAATGCAATCAAAGCTTGCACGCAGTCAAGCAGAGAAATACGATATACTCCAAATCATAAGTGCAACTAAAGTGAACACAGAAAGAAAGCGACAGCGATATTTTTAGACTTAAATAAAAAGCTAGAAATACAAAGAAAAATAACCGACAAGCCTAGAAAGACCTTATGAAACGAGAGAGTGTTTGACAGTATATTTTGTACGAAGAATTGACACTTAGACTCAAGGCATAACGAAAGTCAATCAGCTTAAACTAGATTGACCTTATGCCTAATTTTGATAAGATATTTTGGAGCGGGAAACGAGGATCGAACTCGCGACCCCAACCTTGGCAAGGTTGTGCTCTACCGCTGAGCTATTCCCGCATACAAAATATTTATTATGGAGGCTACTGGCGGAGTCGAACCGCCGTAGATGGATTTGCAATCCACTGCATAACCGTTTTGCTAAGCAGCCTTTTATTCTTATAGAGAAGAATAAAAAAGCCGCGATATTTTGCGGCTTTAAAAATTCTTGGAGCGGGAAACGAGGATCGAACTCGCGACCCCAACCTTGGCAAGGTTGTGCTCTACCGCTGAGCTATTCCCGCTCTGTAAGAATCGACTATTATAAGGCGTTTTCATTTCATGTCAACACCCTATTACAGATTTATTTTAAATTTGTTTTTAGCGTCCAGCCCTTCACGCCTTGGCGACAATCACCAATTTCTTCCTGAATTTCAACTTGCACGAACAACTGCTTAGTACCAAAAGCATCTTGAAAGCTTCTCGCAAGAACAGACGTTCCTGTTGGTGCATTACAAATAACATCACCTTCATTATCAAATGAAGCCATCTGACCAGGTACTTTTAAAATTTTTAATGTTGTATCTGTAAGCGCATTGGCCGCTTGCAAAGTATAAGACTGACCGACAGTGTAAGTCATTTTCGAGGCATGCTGCTTAACACCATTATCACCACCTGACATAAATACTGCGCCTAAAACAACGACAACACCTGCGAGAGCACCGAAAAATAATTTAGGATTTTCATCTTTAAGCTTCATTAATGGTGGCTTTGCATCGTCTATCGCACCTTCAACTGCGTCAACAACCTCTTCAACAGTCTCTTTTACATCTTCCACCACCTCTTCAACAGTCTCTTTAATGCTTTCTATAGCTTCGCCTGATTCAGTTGATTTATCTTCACTCATAGTAACCCCTCATTGTTCTATTTAATTTTTATTATTGATAGTCGCCTTTAAACAACTATATGAAATCGTAACCTTTGTTGCCCTTGCTTGCAACCTCTTGTTCTTCTAACTGCCGACATTCAAACTGCCAATAGCCTAATCCTATGTTTTTTCGATTCCTCAAAACAATAGGAAAGTTTTTCTCATTCAAATACAATCTTACAACACCCGACTCTTTTAACATAAACGACTCTACGATAAGGAAACTTTTCTCATCCTTACCTAAAGCTTTAACTCCATAAATTAAAGCGCTCTGCATCCCACCTTTGTCTGACTCTTTCATATCAGTGTATTGAGCAACAAACGCATGCTGAGTTAACAAAAAAACCTCAAACTGCGCCTTACCCGTGCTTTTGTGCATCGAAACTTTATTAACAATGCCAATAGAACGGCTATGCCGAGGCTGATCAGCTTTCCTGAAACTAATAAAACTGCCAATCGATAACATGCCTGGATCATCGAAATTACAGATTAAGGCACGCTCGGAAGCAGTTTCAGCGAGATATTCTTTAGCTGGGCCTGAGTCTTTCACGCCTTTAACATTTGAACTCTGCAATTCATAAGCAGAATTCAAACCTATGGAAAAATACCGACTTAAGCGGTCAGCAAAAATCGGCACCCCCGCTAAAGGAACGCCTTGCCAGCGCACATCCAAATAATCAAGCAACTCAGCAGGCAACCTATCCGCCCTAGGCGATAACTTCAAGGTACTATAACGCCCATCCACATTATTCTTCAGTTTTTCTTTTTTCTGAAAAACTTTATTTAACTTAGCGAAATCAATATATAAAACCGTATCGCTATTCGCTAACTTATCTTGGGCCACAAAAAATGCAGGCCTATCTTCATCCTGAAAAATAATACATTGCCGCTGAACACCTGAAATCTCTTGATGATCAAAAGTAATCGTGGCACTCAATAACTCAGTAAATTCATAAACCTGCTGCATTTCCTTAGGCATTAAACCTGTTGGATCCGCAAGACTAAGTAAGATGCATTGCTTATAACTATCTTGAATTGTGCTACTGTGATTCACCAAACACGACTGATCAGGCACTTTAGTCGCTTCTTTTTTTAGTTTCACACTAAGCTTATACAGCGAATGTAGGTCAATCCAAACCCACTCAGGAATAGGTAAACTCATAATATATTGACTAACAACAATACTTGTTAATCCTTTAATTACTCGCTGTATAGCTAAAGTAACATCTTTACCTTGAAACCAACCGATCTCTCGGCGCGTCTGCTCTTTTACAACCGTCCAGTAGCCAATCGAAAACTCCCGTTCAATAGCAACTAAAATCATATAAATCTTGTGCTCATTATCGCTTTTCGGGAACCCTGCTTTCGTTAAACGCGAGCGCAAATCTTCTTCTACTGCCAGATAACAAGGACGCAATAATTCCAGATAATCAAGCCGCTGCTGAGGCGTCATAATTAACTTATTACTCTCCTGCATGAAATCATGCAAAAGACGCGTTGATAACGATAGATTGGCTCTAGGGAGCTCATCTACCCACTGCTTCACTGCTACCTCTGCATATAGCTCTAAGCGCACCAGATCCTCTTCTTGAGCAGGGATCACCAGAAAAAAAGAGTTTCTCACATATTCCTCATTTTATGTTTTGCGCAAAAAAGCATGTTACCGGCCTTTTCGCTGCATCATTCCTTTTGAAGGGTTATAGCCAATAATAGCAAGAACTAAAAATAGCAAAAATGCTACTACCGTATAGTAAAAAGCCATTTGATTAAATTGTCCATACAAAGCAAACCTTAAAAACTCGACGGCTTGAGAAAAAGGGTTATACTCCGCCAACTTATACAGCCACTTACTGGATTCTTGTAATTTCCATAAAGGATACAGTGCAGTCGACATAAAAAACATCGGAAAGATAACAAAGTTCATTACCCCAGCAAAATTTTCCAATTGCTTAATAAATGACGACAACAACAAACCTAATGCGCCCAACATTAACCCCGTCAACAATAAGGCTGGTAACAACCATAAATAACCCTCTAAGGGTGCTTGTATTTCATAAAACCAAGCAATACCCAAGAACACATAAACCTGTAAAACCGAAACAAAAACACCCGCTAATAATTTAGATACCAGCAGAAACCAGCGCGGCAAAGGACTAACTAATAAAATACGCATACTCCCCATTTCACGATCATAAACCATCGACAGCGAGCTTTGCATACCATTGAATAGCTGAATCATGCCAATTAAACCAGGGGTAATATACACCTCATATAAAATATAAGTTTCATACGGCGGAATTATAGCAATCCCTAAAGCGGCTCTAAACCCTGCGGCAAAAACAAACAACCAAATTAAAGGACGAACCAAAGCTGAAAGAAAGCGCTCCTTTTGTTTAACAAAGCGCAACAACTCCCTACCAACAATACCCCACAAGGCATACCAATAATGAAAAATACGCATTAGCTTTTACCTTGAGTTAAATTAAAAAATGCATCATTAAGGTTATCCACTCCAGCCTTACGCATAATATCTACTTTAGTCCCTTGAGCCTGCAGGCTACCTTGATGAATAACGACCAACTTATCAGTGTCATATACCTCATCCATAAGATGTGTTGCCCACAACACTGCCAAATCAGTTTCTTGCGCCAATTGATGCACATGCTGCACGATTGACTCTCTACTTGGTACATCCAACCCAACGGTCGGCTCATCCAGCAACAAGACACTCGGCTTATGCAATAAAGCTCGCGCAATTTCCACTCGCCTTCTGTGCCCGCCATTTAACTGACGCACCATCTCAGCTCGACGCTCGTACATACCTAGCTGTTCTAATTGCTCTTGAATATTCACATTGGCTTTTTTTCTGCCTATACCTTGCAAAGCCGCGTGATAGCGCAAATTTTGCTGCACAGTCAAATCTAAATCCAAAGTCGTTTGCTGAAACACTACCCCCAACTTTCCTAACGCCTTTAATGGCTTTTTTTTAATATTAAAACCAGCTAAATCAATCTCACCTTGCTTGTAAGCATACAATCGAGTGATCAGCGAAAATAAAGTACTTTTCCCGGCCCCGTTTGGGCCCAACAAAATACAACATTGCCCCGCTTTAACCTGAAAACTTAAATCATGTAGAACTTGTTTTTTACCGTAAGCAAAACTTAAGCTCACTACATCTAATGCAATATCACTCATGGCTTTACAGCAACTCCCCATGGATAACGACCAACAGCAATCGATTTAGTTACCTTATGATTCTCTAAATCAATAATTGAAATATCATGACTTACACCATTAGTGGTATATAAGCGCTCTTGTGCCGGAGAAAAGGCTAGATTCCAAACACGCGCACCGACTAACAAGTATTTTTCCACCTCAAAGGTTTGAGCATTAATCACGGCAACGCGATTAGCTGGCCCCAAAGCAACATAAGCCCACTGCCTTTTATCATCAATGACCACGCCCACGGGCTGAATTTTCTCTTGACCTAAGCCTGGCACAGAAAAACGTACGCGCCGAACAATCTCTTTACTTGCAACATCAATAACCATTAAAGTGCCATCAATTTCCGAAGTCACCCATAGTTGCTGGCCATCAGCGGTAAAGTTCAAGGCTCTAGGTCGTGGATCAACCAAAGTATTGGCTTTAATTTCATGACTTTCACCATCTATCCAATGCACCATATTGGTCGTTTCTGATGCACTAACAATCCATTTCCCGTCAGGACTTACCGCAATTCCTTCCGGCTCCACACCGACAGCGACCTGCTGAATTGCCTGTTTACTGGATAAATCAATCACAGTAACCTGGTTATCATCTTCATTAGACACATACATGCGTGTCCCTAGTCCATTAATAGCAAAAGTTTCCGGATCTTCACCCGACGGCAATTCACCTTTAACTTGCAAGGTATTAGCATCCACCTCAATCACCGCATCATCATCACTGGTCGCAATATATAAAGTCTGTTGGTCTTTACTAAGCGCAATACCGCGCGGTCTTTGCCCTACATAAACCGTCTTAATCAACTTACCTGCAATGGGGTCAACCACCGCAATGGCATTATCTTTTTCTAGCGTAACAAACACTGTTTCAGCTGTCGCAAGCGAAGTAGATAACAACAGAGTGCTAAGTAAAATAGCTTTAATTTCCATGCTTATTCCTGTTTATTGGCAATGAGTTTCAGGCTGATCATAGCCCAAAGTATCGAGTTCATTTTTAGGATGTAAAAAGCCCTCTAAAGGCGGCGCAACGACTAATGAAGTTGGCGCAGCCAATAAAACTGGCTGGCGCAATTGCCCATTCCACGCTCTAAAGCTTAGCGGCTTACCTTTATAACCTTGCAATTTAAAGCGCTCACTAAACAGATACGCTTTTACCTGAGTAGGATCGACGGATTGAGTACGCGTCACTGTTTCACCAATCGCACGCGCAGCCAAATAAGCCGCATAATCCTCCTCTTCCATCTGTCGCCCTGCCAACGTTTTAAATCGATTTTGAATTTGTACCGCCCCCCACTGCTCATGCGCACGGTGCCACGCAGTAGCTACCAAACCCTGAGTACCTATCACTGGGCGCGGCAGCCAAGTACGATAGCTAATATATTCACCAAATAAGCCCTGCTCATCAGCAACCACCAATACATCATAGTCACCAACTTGAGTAAACACGGGGATGTCCGACTGCGCCGTACGGCGTGCATCATAACTATGCAGCCATTTCTTTTCGGCACTAATTTTCATACCAAAACGCTTAGCTGAACGCCTTATTGCCTGTGCATAAAGCTCATCCTCAGGTGTTGCACCAACCACTAAAAACCATCGATTCCAGCGTTTTTTCAACATATATTGCGCCAAAGCATCAGCGCGCATCGCTCGGCTAGGCAAAATATGCAATACATCTTGCAAACACTGACTCTGCCGAAAAGCATCCGTACGTGTCGCGACATCAAAAAGCAACGCCTGATTATTAAGTTGTTGAATTTGAACTAACTGAGCAGCAGGTAAATTAACTATAATTAATTGATATCCTTCTTTTAATAAAGCACTGAACGCCAACTTAACATCAGCACCTAAAGGAACTATTTCTTGTTTTAAGAAATAGTTCTGCCCCGTAAACTGCCCCGTTGTATTATTATCTTTTATACCCAATAACGCGCCTTGCAAGCCTTTATCAGCAATAAAAGGCTCAAGATTAGACAAAGCTGCGGGCACTTGCTTTTCCTGAGTTAAATAAGCAATTTTTATCTCTTGCTTAGTCTCAGCAAGCCCTTGCCCACTAAAAAAAGCCACAAACATCAACATTAGCGGCAAAAATAAACGCAATAAATTAAATATCATCTCTTTAAATCTGAATCAGTACACATAAAAATATAGTCTAGTTATAGTAAAATAGCAGAACTTTCTTGAGATTACATTAAGTTCATAAAAATAGTCATTGGTATTCTATATTAATAAAAGCTATTATTATAAATATGAACTTTATAGCTACACTTTAAAAATATGTCTGATGATATTTTTGCTCCACTAAGTGAGTCCACTTCAGCAAGTTTGCGCAAAGCAGTTCGCTATAGAAAAAGCGACATTAAAGCGACACTTACTTCAAAACAGTGGTTTATAAGTAAAACAATCCCTATCAATGTTTTAGACATTAGCTCCAAAGGGATTTGTATAGCCATTGAACAAAAACTAAGAATGAATACTAAAGTAGTATTAAACCTAGAACTAACAGAAGGTTATTCCTGCACAATTCCTGCAAAGGTGGTACGTCTGTACAGTACAACTGAATATGGTTTAGTCTTTGATAAAACACAACATACAGCTATCGACCACATAATTTCTGATGAAGCAGATTTTACCATTGCATTTGAGCAATAAACCTTAATTAAGGGGGTATTTAACATGGAAATCAACACTTCGGACCTAAGTAGTACTATTAATGCTACAGCTATTAAGGCTGCCGAGATCAGCACGACACCAAGTACACCAGAAAACTCTAATGCAAACACGCTGCAAAGCACTAATACTGACACAGTAAACTTTTCTGCTGCCGCAATTGCCCTTTCTACTAGCACTGACAATGAAAGCACTGAAGTTGGCCCTGAAACGGATATAATAGATCCGCAACAGCAAATTGATCAACTACAAAGCAGTATAGATCAAGACCCTAGCCAAGCGATTTATGCTCAAGCTGGAAAAGTGACAGATACAGCAGTCAAAAGCCTATTAGGCTAATTTCATGCCTCGCCTCAGCACTATTTTCATTTACCCCATTAAATCCGTTACCGGTATTCAGGTCAACGCATGGGATGTTACTGAAACGGGACTAAAATACGATCGGCAGTGGATGCTGATTGACGACCAACAGCAGTTCTTATCACAGCGCCACGCTCCTAAAATGGCGCTGATAAAAACCCAGATTAAAGACCAGCAACTGATCGTATCAGCACCAAAACAAGAAGATTTAATTTTACCCCTAGAACCTGCACAAACTACAGAAACAGTTATAGCCACAGTCTGGCATGACCAATGCCCAGCACAATTAATCAGCCCAGAAGCAGATCAATGGTTTAATGATTGCTTACGAATGCCCTGCCGTTTAGTGTATCAAGCTAAAAACAGTATTCGTACAGTCGATCAAAACTACGCCTCCACCAACGACCAAACCTCTTTTAGTGATGGCTTTCCATTTCTAATCACTTCCGAAGCATCGCTAGCCTTACTCAACCAACAGATGGACTTGAATCTAACTATGCAACGCTTTCGACCTAATTTAGTCATTACTGATTGCGCTAGTTACGCTGAAGATACTTGGCGGAAAATCAGTATCGGCAATATTAACTTTCGCTTACCTAAGCCTTGTTCACGCTGCTCAGTCCCGCAAATCGACCCTGAAACAGCTAAAAGTAATAAAGAGCCCTTACGTACCTTGTCGCGCACACGAAAATGGCAAAATCAAGTCTATTTTGGCCAAAATGCTTTGCATGACCAACAAGGTCAGTTACAGGTTAATGATCTTGTTAGCATTATTGATACTGGCTCAGCACAGCCACCATTAGAAATAACAACTTCACTCTAACCTAACTTATAAAGCCTGATAAAGCACTACCCTGCCGACTCACCGTGCCATCACTAAGCCCTACTAGGTTTAATCTTAAAAAACAGCGAATACAACACCGGCACAGCAATTAAAGTCAATAATGTTGCAAACGCCAAACCGCCCATAATGGTCACTGCCATACTGGCAAAAAAAGCATCATTTAATAAAGGTAACATACCGAGAATAGTTGTTCCTGCCGCTAAAAATACCGGACGAATACGACTGACGCTGGCATGAATAATAGCATCGTAATGATCTTTATCTTCGGCAATCTGAGTATCTATCTCATCCACTAAAACAATCGCGTTTTTCATCAGCATACCTGAAAGACTTAATAAGCCTAGTAAAGCCATAAAGCTAAACGGTTTGCCTGATGATAATAAGCCAATCACTACACCACACACCGACATCGGTACAACCAGCCAGATAATCAGCGGTTGCCGTACTTTTCCAAACAATAAAATACTGATAATCAGCATGACCAACATACTAACGGGCAATTTAGAATTCAATGCGGTTTGCGCATCACGTGAGCTTTCATATTCTCCGCCCCACTCCATTTTATAATTTGCAGGCAATTTAATCGCTTCAATCTGACTTTTAACGCGCTTAAACGCTTGATCAGCCGTCAAACCAAACGCAGGGTCAGCTTGCGCTGTCAATGTACGCACGCGGTCACGGCGATGCACCAAAACATCTTCACTGACCGTTTCAAAATGATCAACCACCTGTGTGATTGGCACAAAAGTTTGCATCATCGCACTGTAAACCAAACGATCATTCAAGCGACTCGCATCGTGGCGCTCCACATCAGGTGGTCTAACGACAATAGGGATAAGCTTGTCATTTTCACGATAAGTGCTCGCCTTTACGCCGGTAGTGGCAAACTGCAAACTCAACGCCACTTCATTGAGACCAATGCCTGCAATTCTTGCGCGTTCGGCATTAAACACCGGCGCTAAAACAGGCTCTTTTTGTCGCCAATTCGTACGTACATCAATTAAGCCATCATTCGCTGCCATGATATTAGTCGCTTCAGTACCTAACTGGCGCAATATAGCAGGGTCCGATCCCGAAAATCGCGCTTCAATTTTAGAGCCAACACTAGGACCAAAGACTAAACGCTGCGTACGTATTTCCGCATTCGGATAAGTACCACTCAACTCTTGTTTTAGCTCCGCCGCCAACCTATCAATCAACGATCTATCATTGACGCGCACAATAAATTGCCCGTATGAGCTATTCGGCTGCTCAGGCGTATAAGTCAGCATATAACGACTAGCACCGCGACCAATAAAGCTAGCAACAGAAACAACATTATCTTTAGCGCGAATTAAATCATCGATTTCCGCCATATCCTTAGCAGTTGTGCGAATATCAGCACCTTCCGGTAACTGATAGTTAATATAAAACAGGGGTGTATTCGAGTAAGGAAAAAACTCTTGTTTAACCGAACCAAAGCCTGCAAAACAGGCAACCGTGATCAAAACCAAGGCAACAATAGTCAGTACACGCGCATGTAATACGCCTCTTAGCACCTTCTCGTATACTTTATACACAGAACTGGCATAAGGATCTACGTTACTATCCGCTGATTTTACGGTAAGAAACAAATAACCAAATAACGGCGTGACCGTAATTGCTAAGACCCAGCTTAATAACAAGGAAAAGCTAATCACAGCAAATAAGGAAAATAGAAATTCACCGGTAATATCTGACGACAAACCAATACCGGAAAACGCCATAATACCAATCACCGTTGCTCCGAGTAATGGCACTTGAGTACGATCTGTCGCCAAGCAAGCCGCCTCTTTAGCACGCATTCCGCGTTGCATATTAATCAACATACCTTCGGCGACCACGATAGCATTGTCCACCATCATACCCATGGCAATAATCAAAGCGCCCAGAGAGATACGCTCCATATCAATGCCAAATAAACTCATAAACAATAAAGTGCCTAAGACGATCAACAATAAAGTCGCGCCTACAATTAACCCGATACGCCAGCCCATCATCAGGCATAGCACCAAAATCACAATCGCGACTGAAATAATCAGGTTTTCAATAAAGCCATTAATCGAATCATCAACCACTTTATGCTGCTCATAAATCGGAGCAATCTCCACACCCAAAGGGATGCGTTCTTTCAATTCTTCCAGACGCGCTTCAACCGCCTTACCTACGACCACAATATTGGCATCAGCAACACCTGAAACAGCCAAAGTAAAGGCATCAGAGCCATTAAAACGCACTAAATGATCTGGGATTTCTGTGGATTGACGGCTTATATCAGCAATATCAATCAGGCTAATTTGTTCCGTTGTACCCGGTTTACCAATACGCAAATTTTCAATCTGCGCTAGGGAATCGAAACCCTCCCCTGAAACAATACGAATTCGGCGACCCTCGACTGTGACAGTACCGGCATCAGCCACGGTATTTTCTGACTGGATAATAGCCAAAACCTGCTGAGTTGATAAGCCTAGTCGGGTAATGCGATCGCTGGAAATTTCAATATAAATCGTCTCCTTACGCTCTCCTGCGGTTTCGACCTTAGCAACATTCGGCACAGTTAATAATTCACGCCTTAAAAAGGTGGAAATATTCAAAATTTCTTTAGTGGAAAATCCCGGTGCGGTAACAGCATAAAAAATCCCATAAACATCACCAAAATCATCATTTACAATTGATGGCTGCGTGCCTTGTGGCAAGTCTTTCTGAGCATCATTCACTTTACGCCGTAACTCATCCCAGACTTGCGGCATGGTATGTTTATCGTAAGTATCTTTAATTTCAACGGTAATTTCAGAAATTCCCGGTTTAGATTTTGAGGTAATTCTTTTTATTTGGGGTAATTGCTGGATTCTGGATTCCAGCGATTCGGTCACTTCTTGCTCCACTTCAAATGCATTAGCTCCTGGATAAGCAGTGACCACTAAGGCCTGTTTAATGGTAAAAGCTGGATCCTCCAGCCGACCAACACTGTCTAAGCCCCATAAACCACCAATTAGACAAAGCAAAATCAATAGCCAAGTATTAACCGGACGCTCAATTGCGCTACGTGCAATTTCTAAACTCATCTTGCTATCCTTTTAAAATGCCAC
The DNA here is from genome assembly GCA_965365945.1 of uncultured Gammaproteobacteria bacterium. Classification (GTDB taxonomy): domain Bacteria; phylum Pseudomonadota; class Gammaproteobacteria; order Methylococcales; family Methylomonadaceae; genus Methyloprofundus. Next base: position 86,833 of record CBDUDP010000002.1, read on the forward strand.
GAAACGGCGCACAGACATACCTTCACGCAATAAATGTGCGCCTGCAGTCACCACTAGCTCACCTTGCTCCAAGCCAGATAGCACAGGAATCTTTTGTTTTTTAATGGTGCCTAATATGACTTTACGTGCGCTCACCACTTCAGTTTGTGGGTTAAAAATCCAAACGCGAGCTGCACCTTGCTCATCATAGTCAATAGCGGACACAGGAATAGCAAAATCAGGTGCATCTGCACCCTCTTTTTTACTAATAATTACTGCAGCAGTCATGCCTGGTAATACTTGTTGATTACCCTCTTTGGACAAACCAAAAACCACTTCATAGGTTTGGGCAACACTACTAGCTTCTGTCATATGCTCTCGATAGCTAAGCGGAAAGCGCTGCCTTGGCCGGTCTTTAAAAACTGCTTCTGCTTTAAAATCACCTGTTTGCTCAAGTAAACCCATTAAATGTTCAGGAATATTAATATGTACCCGCAACTCAGTTAAATCCTGCACGCGAGCAATCGGCTGATGCGCACCAACATTGGTATAATTATCAATTAACCGCTGACTAAATAATGCATCGAAAGGTGCAATAATTTGCGTATACGACTGGTTCCGTCGTGCTGTCTCTAGCCCGACCTGACTTAATTTATACGCAGTTTCCGCTTGATCCAGCATTGCTTTAGGTAGAGAGCCTGATTTCAACAAATTACGTTTTCGGATTAAATCCAATTTAGCTAAATCAAACTGTGCTTTTGCCTGATCGACTGCAAGACGAAAATCGTTTTGATCCAATGCAGCAATGACACTGCCTTTAGCAATAAATACCCCTTCTTGAGTTGGTAGCTTAATCAACCGCCCCGGTACCTGAAAAGATAAATCGACGGTGCTAACCGCATCAATACGCCCAGTAAAGCGTCGTTGCATTAAGGTATTATTTGCTGACACTGTTTCCACGCGCACTGTGCGCATAGGCTCTTTAGGTATTTCAGCCGCTCCGTCACAGCCAGCAAGCACTACCAGTAGCGCACAACCTAATAGCCATTTAATACAATACGCAGGAAAGCTCTTGATCGTAGGTTTCATTATATAAAGTGTCATTATGTTAATCCTATCTAAAAGATAAGGTTTTCTAGAAATATAAACGCATTACAATAAAGTTTTAGCGCAAGTCATGGCGGGCTTTAATTAGCAGTAGCATCAGCCACTACGCCAAATCGAAAATAATAACCAAATACCACCTACAAACGCACCAATAAAGCCCATTAAACCAACTAGGGAAGATGTCCCCCCTTGGACAGTCGTAACAATAGAGCTACCAACAATTAAAGCGGATGTTACCAAACTGACTGACAAGCGATTAATAGAACGATCTAGCTCTTTAGATAGCCATGAAGGTTTATTAATATCTATTTTCACACTTAAAGAACCATGACGCAGAGACTCTATTAATTGGTGCAAATCTCGGGGTAAATCACTTAATAATTCTGCCAAGCTAAACAAGTTACCTTTACCTCTCCTAAATAATTCAGAAGGACTATAACGCTCTAAAAAGATACGTTTTAATTGAGGTTCCGCTTCCTGAGCGAGGTTAAAATCTGGATCTAACTGCCGACCGAATCCATCTAAGGTAATAAAAGCTTTCAGTAATAACGTTAAATCTGAAGGTAAATTTAGCTGATGATCGCGTAGTAAGGTCGTCAGCCTATTTAATAATTCCGTAATATTCAGCTCTTTTAAAGGAATATCGTGGTATTGATCAATGAAATCATCGATATCGAGAGTAAAACTGTCTCTATTCTGAAGTCGCGCATTAGTACTCCACAGTAATAGGACTTTAACAACGCGCGGTGAATCTTTATCAATTAAGCCCCGTAATAAATTCAAAACTTGATCGCGCCGTTCTTCAGATAAACGCCCTACCATACCAAAATCAATAAATGCGAGTCGGTTATCAGACAAATAAAAGCAATTCCCTGGATGCGGATCTGCATGAAAAAATCCATCCTGCAAAATCATCTTTAACACTGCTTCTACACCGCGTTTAGCTAATAGCTTTCGATCTAATCTCGATTGCTCAAGTGCCTCTATATCATTGCCCGATATCCCATCAATGAACTCCTGAACATTGATACGTTCACTCGTCCATTGCCAATAAACTTTAGGAAATACAATATGGGTGTCACCACTAAAATTTGCCATCATGCGTTCTGCATTACGACATTCTGCGGCTAAATCAAGCTCACGGCGCATAGATAAGGTAAATTGATGCACTACTTCTTTAGGGCAATAGCGCTGTAATGCTTTAATTTCCTGCTCAGCAATGTCTGCTAATTGCGCTAGCAAACGCAAATCCGCCTCAACTACAGATCGAATACCCGGCCGACGAATTTTAACAATAACTTCGCTACCATCATACAAGCGCGCCTTATAAACTTGGCTCATAGAAGCAGCCGCAATCGGCTGATAAGAAAATTCAGCAAATATTTCCTCAGGTTTAGCGCCTAAATCCTCTTCAACTTGAGCTATTAGTTCTGCGTAAGGAACAGTTTGCACCTGATCCTGAAGCGTTTTAAATTCTTTTAGCCACTCGGGCGAAAATAAATCGGAGCGCGAGGCCAGAATCTGCCCTAGCTTAACAAAAGTCGGCCCCATCTCTTCTAGTGCGCGACGCACTCTTACCGGTGGTTCAATCTTGGTTAAATCTTCAACTTCTTTCCACCTTAATACATGCCCTGCACTTTCAACGATACTCGCTACACCTAACCGGCGCACAATTTCCCCAAACCCATAACGAATCAGAATGGATGATATTTCATGGATACGCCCAAAATCTCGGGCAACACTTAAAGTTTCTAATAACATGTCGAATTAATTCGCCGCAATAAATGACTTATTTTTTGCCTTCTAAGCTATCGGCAATGCCTGCTAACATGCCACTCGCCATACGAGCAAAGCTGATACTAGCTGTTGTCGCCATTTCTACTGCCTGTATTTTCTCTAAACGACCGCCTTTAGATAAATCATGATGTAACTCGTTTAAAATTTTAGTCACTGAACCACCTACAGATGAACCACTATTATGCAAATGCTCTAGTAAACCCGTTAGCGTTGCTTTAGTTGTATCCTGACCTTTATGAGCCACTTCACTCAAGGTATTTAAAAATAAGCCATCCAATTCACGTAAATCTGTCAGCGCCCGCTTCAAGTCGTGATCAGAAAAGTCCTGTAAATTACCACTAGCTTCTTCAATGGCTAATTTTGATGCATTTGCAACTTGGATTAATGCAGCATCAATACCGGAAACAACTTGCTCAAGTGCTTCGGTATTTTCTCCAAATTGATGACTAGCACCTTCACTTGCACCTTCAAGCACATCATGCAAAGTTTGCTTAATGGCTTCTGGCTCAAATTTATTCTCTTTAAGGGTTTGCACGACAATCCGACGAATATCATTTTCTATATCATCACTTTGCAAAACCGTGGCATGCGCAGCCTCTTGAGTATTTTTTATATCAATTGATGTCATCACTTTCTCCAGTAAATGATTAAAGGTTTTACAAAATGCCCAGCGCACGGCGTAAATTTAAATTAGCCATGACCGCGTCATACCGCGCATTATTAAAGTTGTTATAGGTTCTAATACGTAAATCTTCCGCATTCAGCACTTCGATGTGCGCAGCAAGCCCTTGCTGGTAACGCTCATTACTCACCTTTAAATTTTCATCGGCTTGTCCCGTCGCTTTTTGTGTCACGGCAACACGCTTTTGTGTTTCTTGAATAGCTAGCCAAGCTTGACGAACCTGCAATTGAATAGCACTAATTAAATCATTACGCTGCGAACTCACAGCAAGCGCCTGACTGTTTAAAGCATCACTGCGATGCGCCGTTGAACCATCATAGATTTGCCATTGCACTGTAGCATTCGCCATCCACATGCCTTCGTAGGTCTGATACTTATTTTGCGTATATTGATAACCACCGCTAACATTCACTTGTGGCCATAAGCCCGCCTTTACACTTGCTGCTTGCTCCTCTAGTGCATGCGCCTGCTCAGCAAGCCCACTTAATTCAGCTCGTTTCAATAAAGCTTGCTCACTTAATTCAGCATAATCACCTTGCGGTATTTCTGGGAATTGCTCAATAAGATCAACATTCGCTGTTAAATCACGATTCAGTAATTGATTAAAATTAGCTTTAGCCATCTGCACACGATTTTCCTGCTGCAATACACTTTGTTCAGCATTACTCAATTCAACCTCAGCCGCTAACAAATCATTACGCGCGACCATGCCTTGCTCATAAAGATTATAGACATCTTTAGCATGCGCTTTTAAACTGATTACATGGCTCTGTGCAACTTCCAAGGATTTTTCAGCACGAAAAATAGCAATAAAAGCACTCGCAACCTGTAATTTTATATTTAAGATTGTTGTAGTTTCGTCATGCTGGCTTGCCAATGCGGCTGCTTCTGCTGCTTCAATACTATGACTAATACGACCACTGGTAAAAACAGGTAAACTAATAATTGCCTGAGCATTTGCACTACCGGCCGCACTTACTGGGAACTGCGCCGAATTACCGTCCACTTCGGTTTGTGCTGTAGGTGTGTCACTTAATTGCGTATAACCCCCACTCACATTAAACTGCGGCATGCGCTGTCCCTGAGCTGCGAATATTTGCTGTTCGGCCGCTTGGCTATTAGCTTTAGCAGCAAAAATACGCTGATTTTTATTAACCGCCTCTGCAAAAGCTTGCTCCAGCGTTTCTGCAGCTAGCCCTGACCTAGTAAACAATAAGGCAAGCAAACAAATACTTTTTTTATTAATGCGCATATAAAAATCCCTGCATATAAAATCCCACCACTTTATTAATATGTTCAGTTTTTTGCGCCTCTGATGGTGCAACTTTAGTCCCTAGAAGGCACTGAAAATGTAAATCACCTTTTAACATACTGAAAAAAACATCCGCAGCAAAAGTAGTATCTGGAATATTTACCTGTTCATGCCGATTAATCTTTTCTAAATAACGCTCCAATAACTCCAAAGCTGCTTGAGGCCCGCTGTTATAGACCAATAGGCCTAATTCAGGAAAGGCATGACACTCAGAAATCACCAGTCGGTAAATAGCCAATGCTTCTTCAGCAAAAATCAAATCGACAAAACCAGCGGCAATTCTTTTTAAGTTATTTTCCACACTTGCTGATTCCACTGACACATCATCAATGGTTTGCAATAAAACAGCACATAACTCACTGATAACCGCCGCTAATAAATCGCTTTTGCTAGCGAAATACTTATACAGCGTCGCTTTAGAAACAGGGGCAGCCTGAGCGATTTTATCCATGCTTACGGCATTAAAGCCCTGTTCAAGAAATAAAGTCGTCGCACCTTTGAGAATACCTTGTCGTTTTGAACAACTAACGTTTAAAGCCATGCGTTTTTATATTATCTATTAATTCTGTTATTGATAGCTAGAAACAAATATAAACTAAACTGTTCAGTTTAGCAAAGCTTGGTTTTTTCTTTTATAACCTCATATTTAAAGGTTCTAAAATTGCGCAACAGTTAATGCTAAAATATCCCATTTTATCGATTAATTAAGTAAACCGTGCCTAAAACTCTCCCCCGCATAGCATTAACCCCAGGCGAACCTGCTGGAATTGGCCCTGATTTGTGCATACAACTTGCGCAACAAGATTTAGCCTGCCAATTAGTCGTCATTGCCGACCCTAAATTATTAGAACAACGTGCTAAACAGCTGAATTTACCTTTAAAAATTGAATTATTTGATTCCGAACTGGCTATATCAGCTCATATTGCCGGCACACTAATCGTGTTGCCTTGTTTGTTAAACACTCAAGCTAAATGCGGTGTATTAAATAAAAATAACAGCCCTTATGTATTAAAAACCATAGAAATAGCAACGCAAGGCTGTGTTTCAGGATTATTTTCTGCCATGTTAACGGGGCCAGTACATAAAGGCATTATTAATGATGCTGGCATTGCATTTACAGGGCATACCGAGTTTATTGCCGATATCACTGGCGGCCATCCTGTTATGATGCTCGCGACTGAAGGTTTACGCGTCGCGCTAGTAACTACACATTTACCTTTGAAAGAGATTAGCGCGGCAATCACTCCAGAAACATTAAAGACAGTGATTCAACTACTAGATAAAGACTTACGCCTACGCTTCGGCATAGAAAATCCGCTTATTTTAGTGTGTGGGTTAAATCCGCATGCGGGTGAAGGCGGGCATCTAGGACGTGAAGAAATTGACATTATCGAGCCAGTATTAAATCAATGTCGCGGCTCGGGCATCAACTTACAAGGCCCCTTACCCGCTGATACTTTATTTACCGATAAATACCTGACTAATGCGGATGCAGTCTTAGCGATGTATCATGATCAAGGACTACCCGTTTTAAAATACAAGGGCTTTGGCAAAGCGGTTAATATTACTTTAGGCTTACCTATTATTCGCACCTCAGTCGATCACGGCACTGCATTAGACTTAGCCGGCACTGGCAAAGCAGACGCAGGCAGCATCCTTTATGCTTTACAATCGGCCATGCAAATGTCCAGTCACTTAGATAAATATTAATATGGCACATATAGCACGTAAACGTTTTGGTCAGAACTTTTTGCATGACCATCATATTATCAGCAACATCCTTGGCTCTCTAGCTTATAGTAAAGATCAACATTGGGTGGAAATTGGCCCAGGGCAAGGCGCTCTGACCGAATCCATACTAACCGATGGTATTCAGCTCGATGTCGTAGAATTAGATCGCGATTTAGTGCGCTTTTTGGATTTCAAATTTCGCAACTTTAGCAATCTAACCATACACAGCTCCGATGCCTTAAAGTTTGATTTTTCAGCCTTAGCCACTCAAGGAGAGAAACTACATATCTTAGGAAATCTGCCCTACAATATTTCCACGCCGCTGATGTTTCATTTACTGGAAAATACACCGCTGATTGCAGATATGACCTTTATGTTGCAAAAAGAAGTGGTTGATAGAATTTGTGCGGAACCAGGCAGTAAAAAATATGGCCGTTTAAGTGTTATGATGCAATATTATTGCGAGACTGAGCACTTATTTGATGTGCCGCCAGAAAGCTTTAATCCAGCGCCTAAAGTGATGTCTTCAATTGTCCGTTTAGTGCCACATGCACAACCGCCTGTTGTTATCGATTCAGTTAAATCACTAAATACGGTAGTGACAGCCGCTTTTTCACAACGTCGCAAAACATTACGTAACTCACTCAAAAAACTCATACTTGAGTCTAATATTGTTGCACTGGATATAGATCCGACAATACGCGCAGAGTGCTTACCGCTGGAAGATTTTGCTAAGCTCAGCCAATTTGTACTCCAAAATCCTTTGCCAGAGGAGTAAATGGCTAGCTATTAACCAAAGTGGTAGGGCGGACTTGAGTCCGCCCTACCCGCGTTATTTTTAAATTAATTTCAGGTACTTACAATGCTACGCTTCACCGCCAATCTTAGTTTATTGTTTACTGAAGTCCCACTAATCGATCGTTTTGCTGAGGCAAAAGCTAATGGTTTTAATGCGGTTGAAATTCAATTCCCCTATGAACTCAGTGCGCAAACAATAAGGTCTGAACTAAATGTTCAACAATTGCAATTAGTCCTATTCAATGTATCTGCCGATGATTTATTACAAGGCGGCGAAGGCCTAGCCGCAGTCCCTGAAAAACAAGCGCAATTTAAAGTAGCTGTAGACCAAGCAGTCAAATATGCAAAAATCATCAAGCCCAAAGCCATTAATATTTTACCAGGCCGCTGCTTTGATAACGATCGTCTGGAAATATACCAAGCCACCTTTAAAGATAATTTACGCTATGCCCTAAACGCATTTTCACCCCTAGGTATTAAGACCGTTTTTGAAGCGATTAATACGATCGATATGCCAAACTTTATCGTGCATAGCAGTACGCAAATGTTAGACATAATGGCAGAAATCAATCATCCTGATTTAATGATGCAATATGATATTTATCATATGTTAATGATGCAGGAAGATCCGGCTCATTTTATTCCTCAATACAGCGATAAAATCGGCCATATTCAGTTTGCTGATTGCCCTGGCAGGCATCAACCTGGAACGGGAAACACAGACTTTAAGCAACTATTCTCCATCATTAAATCATCAAACTACACCGACTGGGTAGGCGCAGAATACAAGCCTTTAAACTCAAGTACTAACTCCCTAAGCTGGCTAAAAAACTCCTATTAATTATTATGTTCACCCGAAAAAAATTAAGCCTTGCCATCTGCACTACTCTACTATTAAGTGGCTGCTCTAGTTTTGGTTATGGCGTCGCTGAAGCTATTTTGGACCAGCAAAAACAAAGTGATGATCGCCTCTGTCAAATAACGGGGCAAGCCTTTACAGGGTTAGAGCCATTTTTAAATAATGGGCTTAAAGTGCTCATGGTACATGGCATAGGTCAACATGGACCAGGTTACTCAGCTGAGTTTTTGGGGAAGCTCTCTACCGAGATGGGGCTGGTAAAAAAATCACCTGGTTTTAAAACAATTGATCTTACCGACCCTTTAGATACCAGTAAAAATCTTGGCAGCGTCAGAGTGCATCATTACTTCGATGAGCAAGCTAATAAATCGTTACTGTTTTATGAGTTAGTCTGGTCAATTATTACTGAGGAAGCAAAAAAAGTAATCGCCTACGACAGTACTGGTGAATATTCTCACCGCAGAGCTACGATTAATAACTTACTGAAAAATTTTAGTAATGACACACTCCCCGACTCCTTTTTATACTTAGGTGATCACCGTGAGGATATTTTAATTTCCTTTACTCAAGCTTATTGCTGGATGGTCGCCGAGAACTGGTCAGGTCTTGCTCAACATACAGCAAGTGCTTGTGACTTTAACGCGCCAGACTTCAATACAAACCTAGAAAATAACCACTATGCTTTTGTCTCACATAGTTTAGGCAGTCGCATTACTATTGACGGTTTGCAACGCATTGCCAGACTAACAGGAAGCAATACCGATACTTATCGCGGCCCTCTAAAAAAACCACGAACAGCAGTACAAATTCTAAAACAAAAAAACACTCCTATTTTTATGCTAGCTAACCAATTGCCAGTACTGCAATTAGGTAGGAAAAAAGCAGAGGTCACACAACAATATAAAGATTATTGCCTAGAAGACGGTAAATATTATCCAGAGCGCATGTATAAATCGACTGAAATCATTGCCTTTAATGACCCTAATGATATTGCCAGCTACCCTATCCCTTATAATTTCAGTGAACAGTTTTTAGACTCGCGACTCTGCATTAACACCTCTAATGTAGATATTAACATTGCTAATGTTGTCGATTTACTAGGCTTAGGTACGGCAGCCAACCCTTTAACCGCACATTCAGGCTATCAATCTGATGATCGGGTCATTGCCTTAATCGCCAAAGGCATTGGTTCAAAAAATACCGCTGACATTATTAATACACGCTGTAAGTGGATAGAAGAAACCGATTAAGCTTGCTTGTTATGACTGCATAAAAAACGGGCCCATAAGGCCCGCTCAAATTCACCCTATCTCAATACAACAATAACTACACTCTAAACTGCCCCACTAAACCTTCTAACTCTTCAGAAAGTCTCGCTAAATCACGACTAGCAGTTAAAGTATTATTCGCTGTTTCTACGCTATTATCGGCAATATCGCTAATCCTAATGACATTTCGGTTGATCTCTTCAGTCACTGAATTTTGTTGCGAAGAAGCCGTAGCAATTTGCGCATTCATATCATTAATGGTTGAAATAGCTTGGGTAATGGCTGATAGAGCAGTACCTGAATCTGTTGCCTGTCCAACACTTTTACCGGCCATTTTTTGACTTGCCCCCATTGCGCTAACAGCACTTTTCGCACCGGCTTGTAGTTTTTCAATCATCGTCTGAATTTCATTAGTGGATGATTGCGTTCTACTTGCTAATGTCCGTACTTCATCAGCAACAACCGCAAAGCCTCGCCCATGCTCTCCTGCTCGCGCCGCTTCAATTGCTGCATTCAAGGCTAATAAATTAGTTTGCTCAGAAACGCTACGAATAACTTCTAAAATACTACCTATATCCCCTACATCAGCTTCCAATTGTTGAATAACTGAAGTGGCTTGATCTATTTCACTTGCCAAAGAATCAATTGAATGAACAGCTTCAGAGACGACACGCTGCCCTTCATTCGCTTGACTATCAGCATCTCCAGCGGCTACCGCAGCACTAGATGCATTACGCGAGACTTCGACAACCGTTGCCGCCATTTCTGTGATTGCAGTTGCGACTTGTTCAGTATTTTCTTTTTGCTGACGCACGCCGCTTAAATTTTGCTCCACAGTTGAGGACAACTGATCAGCGTGCCTTGCTAAATCATGAGAATGCTGATTAACACTGCTCATAATACCTTGTAAATTCGCTGCAGCACGATCAAACTCACCCGCCATAATACCGATTTCATCCGTCGGGCTAAAGTGTGACCGTGCAGTTAAATTACCTTTACCAAATGAAACAGCAAAAGCACTTAAAGCTTTGAGAGATTGCACAATACTATTTGGGATGGCAATCGCAAGCCCTACACCCAACACAAGACCAATTAATAAAGCAGCCATAATAATAAATCCAGCCCGCTTAACTAAAGCACTTGTTTCCTGAGCAATAACAGCGGCCTTCTCCCAGCCATTATTTTCCGCATCTAACGCTGATTGGCGCGCATTTGCGGCAATTTGATCCATATTTTTAATAATGCCTTGCAGGCTATTATCATTCGCTATCCATTGCGCTGCCGCACGCGTGTAGTTTTCAGTTGCAATACGTGCAGTTTCAATACGTTTTAACTCTGATGCATCCGGATTTTTTTGCTGTAAAGCAGTATACAGGTCCATCAACTCAGGCAATTCAACCTGCATCATCTGATAGTATTTACGATCCTTATATAAACGCTCTTGCTTTTCATGCTGAATAATAGTGTAAGCCAAAGACTTAATCTTATTCACTACAATATATTTCTGCACTTTAATATTAAGCGAATAAGGTGTTGTTCCTTGCTGCATTAATGCAGCATATTCCTGCTCTTGCTTGAGTGCAAACTGATCTGCTTCATTGATCACGCTTTGCCCCATCTGAACCATAGTTGCAACTGCCTTTTGATTATCTAATAAAGCACTTACTCCACGTTCATATAAACCTCTAAACTCCGTAACATTACGCTTAACAGCAGCGGACTGACTCAATAGATCTTGATCATTAAACTTATTTGCCAAAGCATCAACTGCAGACAAATCCTTATCCATTTTGGCTAAAACACCTTTAGCCCGCTGGTGTATTTCTGGCTTTTCATAAAGCAAGTAACGTAACTGCTCAATCGTTGCATCATAGGCTCCTGCATGCACATCAACCGCTAAATGAACTGCTGGCACCTTCCATTGAGTAATTTCATCAACATTTTGCCCTAAGCTATAAATGTATTTCCACGCCAAGCCACCAACAACCAATAAAATCAAAATTAAACTCGAGAAACCCAGTACTAACTTATTACGAATAGTCATAAAAATCCTTATGAAACTTTACCAAAATCATTCCCATACTTGCTAATGTCTTATCGACCTAGCAGCTAATTACTTTAAGTCTTTCTATCATTTTTTATCACTGTTGATAGCATCAACCTGTATTGTGCACGAAATCCCTAACAAACGATTGAACGGTCATGCCGAACAATTAAGAAAGTTTAGCCGCTTATGGGGATTTAATACAAAATATAACCTGAGGTTATGAAAAAACCGACTATCTAAGTTGCGAATGCACTTAGTCAATGCTTAATACTATAAATCACACAAGCTGCATGGAGCTTGCGGAATAAACCAAAAATTACTCCAACGCTTAGTAAGCACTATATGACTTCTTTACTACCTCGCAGCTTATTAGGCTTGGCATTATGCTCGAACCTAATAAGCTGAAGTAACTAGAGCAGCTAACTACGCCGCTTGAACAGGAATAGAGTGGCTGGTTCTAACCATTTCATTATTATCATTAAAGTAGACTAATTTCGGCTTAAAATCCTTCAATTCCGCCTCATCTAACTCTGCATAAGTACAGACGATAATATAATCACCCGGACAAGCGCGACGTGCTGCTGCACCATTAATAGAAAAAACACCTGAGCCGTCTTCTGCACGAATCGCGTAAGTGGTAAACCGTTCGCCATTATTGACATTATAAATCTGGATTTGTTCGTATTCTCTTATGCCAGAATAATCCAGTATCTTGCCGTCAATAGCACAAGACCCCTCATAGCCTAATTCAGCATGAGTTACCGTTGCTCTGTGTAATTTTGCTTTAAGCATTGTAATTTGCATATCAGTCTACGATCTCTAAAAATTTTGGAACCAAATATTATTACAAATTAATTCTATATAAACAAGAAACTAATTATCAATATCTACCTGTATATTATCAATTAAACGCGTTTTACCTATCTTAGCCGCTACTAAAATAACAATTTCCATATCGCCCTGCTCGGCAGTTTTCAGGTCATGTCGCCGACAAATAGAGAAATAATCCGGCCTAAACCCCCGCCCTGTTAGGAACTTAGTTTGTTGCTTTTCTATATCTGCATAACTTACTTGCTTAGCCTGCATTAACTCTTTAGCCGCACATAAAGATTGGTACAGTTGCGGCGCTTGCTCGCGCTGCTCTACCGTTAAATAACCATTACGCGAACTCATCGCTAGGCCATCTAACTCACGTACTGTTGGCACAGAAACAATGTCTACTGGCAAATTCAAATCAGCAACCATGGCATGAATAACCGTTAATTGCTGAAAATCTTTTTCACCAAAAAATGCTTTATCCGGCTGGACAATATTAAATAATTTACAGACGACTGTAGCAACCCCATCAAAATGCCCCGGCCTTGCAGCACCACAATGATTTTCAGATACCTGACTAACACTGACTTTAGTTAGTTCATTAACCGGATACACCTCTTCGACACTGGGCATAAAAACCACATCGACACCTGCGGCCTGTAACTTTTTCTGGTCCGCGTGCTCAGTCTTGGGGTACAGCGAGAAATCTTCGCCCACACCAAATTGCGTAGGATTAACAAAAACACTAACAACCACTCGACTTGCTTGCTCTTTTGCCTTATTAACTAACTGCAAATGCCCAGCATGCAAGTTACCCATAGTTGGCACAAAAGCAATGCTTTCACCTGCTATACGCCACTGTTTAAGTAATTCACGTAAAGCTTTAATATCTGTAATACACTTCATTTTCTTAAAAACTATGTTCTGGCAATGGAAACTGGCTTTCTTTTACTTCTTGCACATAAGCCTGAATCGCCTCAAAAATAGAATCTGCTTGCTGCATATAATTTTTAGTAAAGCGCGGTATTTTCCCTAAACTAACGCCCAACATATCGTAGACAACGAGGACTTGACCATCACAACTCACTCCCGCACCAATACCAATCACGGGAATAGTTAATTGCTCAGTAATTTGTTGCGCTAAAGTAGCAGGAACACATTCAAGAATAAGTATTTGAGCACCAGCCTGCTCTACTTGCAATGCATCTGCCAAAATCTTTTCTGCTGCGCCGACATCCTTACCTTGCACAGCATATTTCCCTAACTGATAAATTGACTGCGGTAACAAACCTAAATGCGCACAGACTGGAATGCCTTGCTGCACCATAAACTCGATATTTTCTATGCGCGCACCTTCTAATTTAACCATTTGCGCGCCACCCTGCTGAATTAATAAAGCCGCATTTTGAGCCGCCTGCATAGATGTAGCATTACTCATAAAAGGTAAATCAGCAATAATAAATGCCTGTTGACTGCCGCGGCTCACTATTTTCGTATGATAAAGCATATCTTGCATACTGACCGGCAAGGTACTTGAGTGCCCTTGCACAACCATACCCAAAGAGTCACCGACCAACAAAACGTCAATGCCAGCTTGATCTATCAGGGCCGAAAAAGTAGCATCATAAGCCGTTAAACTAGTAATTTTTTGACCTGATTGCTTCATTTTTTGTAAATCAACAATCGTCTTAGCTTTTACTTGTTTCACTGTTGTATATTGACTCATTCAGCTAATCTCACCAAACCATCTAAAGGACAATGCTCAACCAAAATAGATATACCACCCAAGCTAGGCACCTGTATAGCTGGCGCAATTTCTTGCAAAGGATAAAGCACAAAAGCGCGCTCAGCCATCCCATAATGCGGCACAATTAAATCTGGCTGATTAATGATTTGCTCACCATAAAGCAATATATCCAAATCTAGAGTTCTAGCCCCCCAGCGCTCATCTTTACGTACGCGCCCATGATCTAACTCTATTTTTTGCAAATAGCGCAAAAGTTCAATCGCCGGCAAATCAGTTTCAACAGCCATCACGGCGTTAACATAATCGGGCTGATCTTGCGGCCCCATCGGCGGACTACGGTATAGACTGGAACAAGCAACTTCTTGCACACCAGCCAAGGCATCAATAGCTTGTCTAGCTCCCTTTATCTGTTCCGCCGGCGTAGATAAATTACTACCTAAACCAATATAAACAATTACTTTAGTCATTTATCTTCGCTTTAACTGTGGGCTTGCGTCTACGCCTGCGTTTTTTAGGTGCGCTCTTATTTAAGCTGGCGACCATCATCTGCTGCTTGTCTTCTGACACACGCTGAAAATCAGTCCACCAAGTCGCCAAGGCCTTATCCGCACCACCTGTCTCTGCACGTAAGACTAAAAAATCATAGGCAGCTCTAAATTTAGGATGACCCAATAAACGAAAGGCTTTCGAGCCTCCACGCACCGAGAATCTGGGTTGCATACCCCAAACATCACGCATTGCCATACCTATATGCTTTGGAAAAGCAGTATGTTGCACTTGCTTAGAAATGACCTTACTAGCCGCCTGCTGATATGCAATCGACTCAGGCAAGCCATCTGCTAAATTTTTCTCGGCCTGAGTACTAACCGCATCCCACAAAAAAGTAGAAAAAAGAAAGTAAGGCGCAATAGATTTCCCTTCAGCAATGCGCTGATCAGTATTTTCCAAGGCTTTAGCAATAAACATTTTTGGAAAACCATTATCCTCACTACTTAAGCTTTTTTCAGCTGCTGGGTATAAATACTCAAACAAACCATAATGCCTTAGCATTTCATAAGTTTGCACGGCATAGCCCGATAAAAACAACTTGAGCGCTTCATCTTGTAGTCGCGCCGAAGGGATATTAGCTAATAACTCCGCCAATTCGAAAATAGGTTTTTCACAAGCCGGGTTCACTGTAAATCCTAATTTCACCGCAAACCGCACCAACCGAATCATGCGCACAGGGTCTTCACGGTAGCGTAATTCAGGTTCACCAATAAGACGAATTACACCTGCCTTATGATCATCCATACCGCCAACATAATCGACGATTGAGAAGTCTTTGATATTGTAATACAGCGCATTCACTGTAAAATCACGGCGTACAGCATCTTCCGCTATCGTTCCATAATTATTATCGCGTAATAAACGGCCTTCTTGATCTGCTTTGGGCGCACTCTTAGCATCATCTCCAGCACCTCGGAATGTAGCTACTTCAATCATGTCACGACCAAAAATCACATGCGCTAAACGAAACCGCCTTCCAACTATACGACAATTACGAAAAGTCTGCTTAACCTGTTCTGGGCTGGCATTCGTGGCAACATCAAAATCTTTCGGCTCACGTCCAAGCAATAGATCCCGAACACACCCCCCCACTAAATAAGCATCATAGCCTTCACTTTTTAAACGATATAAAACCTTTAAAGCATTTTTATTGATTTGACTACGCGAAATATTATGCTCTGGTCGCGTATAAATCCTTGGCCTGCCTGCTTCTGACTTTTTTTCTGAGCCTGCATACGCAACTTCAATCACAGCCTCAGTGCTTTGGGCTTTATTTATTATTTTTTTAAAGAAACTTAAAATTTTTCTCTTCCTTTTTTAACTTAAATGACTAGAACCATCATTTAAAAATAACTTACATTGTAACTTACCAAAGCTATATATAACACCAGTAACCTTTTGGCTTTTTTGCCTATGCCTGACAGATAAATTATCCTTTTAGCATATGCCTAACTACCATCGTAAACTGGCACATGTTTATCTAGGATATTCATCGCATATTTTACTACGTCGAAAGGTACGTAATTCATAACCCTGCCATAATGCCCTGCCTTAAGTTTATTGCTTATATCCACATTCCGTATAGATTAAAGACCCAACTATTTGCATACCCCCTTTCTCCCCCGCTATACTTTCCGCTAACAAACAAATCAACGTACGGGCACACAGAAAAACCAATCATCATCAAAAACACGCAAATATTTAGTGGATTTTCTTTTACAAAAACGGCGATTATATAGTAGAATCGTTCTTCACTACGCACTTAATCTTGAAATTAACTATTACCACTCACTCTACAATGGCTAAAGCTTTAAGTAAGTGAATTAAAAAACTGGGGGAACAATGTTTAAAAAATTATTTGGCGCCTTAATAGACCATCCATTTCTAGCAAGTATTTTTATTTCTGATTTATTTATCTTGCTTTTCCATAAACCGCCATTCTTATTTTCACTAGTTATGCTCGGCGGATTAATGGCTTACTGCATGTTTATAGGTCAAAAACTTTCTTTATTTAAAGTTTAATCATTGGCTAAACAAAAGCAGCAAAAACTTGGCACGGCAACCCCTGCAATGCCAGGTTTATTTCGTTATTTCGCAGCCATTTTTTATGACCTGCTTCTACTTATCGCCATTTTCTTTTTGGCAACAGCCATACTGCTCCCTTTCAACTCAGGTGAAGCAATCAAATCCCCATTCGTATTTCCCTTGTACCTATACTCCATTGGCTTTCTGTTTTACGGCTGGTTCTGGACGCATGGTGGGCAAACACTAGGCTTGCAAGCATGGAAGTTACGCCTAATCAGCAACAACGCATCCAATATAACTTGGAAACAAGCCTTTATACGCTATATTAGCGCCTCTTGTTCCTGGCTTATATTTGGCCTAGGATTTTTTTGGTGCCTATGGCAAAAAGATAGCAAAACATTGCATGATTTAAGCTCTAATTCTTATATTATTCGCACAGAAATTAACGCAGCCGACTAATCGCATACAGCGCACCGAGTAGCACTAAACTACTCGGAAGCACAGCAACAAACAACGGGTTCAACCCATAAACCACCCCCATCTGTCCAGCTGCATTATCAACAATATTAAAAGTCATTCCAATCAGAATTCCAAGCATCATCCTTGGCCCCAATGCAACGCCTCGCCCCACACCAACAACAAAAGGCGCCGAGACTAACAGCATCACTAAAGTAATGAACGGATTAATAAGTCTCGCCCAAAAAGCTAATTCATATTTTGCGGCATCTTGTTTGTTTTCTTGCAAAAAGTTGATATATTTCGATAAATCATAAAGTGATAAATTTTCTGGGTCCATGACTACCACGTCAACTACATCTGGATCGACCACCGAATACCAAGCTTCCTCATCCACATTTTTCGCACTAACTTTATTCGCAGATATATACGACGTTTGAACACCTTTTAGTTGCCAGGCACCTTTATCTAAAAAATGTCCACTCTGAGCATAAACTACTTTTTTCAAACGCCGCTCATCATCCAATTCATAAATAGAAATATTAGCCACATCACCAGCGGTATAAATATCCTTTACGTTAATAAATTGCTTTCCATCACGCAACCATAAGCCATTAGCTAACCTAGTTACAGGTCGCTGTGTTTTAGCCACACTTCTTAACACTTTTGCTTTTTTTTCAGCATCAGGCCCAACAAACTCACCTATACCAAAAGAAAAGGCAACCAAAATCATACCCGCCATCATTACCGAGCGAATAATACCGAACACTGAAACGCCCGATACTCGCATAGCCATTAATTCACGATGATTAGCCATGCCACCCAAAACAAAAAGGCTACCCAGCAAAGCAGCGGAAGGCATTAATTCATATAAATAATGCGGAATCATCAAGCCCAAATACATAAAAATATGTTTTAAATCATAATCTCCAGTCCCTAAAGACTTCAACTCATCCTTTAGAGAAAATAAATTAAACAAGGCATAAAGAGCAATCAAAGCAATCAACGTCCCCTTCAGTACCTCCTTAACAATATAGCGATCCAGTGCATTCATACCGTCTTGCCTCTTAGCTTCATAAGCACCCAAGCAGAGCCATACAATCTGACTAATAAAAACACAATAAAAATACTAGCCAACATATAGACACCCCAAAAACCTAACCACACCGGAATTTCACCTTTCACCATCCAACTGGCATTTACTTTTTCAAAATTAGCAAAACTAAAATAAATCAAAAAAGCAGCTGCTAAATTTCCATACACACCAGATCGCGGACTTACTTGCGCCAAAGGAACTGCCATAATAGTCAAAACAATAATACTCAAGGGGATCGACAAGCGCCGATATAACTCACGCAACTCCTCTAAATCCTCCGATTTAAATAATATCTCGGTTTTCATCCCGTCATACTTGTTTTCTTTAACTCCCGCGCCACTTTCCAAGCGCATCGCATATTCACTAAAGGTCTCAAAAATAAAATCCACATCACCCGCTTCACCTTGAACACGCTCGCCATTCATAAACACAATATATAAAGCGCCCTCAATGATACGAACTTCAGCACTCTCAGCCGTCACAATGCCTTCATCGTTGCCGCGTTTATTTTGTACAAAAACATCATGCATCACATTATCGGCACTGATTTTTTCCACATAAAAGATTAATTTACCCTGATTATATTCACTGAATTTACCTGCCGCGATAGCACGCACACCAATGCTTTGCTTTTGCTCAAATATTACTTGTTCAATCTTATCAGCCGCCCAAGGCGAGACATACAGCGCCATCCAAATGGACAACAAGGCAACAGGTATTATCGCCTTAAAAACAGCCAAATAAAGTCGCCCCACTCCTGCGCCAGCGGAGGATAGTGCCGACATTTCTTGATCTCTATACATGCGACCCAACACCATCAGCACACTCACAAAGGCAGAGGGCACTAGAAAACTAGCGCTCGCTAAGAGAATTTTCAAGCCTAAAATACTGAAAATTGCCTCATTAGAAATCAACCCATCAACCGCCATGTGCAAGATCTTAATAAAGTTCCGGCTAACAATAATGATGACTAATACAGCCAATACTGAAAAAATAGTTTTCAACAAATCACCCACCACCATTCTATCCATTACGGATAAAAGTCGAATCTTACGCATTAGTCCTCACTTGATCAGGCATAGAGTTATTAAAAATTTTATTATTTACGAGAAAAATGATCTACCATTGTCAGTACAAAGAGCGACAGAAAAAAATAATACAAACAAAAAAGCCGCACCTCACTCACGCAAGATACGGCTTTTTTAATTAGAACAGATTAGCCTACATTTTTGCCAATACTTTAGCAACCGTTTCACCCATTGCCGAAGGCGTTGGCGAAATTGTTACACCTAAATCTAATAACATTTCTACTTTTTCAGCCGCACCTTCGCCTACTGAAGAAATAATCGCGCCTGCATGACCCATACGGCGACCCTTAGGTGCTGTTAAGCCAGCAATATAAGCAACCAATGGCTTATTCATGTGCTTACTAGCATAAACACCCGCTTCTACTTCTTGAGGGCCACCAATTTCACCGATCATAATAATGACTTTAGTTTCGTCATCTTGCTCGAATTTTTCAATAATATCACGATGCGAGCTACCATTAATTGGATCACCACCAATACCCACCGAAGTAGAAATACCAATGCCTAATTCTTTTAACTGATCAGCCGCTTCATAACCTAAAGTACCTGAACGGCCAACAATACCCACTACACCTTGCTGATAAATATGCCCAGGCATAATACCTAACATAGATTTCCCAGGACTAATCGTTCCTGCACAATTAGGCCCCGTTAATACCATACGCTCTTCGATAGGGAACTTACGTAAATATTGCTTAACCTTCATCATATCTTGCGTAGGAATACCATCGGTAATCGAGACACAATATTTTATTCCTGCATCAGCCGCTTCCATAATAGAATCTGCTGCAAACGCAGGTGGCACAAAAATAATACTGGCTTCTGCACCTTCTTGCTCTACAGACTCTTTTACTGTATTAAATACAGGGCGATCTAAATGTGTTTGCCCGCCTTTTCCTGGCGTAATACCGCCAACAACATTAGAGCCATAATTAATCATATCCTGCGCATGGAAAGTGCCTATTTTCCCAGTAAACCCTTGCACAATCATGCGCGTTTCTTTATTAATTAAAATCGCCATTATGCTGCTCCTTCTTTTGCTACTTGCTCATTTCTTGCTTGTACTGCTTTTTCAGCCGCTTCTGCTAAAGTCGTTGCTGTAATAATAGGTAAGCCACTGTCTGCAATAATTTTACGACCTTCTTCAACATTCGTACCTGACAAACGCACAATCAAAGGAATTTTCATATCAATTTTACGTACTGCCTGAACCACACCTTCAGCAATCCAATCACAACGATTAATACCCGCGAAGATATTAACTAGCATGGCTTTAACGCCTTCGTCAGCCAATACTAAACGAAATGCTTTTTCTGTACGCTCAGGAGAGGCACCGCCGCCCACATCCAAAAAGTTAGCCGGCTCACCGCCTGCCAATTTAATCATATCCATTGTTGCCATAGCCAAACCAGCGCCATTAATCATGCAGCCAATATCACCATCCAAACCAACATAACTTAGACCGCGATCTGCAGCCGCCATTTCACGCGAGTCCTCTTGAGTTTTATCACGTAACTCAGCGATTTTTTGACGACGAAATAAGGCATTATCATCAAAGCCCATTTTTGCATCTAAAGTAATTAACTCACCACTTTTAGTCACAACAAGCGGGTTAATTTCTAGCATATTCGCATCAAGATCACGCATCGCTCGGTAACAACCAGAAATTAATCGAACGGCATGACTAATTTGCGTCGCATCCAAGCCTAAAGAAAAAGCCATTTCACGCGCTTGAAAATCTAACAAGCCTACTGCTGGATCAATATAGATTTTTTTAATCGCATCGGGGTTATTCTCAGCTAAATCTTCAATTTCCATACCACCTTGAGCCGAACC
Source organism: uncultured Gammaproteobacteria bacterium (assembly GCA_965365945.1). Lineage (GTDB taxonomy): Bacteria > Pseudomonadota > Gammaproteobacteria > Methylococcales > Methylomonadaceae > Methyloprofundus. Next base: position 108,027 of record CBDUDP010000002.1, read on the forward strand.
TACCATCACAATACGTTCATGAGAGCGATCGACTAAAAAGCTAAAATAAAGCTCTTTAGCTATATCAGTACCAGCCTCTATATACAAACGGGAACATACTTTCCCTGCAGGACCTGTTTGATGAGTCACTAAGCGCTTACCCAGCATGTCTGCAGCTGCCGCTTCAACTTCTTCATGGCTAAAGCAAATCTTTACTCCACCTGCCTTACCACGAGCACCTGAGTGAATTTGCGCTTTAACCGCCCAAACATTACCACCAATTTCTCTCGTGCGCTGTACCGCATCTTCAGGGCTGTATGCTAATCCGCCTTCGGCAATTTTAACGCCATAACCAGCTAATATTTCTTTCGCCTGATACTCATGAATATCCATAGCATCCTCTTAATAAATTACTAAAAATCCAACAAAAAAAGGCCGCACAAAGCGACCTTTTATCTTTATCTTTTAACTCTATGCTTTAGCAGCAATCGCTTCTGCAGTTTTCACCACATTATTAGCCATTTTTTCAGATGCCGCATCAATTAAGCGCCCATCTAATGCCGCCGCGCCTTTACCTTGAGCTGCCGCTTCTTTTAAAGCTTGTAAAATACGTTTCGCTTTATCCACTTCAGAAGCTGGTGGTGTAAATACCTCATTAGCCAGAGCAATCTGAGAAGGATGGATTGCCCACTTACCTTCACAACCTAAAGCTGCGGCTCTTCGAGCTGCATCTTTAAAACCATCCGGATCTTTAATATCGCCAAAAGGCCCATCAATGGCACGCAAACCATAAGCACGACAAGCAACAGTCATACGACTAATTGCAAAATGCCATTGATCACCTGGGTAATCTGGATTTAAACCACCGATATTAGTGGTTCTTGCACGGTTACTTGCTGCGTAATCTGCAACACCAAAATGTAACGCTTCTAAACGCCCACCTAAAGCACCTTGCTTAGCAATATCTTCAACATTTGCCATACCTAATGCGGTTTCAATTAAACATTCGATACCAATTTTCTTAGTCATTCCTTGTTGCATTTCTAACTGGTTAAGCATCGCCTCAACCATATAGACATCACCATAGACACCGACTTTAGGAATTAAAATCGTATCTATTTTATCGCCACATTGCTCAACTAAATCAACAACATCACGCACCATATATTGCGTATCCAAACCGTTGATACGAATAGAAACTGTAATGCCGTGACCAGCCCAATCTAATTCGTTAATTGCTTTAATGACATTTTTACGCGCTTGCAACTTATCATCTGGGGCAACGGCGTCTTCAAGATCAAGAAAAATAACATCCACGCCACTTTTCAATGCTTTTTCGAACATTTCTGGGCTTGATCCTGGAACAGCTAATTCACAACGATGAACACGCTGTGCATTGGCTTCATATAATGTATGACTCATTAATAGCTTCCTACTTAATAAAATATTTTTAAAGGTACTTATCGCGCACTTGATTCGCCATCCATGCCCAAATCAAAATTAACTTTTCATTTTACTGCTAAGCCTTGTAATGTCAATGACTAGTTGAGTTACGAAACTTAATATCAAAGGCAAATTTTAAGCAAAAAAAATGCGCCTAGCCTAGTGACTGTGCGCATTAAAATCTCTAATTCCTAGTTTGGAGGCAAGGAGTACATTTAAGAGTTGCAGCTATTCTACAAGCACCAATTCATTCTGAAAATGTGGCATATTGACGCGCGACAGATTGTCGCAACTTCCAATTATAAAGCGCTAAATTTCAGGCAAAAAAAAATGCGCCCAGCCTAGTGACTGTGCGCATTAAAATCTCTAATTCCTAGTTTGGAGGCAAGGAGTTAATTTAAGAGTTACAGCTATTCTACAAGCATCAATTCATTCTGAAAATGTGGCATATTGACGCGCGACAGATTGTCGCAACCTTACCTCTCCTATCTAAGCTATTATTTCAACGGCACCCAGCTGCTATAAAAAATATGATTCATTTTCTGCATAATCACTGCCACCAACTGCACAAATAAATTCATTACAAAATGACATTTACTGGGCCTAACAATATCCACAAATAAGCAATACCGCGCTTCATCCGTTTGATTAAATGATTGATGTGACAAAGTATCATCAAAAATAAACATTTTTTTATCGCACCAGCGATTTTCCGTCGCCCTTACTTTGATATACGACTCTCTACTTTGTATGTCATTAATATTGTAAAGCACTCTTAAAGTGGTACGTAACGGCCCATAATGCTCATCAGTCGACTCTTTTTTATTAAACACCGAAACGCCAATGGTTCTAATATACTTATAATCTTTATGAAACTCCGGTACTGAATAAAAATTATCAATATTCTTGCCGTACCATTTAAAGAAGATCATGCCGCGCTTGATTTTCTCCACACGACTAGACAGTTCATCCACGATATTTTCTGACTTAACCACATCTAAAATATGCTTGATTTCAGCCTGACAATCCTCAGGTAAATCCTCTAACTGATACACCTTCTTGTTAATATAAGGTAGTGTAAACACGTCCATTAAAACATTAAAAGGTGATAGTGCCCACGTCGGCACGCCATTACCAAAGAAATAGCGATACAACATACGGCCATTTATATTGCTATTACGCGTCACATCGTAAACACCACAAACAACATAGAACAGCATGACTTCAGGCAAAAAATACGTCAACAATGCTAAAAACACATACCAAATCACTGACTGTATTAAAAATTTCTTTTTTCTTTTATTAAAATATTCTTGATCCATGCTCTAACCTTTCTAATTTTTATAGGGGCATTTCGCCAATTCAGACATCAATTTCACTAGCAAAACCAACTCGATTGAGCTGATTTTCTATGCAAGATAGTTTGTACATTATGCAAGCACAGCGTAAAATCAACAACATTTTATTAACTATAAACTCGTACAAAACAGCGTGAAATAATTTTTTAGTCTATTATTTCACCTATTAAAAGTGAGTTTTAGTTCACCCCACTGCCCCAACTAATTTATGACCACTCAGCAATCTGCAGCGAAGAAAACACCTCCCAAAATGCCCGGCGGCCTACCTTTAATTGGACATATGATCGCATTCGGCAAAAACCCGTTTGATTATATGGTCTCGCTCAGAGAAAAGCTTGGCGAAATTGGCGAATTCCGCATGTTCCACCAAGAAATGGTGTTATTAACTGGCCCCGAAGGTAACGAAGCCTTTTTTCGCGCGCCAGATGCACAGCTCGATCAAAATGAAGCTTATAAAGTGATGACGCCTATCTTTGGTAAAGGTGTCGTATTTGACGCTCCACCACATATCAAAGATCAGCAATTAAAAATGCTTATGCCGGTATTGCGCGATAAACCGATGCGCACTTATTCAAAGGTGATTGTGCAAGAAGTTGAAGAAGCGATTAAAGACTGGGGAGAGTCAGGGGAAGTTGATTTGCTTGAATTTATGAAGCAATTAACCATTTATACTTCTAGCCACTGCTTACTCGGTGATGAATTCCGTTATGAACTTAATGAAGAATTTGCCGAGTTATATCACGCACTAGAAAAAGGCATGGCACCGATTGCTTTTATCTTTCCTAACCTACCTATCCCCGTTTTACGTCGCCGTGATAAAGCACGTGTTCGCTTACAGGAGTTAGTGACTGGCATTATAGAAAAACGCGCGCAAAAAACCGAAAAAAGTGACGATGCCTTTCAAATGCTAATTGATACCCGCTATGACGATGGTAGCGCGCTTTCGCCGCATGAAATTACCGGCATGTTAATTGGTACTTTATTTGCTGGTCACCATACCACCGCAGGAACAGCCACTTGGATTGCTTTAGAATTAGCGCGCAATCCTGAAAGCTACGAGCAAGTATTAAAAGAATTTGATACTTTATACGGTGAAAATGGTGATGTTACCTTTGAATCTTTACGCACCATCCCAGTGTTTGAGCGCGTCATTAAAGAAGTTCTACGTTTACACCCACCGCTGATTTTCCTGATCCGTAAAGTGGCTAAAGATTTACCTTTCAAGGATTACCTAATTAAAGCCGGGAAATATGTTTGCGTTTCTCCCCGCGTATCACACCGCATTCCTGAAATCTTTCCTAACCCAGATAAATTTGACCCTGATCGCTTTACTGAAGAGCGCCAAGAAGATGCAACACCCTTTAGCTGGATTGCCTTTGGTGGAGGGCGACACAAATGTAGCGGCAACGCCTTTGCTACACTGCAATTAAAAGCGATTCATGCCATTTTATTACGCCGTTATAAATTTGAGCTCGTTAACCCAGCTGACAGCTATATAGATAACTACAAAGAAATGGTGGTACAACCTAATTCCCCTTGTATAGTTCGCTACACTCGACGGAACGACGTGGATGCTGAGAAAGCAAAGACAGAAAAACCATCAATAAAAACCCAAACAGATACAACAAATTCTTTCAAAGTCGAAGTCGATATGGATTTCTGTCAAGGTCATGCAAACTGTATGGCGGAAGCGGCTGAAATCTTTCAAGTTGATGCCAAGGGTAAGCTAACTGTTCTGCAAGACACACCCGACAACGCACTACTTAAAAAAGCACAAAGGGCTGCAAAATACTGTCCGACAAGTGCAATTAAAATCATTCAAAAATAAGGAATTGATATGGCAGCCTACCCAAGAGCTGAATTAGAAGAAATGGTGGAACGCTGGCTCGAAGCTAACCGCCAAGCAGAAAAAGAAGGCGACTGGCCAAAGAATTTAGGTGCCATGTATACTGATGATGCAGAATACCGCTGGAATATTGGGCCTAACGAAGAATTTGTCGCCCGAAGTCGTAAAGAAATTGAAAAATGGGCACTCGGCGAGCAAATGGAAGGCTTTGAAGAATGGAGATACCCTTATCACCGCATTCTTATTGACGAAAAACAAGGCGAAGTCATCGGCTTATGGAGCCAAGTCTCTCCTGCTAAACGTGAAGATGGAACACCTTACACTGTAGAAGGTATAGGTGGTTCTTGGTTTCGTTATGGCGGCAATTACAAATGGGAATGGCAGCGTGATTTCTTTGATTTAGGTAACACCAAAGCCTTATTTTTTGAACTGGCTGCCGCAGGTAAACTTGACCCTGCCGTTAAAGAAAAAATTGGTAAGTTAGCCAAAGGTCACCCACTCCCTGGACATGAGAAATTACGTCGAGAGGCCTCTTTATTAACTAAAATTAAAGGCTTTCTCGTGATGGTTCGTATCGCCTTATTTAACAAATAATTAAGCCTGCTATAATTGCCCTACAAAAAATACGATATTTAGGATTATTATGAATACAACAGCAACAGAAGAAAACCGACCTAAAAGCCGTCGCGAATTAGTCCGTACCATGGGCCAAAGCGGTAACTACTGGTATGCCATGGAAGAAAGCAAAAACCTTAAAAAAGGTAAATCGCTTGAGGTTATTTTTTGGAAAAGCCCTATTGCGCTCTTTCGTGGTGAAAGCGGCAAAGTTAGTGCAATTGAGAACCGCTGTCCTCATCGTCAATTACGTTTAACTTCAGGGATTGTTCAAGGTGAAGAAATTATTTGTCAGTATCACGGCTGGAACTTTGATGGCTGTGGTAAATGTACTGGGATTTCTCATGAATTAGGTAAAGGCAAAGGAAAGAGTGACTTACCTAATATTAAAATTAATTCTTACCCCGTACAAGAGAAGTACGGCCTCATCTGGGTGTTTCCTGGCGACCCTGCGCTTTCTGAAACCGTCAAAATCCCAGCCATACCACAACTAGATCAAGCTGAACCTTGGGAATTTATCCCTATTGATGTCAAGCTAGAGGCCCATTACAGTATGATGCTAGAAAATGTATGTGACTTTAACCATGCATTTTTACACCGTAAATTCAAACCATTCACAAACCCTCATTTAAAGGGTTACCGCCGTGAAGGTGATACTATTTGGATTGATTACGAAACAGATATGAGCCAAAGCAGCGCTGTAAAAACAGCCGGTGAGAAAAAAGGCGCTGGCTTAGAAGATATGACCCTATGGTACCAATACCCTTATCAAGGCTCTAATACCGCAGACAAATATTTACATTGGTTGTTTATGACTCCAATTGACGAAAATCACACACGTTGCTTTTTTGTCTTTTTATTAGGCCCGCTGGAAATCCCTCTCATTAATAAACCCGTTCCTAAATGTTTACGCAAAACAGTCATCTGGATAGCCAACAAACTATATATTATTCCTTTACTCGGGGAAGACACCTATATTCTGGCTGAAGAAATGCTAGGACAAGAACGCCACCCCAACATTCAACACTTAGAATTCAACCCAATTGTGGCCGAATTTCAAAAAATGAGTATTGAAAAGTGGGAAGAATATGTACATACAGAAGCATTACGTAAAGCAGCACAAAAAGCTGATAAACAACGTTATGTATTTACTGGCGCAGGTCTCAGCAAAAAAGAATTGCGTGATTACAATAAAATGCTAGAAGAAAAGGAACTAGCAGGCTTATAAACTCAGGGATACAAACAATCAGGCAATATTCCCATAGCTACGCGAGGAATATTTGCCAGATTGCCCCCAAAAACCTAAGGGCCAGCTCCTACTTCTTACCTATCCATTACACAAAATAACTTTATGACTACACTTGTAACCGGTGCAACCGGACACTTAGGTGCTAATTTTGTCCGCGAACTATTAAACCGTGGTGAAAAAGTACGCGTTCTGCTACGAAAAGATAGTAAAAACACCGAAGTCGATGGTTTAGACGTAGAGCGTGCTTATGGCGATTTAAAAGATGAACAATCACTCATTGCAGCAGTCAAAGGCTGTAATTATGTCTACCACTTAGCTGCTTTTGTCAGTATTCGTAATGGTGATCGTAAAGAACTTTATGACGTAAATGTACTCGGTACACGTTATTTAATGCAAGCCTGTCGCTTAGAAGGCGTTAAAAAAGTAGTACATTGCAGTTCATTTGGCGCAGTGGGTAATAACCCTGACGGTGCATCCAATGAGAAATGGGCGGTCAGTCCTTATGAAATGACTACCGATTATGAAATATCCAAAACCTTTGCTGAATTAGAAGTTTATAAAGAAATCGCGCGCGGCTTACCCGCTGTTATCGTTAATCCATCAGGCATTGTCGGCCCTTGGGATTTTAAACCGTCGCTATTAGGCAGAACAATTATTGAATTTGCCCAAGGCAAAATGCGCGGCTCGGTAAAAGGTGGCTTTGATTTCGTTCCCGTGCAGGACGTAGTCCAAGGACACTTACTTGCTATGGAAAAAGGCATCGTTGGTGAACGTTATTTATTAACCGGCGAGCAGCACACGATTAATGAAACACTAGACTGGCTAGAAGAATTTACTGGCAAAGCTAAGCCGAAGTTAGTCATTCCAACGTTTATTATGCAAAACATTGCAATTGTTAAAGATTGGATTGAACGTAAATTTTTCCCGCATGTTTACCCTCGTTTTAATTACCACTCTATACGCTTATTAAATTGCGGCAAATTTGGCACGCATAACCGCGCCATACAAGAACTAGGTTTAAAACCTACCCCTGTAAAAGAAGCCTATCGTGATGCGGTATTATGGTTTAAAGAACACGGTTATATCTAAATGCGGGGACCATTTTAAACGGGCTCCTTTTATGTAAGGTATGTATCGCATACCTTACTATACCTAAAGGTACGCAATGCGCACCCTACTGTAATGTCTAGCCTAAGCGCAGAACCTAATTCGGTAGGTCTTTATTAACTGAGAAAACATTACATCTCACTCATCCTCAGTCTTTCTTCAAACGTCTCCATAAAGATGAATTTTTAGATTGATCTGTCAGCAACTTAGTCTCATTAAGCGCTAACTGCTTTTTTCGAGATAAACGCTCTTGCCGTGCACGCAAAATATAACCACTTAAACCACTCCCCGAAGCTACAATCACCATTGCACCTATGGTAATGAGCTGACTAAAAATCAACACACCACCGACACCTGCAGCACCAGCAAAAGCTAAGCCCACTTTAAAGTTTGCTTTAGCGTGGGCTTTTCTCGTTTCCTGTTCAATTTTTTTATGACTTTCAGCTACAGTATTGGCTTTATCACGCTCAGCATCTAATAGGATTTGCTCCCGCTCTCTAGCATGCCTGTCCTGTAGTCGCGATTTTTCCTGTACCACACTAGCCTTTTCTCTTTCCGCTTCTTTATGAATCTTTTCTCTATCTTGAGCATGCCGCTCTAATAGTGTTGCTTGATCGTCTATATAAATATTCCGCGCAATCGATGAAAACCAAAAAGCTGCTAGAACGGCAGTAATTATTGCCATAAAAACAATGACAATAATTAACTGCACGTCATACGACCAATTAATAGCCATTAATACCAAGCCACAGGTTAATAATTGAATAAAAATAATAGCAGGTAAAAATTTAACCATCACCTCCTCCTTAGATAGATTATAAAGAAGCCTTCACCGTTAAGCCTAACTGACGAATTCGCTGCGCAAAATCATTTAATTGTTGCTCAGTGACACTTGTAATCATATTTGCTTCGGGCTGCAAAGATTCGCGCGCCAAACTGTACAACATAATACCTTGCAAGCTAACTTGCTGACTGACCTGCTGCAATAAAGCCAAATATGCCTCTTGCTCAGTCGCATTAACCAAGCCCTGCCCTGATTCAAACTGCAACATGCATGTTTGCACCCAAGTAGAGCAAAGTCTTGCCGAAATAAGTAAATTTTCCGTATGTTTTTGCAAGCTTAACGCAGAATGGTTAGTTAAATCTCGACCTTTATCGGTCGCACTATCTAACTTAAACCAGACCTGCCCATTATATTGATTAAACAATTTCAAGCCATCTTGTACATCGCTATGATGGATCAAGCTACCATTAGTAATCAATACATATTGAAACGGATCGGGGATTTTTGCTTGCTCAGTGACGCGTATAATTAACTCAATCACTTTAGCAAAACCCTTAACGCTAGTTGGCTCACCATTACCGGAAATCGCTATATCTTTAATCACGCGTAACTCTGGCTCCATTTCAAAACGGTCATAAAAATCACCGTGTAACACGTCCTGTAAGAAAAACGTCAATTCAGTTTCTAAAAGTTCAAAATCCAACTCGGGAGCAGCACCCAAACTTAAATTAGGCACCTGACAATAAACACAATGCCAATTACAAGCATTATTGGTATTAAAGTTAATACCAATCGACAAACCACCCGAACGCCGTGAGATAACAGGATATATATAAGTTAAGCCTGCCGCATTACGATTATGGTCTTTTACAGTAAGTTGGGTCATGAAACTAAAATTTAGGTCAAAAAAATGTTATTCTACTGGGTTCTAGTACAATCATTTAAGTTTTTTGGAGAGAAACATGAGCGATAGAATCGTTTTCCGTAGCGGCGAAGCTTTAGTAGCAGGTGGCCCACCAGGCACAGCTGCAGAACCTGAAGTCATCATTGGCGAATTAGATGGCCCTGTCGGTACAGCGCTAGCGACTTTAACTGGCGATCAAGTTAAAGGTCACACTAAAGTTTTCGCTATTTTAAATACTGACATTCAAGTGCGCCCTCTTACCTTAATGGTTAGCAAAGTAACCGTAAACAACAATCGTTACACGAATATCCTTATGGGTACGGTACAAGCTGCGATTGCTAATGGCGTATTAGATGCCGTTCGTGCTGGTGATATTCCTAAAGAAAAAGCCAATGACCTAGGTATTATTTGCTCTGTTTGGTTAAACCCTAGCGTGTCTACTGATGACAACTTAGATCACCAAATTTTGTTTGATATTCACCGTAAAGCAACTGCTTTAGCAATTAAAAAAGCAATGAATAACGAGCCGGGTATCGACTGGTTATTAGAAAACCAAGACAAAATCACGCACAAATATTTCCAAATGGGATTAGACGGCAAGATTTAATTTGCTGATTTTTTCCTAGGAAATAAAAAAGCCCTGCCCAAGATTTTCTTGAGCGGGGCTTTTTTATACACAAATGATAAAGCATTGATAACTCAGGTTGCTTTAATTTTCATCAATACCTCCTGAATTTTCCAATTCGGTAAATCCATTAACCTCGTTGCAGGACTAACAAGCGATTATTGGCAGGCATAGCAAAGTCACCTTTAACCATTAAACCCACCAATTTTGCTAACTTTTCTATCGCCTCAAAATCACGAATACCACTTTGCGGATCACGCGATTTTAACCACTGATCGAAACTTTCATTACTCGCGCTCGTATATGTGCCACTGTAATTAAATGGACCATAAATACATACTTTCGCGTCTTGGGTTAAATATTGACCCATTCTTGCAAAAAAGCATTCCACCTCCGGCCAACTCATAATATGCAAAGTATTAGCGCTAAACAAAGCGCCAATTTCCTTGCAAGGCCATTGCTTATCGCTAACATTTAAAGCCAAACTTTGAGGTAAATTTTCTAATCCAGCCCCTTCAATCCAACTATTAATTCCTGCTAAATTCTCTGCCCTATCCGTTACCTGCCATTGCAAATGCGGAAGTTGTTGCGCAAAATAACAGGCATGTTGACCTGTGCCGCTGCCTATTTCCCAAACCGTCTTAGATTCGAGAAAGATGTCTTTAATTTTATGTAAAATAGGATCTTTGTTATTTTCACACGCCTGCGAATACGGTTTATTCATTTGATATGATTATTAAGCAAATCAATAGTATGACAGAAGTTGATGCTGTCTGCTGGAACAGCCTCATAGAAGGTAAAGATCCGTTTGTGCGTCATGAATTTTTACTGGCTCTCGAGCAAAGCGATTCAGTCTGTAAAGGGACAGGCTGGACTCCACAACATCTATTGGTTTTTAAGCAACAAGAATTAATAGGCGCAATGCCGCTATATTTAAAAAACCATTCCCGTGGTGAATATGTGTTTGATCAACAATGGGCGGATGCTTATTATCAATCTGGCATGGACTATTACCCCAAGTGGGTTAATGCGATTCCTTTTACGCCTTGCGCAGGACAACGATTTTTACTTAAAAATAGCGTTGATCAGACAACTGTTATTAACGCCTGTTTCGAGTATATAAAGCAGCTTTCAGAACTTAATAATATTTCCAGCTTGCACTGTTTATTCCCCTCGCCCGCTCAAACTAACTTACTCGCAGAGCAATTGTTAGTAAGGGAAGGAGTCCAGTTCCAGTGGCACAACAAAGGCTATGGTGATTTCGCTGATTATTTGCAAACCTTCACCTCCAGACAGCGCAAAAATATTAATAAAGAACGGCGCAAAGTACAAGAACAAGGCATTAGCTTAGACAGAGTTTCGGGACTAAATATATCTGAACAACAGTGGCAAGTGTTTTTTGCATTTTATGAAATGACATACTTGAAACGCGGGCAATCCGCTTATTTGAACATTGAATTTTTTAAGCAGCTAGCCAAGACTATGCCAGAACAAATATTATTAGTGCTTGCGCGCAAAGATAACCGCTACGTGGGCGCTGCACTTAGCTTTATTGGCACACAGACTTTATACGGGCGTTACTGGGGCTGTTATGACGAATATCACAGTCTGCATTTTGAAACTTGTTATTATCAAGGCTTGGAATATTGCCTCGAACACGGATTACAGCGTTTTGATTCTGGTGCGCAAGGCGAGCACAAAATTTCCCGTGGCTTTGAACCGGTGAGTACCTATTCCGCGCACTGGATACAAAACAGCCAGTTTTCTAAATTAATTGCTACGTTTTTGCAGCGCGAACAAGAGATTATTCAAGAATATAAACAAGATTGCACGCAGCAGCTTCCTTTTAAATAACAGCTCGTAGGGCGGACTTTAGCCCGCCCTACTTAAGGACAAATATCATGCGGAACATAAATCGTCAGCTCTCACATGTCTTATTCTTGATATTCAGCCTACTAGCTATTGCTCCTGCTCTAGCCACTAACAAACCCGACCTAATGCTAGCTAAGGTGTTTGACGCTTCGGTAGATGTTACCCAATATTGGGTTAGCGAAAAGCTGGATGGCGTGCGTGCGCGTTGGGATGGGCAACAACTTATCTCCAGAGGTGGTTTGTTATTACATGCGCCAAAATGGTTTACCCAAGATTTTCCTGACACTGTATTAGATGGCGAATTATGGATTGCCAGAGGCAAATATCAGCAAACTGTTTCTATCGTCCGAAAACAGCAACCGCATACAGGTTGGCAGAAAATCAAATTTATGATTTTTGATTTACCGGATCACTCAGGGACTTTCTCAGACCGAGTTAACCAGATGCAGTCTATGGCAAAACAATCAGCCTCTCCCTTTCTGCAATTTATTGAACAAGTTCAAATAGCATCCAACGAACAGCTTATACAACGCTTGCAATTAGTGACTGATCAAGGCGGTGAAGGCTTGATGCTACACCGGATGTCGGGCTTGTATCGCAGTGGGCGCAGTCACGATATTTTGAAATTAAAACCCTTTGCGGATGCTGAGGCAATAGTTACCGGTTATCGTCCCGGCAAAGGACAATTCACAGGAAAAATGGGTGCTATTCAAGTTAAACCCACACAGGGAAAGACCTTTTTTATCGGTAGTGGCTTTAGTCATCAAGAACGAGATAATCCACCTCCACTAGGTAGCACCATCAGCTATCGCTACCAAGGCTTTACTGATAGTGGCATTCCAAGGTTTGCGGTATTTTTAAGGGTGCGCGATGAACCTTGATAAACGTATATTTTTTTCAAACAATATGGCTACGAATTTAAGGTGGCACAACTAAAAATCGTAGGGCGGACTTTAGTCCGCTACTGCTAAAAATCGGACTAAAGTCCGTCCTACTATATTATTAACGTTTCGTGTTAAGTGCGTAGCCAAAAATATAAGTCACTATATAATAGTGTAACCGCCTAAAATAATTTTCTAAACAAGCCATGAAATATCTTAGCGCTTACGCCTTACCAGGAAATAATCTATGCCTAAATTTTTAAAGTCAGTTATTGGCCTTATTCTATTATTAACCACGGTTAGCTTAGTCACCTGTCAATCGTTAATCGAAGTCTCGCCATTTCGTACAGACCCAGTAGCAAAAACTAAATAACCCTTACACAAGGCCGCTATGAATAACTCCGAGCAATTAAGAAAGCCTAAACCCTACCAGAAAAAAACGGCCAGTGGCTTAATATACGGCAGCCGCGGACTGCTTCTTTATATCTTACCTTTGGCATTGATTCCTGCGTCGATATTATCCTTTATTTATGCCGATTTTTTACGCATTATTATCAATATCACTGGCTGCGCGGGTTTTCTATTTGCCACTAGTCTATTACGCAAAGGACTCGCTGCTGAAGCCGACTATCAAGATAAAAAAATCACGCTAGCGCCAAAGTGGCCATTAAAAACCCTAGCGGCATTACTGGTTGCGCTTACTACAACAGGCATCGCATTACTGGGGGCGGGGCATTCTTTATTAATCTCTATTGTGTTTGGCTTAGGCGCCTTAGCGGGAATGTTTTTACTTTACGGCTTTGATCCCCGTCAGGAAAAGATGGTCACTGGCTCGCATGGCTATAGTGCAGAAGAAATATCTCAAACTATAGCTGAAGCTGAAGCAAAAATTTCCGGTATTGAACGCGCCAATAAGCAAATTAATAACAAGCAGTTTAATCAGCGTATTCAAACTATATGCACCCACGCTAGGGAAATTATTGGGTTACTAGAAGAAGATCCCGGCGATATCCGGCGCGCAAGAAAATTCTTGAATATCTATCTGGATGGCGCATTCAAAGTGACTGAAGGTTATGCCGACATGCAGAGAAAACATCAATCAGAACAATTGACGGAGAATTTTGATCATGTCTTACAAACCATAGAATCCGTTTTTATTGAGCAAAAACAGAAATTACTCGAAGATGATGTACTTGATCTTGATGTACAAATTGAAGTTTTGGCGGCCCAGTTAAAGCATGAAGGCGTGATTTAAAACCTATCGATTAAGCTATCACTAAAGGAACTTAAAATGAGCGAACAAAAGACCACCACTGAAAACCTCACAATCCCCGGCAGTTTCGTGTTTGAGGAAATTGTACCCGGTGTTAGCAAAGATATATTGGCTTTCGAGCAATCCGATACCGAAAGCCAAGCGCATATCACTACAAAAATAGCTGAAATAGATATCAATGACAGTAAGTCGATCATTTACTTTGGCAGCAAAGCGCAAGAACAGCTCACTAGTATTTCCGACAAAATGCTCGACGGTGTCAAAAACAAGGATTTAGGTTCTGCGGGGGGCGATTTAAATAATATGGTGGCTGCTTTACGAGGCTTTGATGTCGATGCCTTAGACCCGAATAAAAAGCCCAGTTTTTTTGCCAAACTATTAGGCAGAGCCAAACCTATTGCGCAATTTTTACAAAAATATGAAGAAGTGCGCAAACAAATCGACACCATTACCGACAAACTAGATGGGCATAAAACCACGCTATTAACCGACATTACCATGCTGGATAGACTCTACGAAGCTAACTTAGAGTATTTTCACAACCTAGATCATTATATTTCTGCTGGCGATGAAAAATTAAAACAATTGGATGAGCAAGTTATCCCCGAAAAATCTGCTAGTGCAGCCGCTTCAGAAGCGATTATTGAAGCACAAGAATTAAGAGACTTACGTGCTGCAAGAGATGACTTAGAGCGTCGCGTACATGATTTACGTTTAACACGCCAAGTCGCTATGCAAAGCTTGCCTGGTATTCGTTTGATTCAGGATAATGACAAAGGCTTGGTTAATAAAATCAATTCAACGGTTGTTAATACTATTCCACTATGGCGTCAACAATTAGCAACAGCTGTCGCTATATACCGTTCATCAGATGCAGCTAGCACCTTACAATCGGCTACTGATTTAACTAATGATTTATTAGAAGCCAATGCGGAAAACCTTAAACAGGCCAACTCACTGACCCGTAAACAATTAGAGCGCGGCGTATTTGATTTGGAGTCAGTAAAAAAAGCGAACACTTTATTAATTGATACCATTAATGAGAGTTTACAAATCGCTGATCAAGGTAAAAAAATGCGTGCCGATGCCGTTGTGCAATTACAAGAATGTGAAACAGAACTACGTAAAACACTCAGCTCTGCGGCCAGTCGTACAACTATTAACGAAGCAAGTTAATTTATTATTTGGGCATTTAGTAGGGCGTGGCTTTAGCCCGCTTTAGTGATATGCAATGGCGGGCTAAAGCCACGCCCTACGCTAATCAGCGTCTGAATATATCGAAGTGTGCTGTTCACGTTAATTAAAAACATAACCGGAGGGATAAATGGGGTTATTCGACAAGCTATTTGGTGAATTTGTTGATGTTATTGAATGGTTAGACCAGTCTAGCGACACCATGGTGTATCGTTTTGAGCGCTATGGCAATGAAATCAAGTACGGTGCAAAATTAACAGTACGCGAATCACAAGTTGCCATTTTAGTAAACGAAGGAAAAGCAGCGGACTTTTTTGAGCCGGGCATGTATGAGTTTCAAACCAATAACATGCCAATTATGACCACACTAGAAAACTGGCCACATGGCTTTCAAAGTCCGTTTAAAGCAGAAGTTTACTTCTTTAATATGCGCCGCTTCGTGGATTTAAAATGGGGTACAAAAAATCCGATTATGTTGCGCGACGCTGAATTTGGTGCAGTCAGATTGCGCGCCTTTGGTAGCTATTGCGTCAGAATTAATGACCCGCTCACTTTTATCAAAGAAATTGTGGGTACACACGGACATTTTTCCACCGAAGATATTAGTGATCAATTACGTAATCTCATCCTCTCGCGCTTTGCCAGTATTTTAGGAGAATCCAAAATTCCGGTACTGGATCTCGCAGGTAATTATGATGATTTAAGTGAATATATCACGGCCAAAATTGCCCCTGAATTTATAGCCTATGGATTAGAAATCACCAAATTGTTAGTGGAAAATATCTCTTTACCTGCATCTGTTGAAGAAGCATTAGATAAACGTACCAGTATGGGTGTGATTGGTAATTTAAAAGATTACACTGAATTTCAAGCCGCTGAATCTATGAAAGCCGCTGCTGAAAACTCATCCGGTGGCGCTTCTGAAGGTATCGGCATGGGCATGGGCTTTGCGTTAGCTAATAAAATGAGCCAAAGTTTTACGCCTTCACCTAATAATAAAACACAACCTACGCCACCTCCTATTCCACAACAAACACAATATTTTGTCGCACTCAATGGTCAGCAGTCTGGCCCGTTTAGCTTGTTAGATCTAACAAACCAGATTAAATCCGGCACTGTAACGCGGCAAACTTTGATTTGGAACCAAGCGTTAGTGGAGTGGACTAAAGCGGGAGAGGTTACTGAATTAGCGAACTCTTTTTCAATAATGCCGCCACCGTTACCAACATAATAAACTCTCACGTAGGGCGGACTTTAGTCCGCTAATAAGCATAACTTCTCATTATTCACGAGCAAATACATATAAACACTCGTATTCCCGAAGTCTTTTATCGAGAATCCACGTTAAACATAGATTCCTGCTGACCGCATGCAGGAATGACCAGTTAAAAAACAGCTTGTACCCTTTAATAATAAGAAGCTACCAATAAGCCTAATCACTTAGCTAAACGAAATAAATAATGAAGCAAACAGGAAAAACAATTCAAATATATCTTCCTGATGGAAACCCAAGAAGTTTGAAGATTGCTGAAATTACAAGCAGAACCGTATCAGCCATTCTAATCCCTCGATCTAAATTGGATGAATCAGCTAAAAGAGGTGAGCTAAATAATGTAGGTGTCTATCTTCTTTTTGGAAGCGAAGAATCAAAGCCTCAGGTTTATATTGGAGAAGCTGAAAATTGTTTATCCCGATTAAAACAACATAATAAGTCTAAGGATTTCTGGACTCATGCCGTCGCCTTTATTTCTAAAACACAGTATTTTACTAAAACTCATATAAAGTTTCTTGAATGGTTATGCTGTGAAGTGGCGATAAAAGCAAATCGTTACACATTAGAAAATGGTAATTCGCCAAGTAAACCTCATGTTTCAGAACCGGTAGAGGCTGACTTATACGATAATTTTGATACCATTCAGGTTCTAGCTTCAACATTAGGATATCCCGTCTTTGACGAAATTAAAAAACCTAAAACAAAAGAAGTGATTGTATGTAAAGGTAAAGAGGCTTATGCAGAAGGAGAGTACACTGAAGATGGCATCATTATTTTTGCAGGTTCTAAGTGTAACTTAACAGAGTCAAAAACAGCAGGAAGCTGGATCATTGGAATGAGAAGTGATTTAAAAGAAAGTGGCGTGCTTATAGAAAAAGAAGGTATTTTACTATTCACTAAAGACCATATCTTTTCCTCGCCGAGTGCTTCTGCGGCTGTTGTATTAGCTCGTAGAGCAAATGGATGGATTGAATGGAAATATAAAGATGGAAAAACACTTGATGAAGTTAAACGGCAAAATAATTAGAAACCTCAATTCGTTTTAATATCAATGTCAACAAGCGGACTAAAGTCCGCCCTACCCCTATAGATACGTGAAAATTACTAAAATAAAATCACCATCTACACACAAGCAATTCCCCTGCTCTCAATGTGGCTCGATGTTAAAATATCAGCCCAGTACGCAGCAACAGGTTTGTGATTACTGCGGCCAAACAAATGATATTAGCGCCAAACAAGAGCGCATTGCAGAATATGACTTAGCTAAAGCCTTACGCGAACTAGAAGAAACACAACCTAGCAAAGTCAATAATCAAGCACACTGCGAATCGTGTGGTGCAAGTTTTAAATTTTCTGCCAGTATACATGCTGGTGAATGCCCTTTTTGTGGTACTGATATTGTTATTAGCCCGCAAAAAAACAAACCACTCCCGCCCAAGTCGCTACTCCCTTTTTTAATTGAAGAAGTGCACGCAAAAAAACAATTCAGTCTATGGCTTAATAAATTATGGTTTGCGCCTAACAAAGTCAAAAAATATGCACGCGCAGACACGAAACTAACCGGTATCTACCTGCCCTATTGGACTTATGACAGCCATACAAATAGCACTTACACAGGCGCAAGAGGTGACACTTATTATGTTAATCAGCGTGTCAGCTATATACAAAACGGCCGCAAAGTTTCCACAGTAAAACGAGTGTCAAAAATACGTTGGACAAATGTTCGAGGGCGAGTATCAAGATTTTTTGATGATGTTTTAATTGGTGCTAGCTTATCCCTACCTCGACAAATTCTTGACCGTTTACAGCCTTGGGATTTAGAAAACCTAGTGCCTTATGATGAAAACTATATCAGTGGTTTTCAGAGTGAATTATATCAAGTCAACTTAGATGAAGGCTTTGACCGCGCCAAACAGGTCATGGATGGCATGATTCGCCAGGATATTGCCTATGACATCGGCGGTGATCATCAACGTATCCATCAAGTCAACACCCAGCATAGCCAAGTCACGTATAAACATTGTCTGCTCCCAATTTGGTCAGCCGCTTTTATGTACCGAGATAAGCCTTATCGCTTTGTCATTAATGGTCGTACCGGTGAAGTGCAAGGTGAACGACCTTATAGTGCCTGGAAAATTGGTTTTGCTGTCATTGTTGTATTAGGCCTTATAGGCGGCCTTGCTTATTTACAACAAACCGGTGCTTTTGATCAGGTCGAATACTCAAACTATTCCAGCAACTATCAGTTGAATTAATCTCTTCAATAACTCCCCTGCAAGAGTATTGATCAAGACAAATATCCTACCCTAAAATAAGTATCGACTCGATATTTATTTGACAGCCCTATGCGCATCCTTCTATAGTAGCGACTCGATTCTTTTTTAATAAAAGGAAAATAATAATGAGTCCTACAACTTTTCATCACGTAGTCATCGAGACTAAAGCCACTCTCACAGAAGGCGAGATTTGCAGCTTGCTTAGTCTCATTCCTTAACAGAAAAGTCTTTCATATGAACATTGGCGAGCAATCGCTGACTTAAAAAATTAGAGGATAAGAAAATGACTGAAACAACAAAAGAGAAAGATTATTCCATGTTATACATTGCACTCGCCGCTATTATTTTTGTCTCAGTTTTGTTGGCTGTCAAAAGTAGTGAGTCAGATAAATTTGCACCGATAAAAGAGCAATTAGACGAGGAAAATCGTTTGATGAATATTCGTGTTTTAAATAATTACGGCGACAATTAACAGATCATTCACACATAACAATAATAACAGTGGAGAACCTTATGAAAATTAATGCTCTTGCCGGATTACTGGCAATATCTTTTTTTTCCAGTGCAACTTTTGCCACCGAATATATTTATCGCGATTTAATGGCCAACACGATCCCACCAATTAAGTGTGAGTCTTTAGAAAAAGCAAAAATGTACGCAAAAAAACCATCTAAACTCAGAAGTTATTCTAAAAAATTCTGCCAAACACAAGGCTATGGCTGGCATGTTGAAGCCATTAAAGATCAAGGCGAGCTGACCTGTAACGAATGCAGCGATCAAAAAGGGCTGCAAAAATGCTATATAAAAGATATTACAGTGGCTTGCAAACGCATTAAACCTGGGTCGGTTGGTATGCTTCCAGGAAAAAGTTAAACATAATTCTAGGTCGCTTAGGTCAAACCAAGAAATCTATGCCTGCGCGACCTAAGGAACCTGATGCTCCTGACAAATTTTCTCACTATCCATTTGGGTTAAGGCTTCTTTCGTTAACTGGCAATAAAAACCCTGTTCTGTACGAGTGAAATTTTTACAAGTGGCACACATACCAAAAGACTGCGACTTATTCGCTTTTTGCAAAGCCGTTAAAGCCATAATAAAACCTTCTTCATTAATTAATTCGGGTGAGGAGCGCTCTAACTCTACAGCGGCATCAGTAAAGAGTGTCGTAGGCTTTGCCTTTTCTAGGATATCAATACCAGCAGGCAATAAACTAACATGCACTTTACGCTTATCTGCACTATCGACTGTTTTCTTAATCATGCCTTTTTTCTCAAGGATAATTAAAGATTGCGATACGGTACCTCGTGTCATGCCTAAATATAAGGCGACAGCAGCAGGCGCATCACTGTATTTATTGCAGCGCGATAAATAATCTAGGACTTGAAAATGAACGGCTTGTATCCCTAATTCGGTACATTTTTTCCGTTCTTCTGAGCGAATCAAAGCAGCCATACGCTCGATCAACTCATAAATGTTTTTTTGCATAGTTATATTTTTAGAGACTCTCTTTAGCTATTGACAAACAATAGCATTAACGAATAAAGTAATATCGAATCGATAACTTTTAACAGCACCAACTATACGCATATTTTAATGCATTACAAAGATGCGTTATATTGCTTTTCATGGTTTAATTTAAAAACATCGAATCCACATCATATCGTCAGGCAATAGGAATTCACATGGAACTAAAAATAACAACACTTAAAAAATCCATTTTGGCCGCGAGTATCAGCCTACTCTTTAGCGCAAACACGTTCGCTAAAACCGATACTAAGCATAAAATGCACCAACTTTATCAAGATAACTGTGCCAGCTGCCACGGTGCTGATCATGGTGGTTATTTAGCTCCAGCGTTGAATTCCGAAACCTTAAAAGGTCGTAGCCCAACGGCTTTACGTACTTTAATTATGACCGGCAGCTTTGAAACTTTAATGCCTCCGTTCTTCGGTCGTTTATCCGATAGTGATATTCGCGACATGGTGAAGCATTTACAAAGCACGCCCAAACTAGCCAACCCAGCTTTCACTATTAAAGACATGAAAGCTTCGTTAAAAATTTATGTTAAAGACGAGTCTAAACTACCGAATAAACCGACCTTTAAAATCGATAGCATGGACGATATTATCGGCGTTGCTGCACGCGGAAAATACGGTCGTGGTAATGGTTCAGAAGCGGTATTTATTAATAGTAAAACACACCAACAAATCGGTGTTATCCCTACAATAACAGCCGCACATATTATCGAATTTAGTCCCGCTAATGAGCGCTGGGCTTATGTAAAAACCGATACCGCTGAAATCTATAAAGTTGATTTATACACCATGCAAGCGGTACGCAGTATTAAGACTGGGTGGAATGGCCCAGGCATCGGTATTTCTCGTGACGGGAAATATTTGATGGCTGGTTCTTTCGTACCGCATAACGCCGTTATTTTAGACGCAGACACTTTAGAGCCTTTAAAGCAGTTTGAATTAGAAGGCATTGATCCTGACGGCAAAATGGTCAGCTCTGATTCAGGCATGGTGATTGGTACACCGTATGCTGATATTTTCGCAATTGCTTTAGAGAATGCTGGACAAGTTTGGGTCGTGGATTTAAAAGACGATTTCCCAGTCACTAAAATCAAAAATGTGGGTCGTCATTTGCATGATGCTTTCTTAACCCATAAAGGCAAAAAATTAATGGTTGCCTCGTATGACGACAGTATTGTTACCGCGATTGATTTAGAAAAACGTAAAATCATCAAAAAATTACCAGCAGGCTGTGTACCCCATGTAGGTGGCGGTGCAGCTATTAAGGTTGATGGTCGTACATTAGGGTTTGGTACTAATTTCGGTACTTGTGATAAAACCGTGGTTAGTGTTTGGGATTTAGATACTATGAAATTGGTTAAACAAGTGCCTGTTTCTGGTGGTACAGAATCACCAGCCGCTCATGCTAATGCGCCTTATGTTGCCGTGGATATTATTACTAAAGACAGACGCGCTCGTACTATTCAATTGATTGATAAAAAATCATTAGAAGTCGTTAAAACTTTAGATGTCGGCGGTCATGCCTACTTCCCAGAATACAGTGCCGACGGTAAGTCTTTATATGTCAGCGCAGGTTATGCCGGTGATGAAGTGGTCGTTTACGATTCAACTTCATTGAAAAAAACTGGCTCGATACAAATGGAAAGCCCCGCAGGTATCTTCTCCCGTGGCCGTGTGAAATATATGACTCGTGGGTTATCACCTGACGAAATGGAGTAAGACCAATGAAACTACTTACTTATTCCCTAGCTACGCTACTGGTTTTTAGCTTTAGTGCGACCAGTCATGCAACCAGCATTTATGCTGGAAAGTCTAAAGCCGCTGCGGTTTGCTCGCAATGTCATGGCATACGCAAAACTAGCGCAGAAGCACCCTTCCCGCCTTTAGCAGGGCGTAATGAAGAGTATATGGAAAACGCCTTAAAACAATACCGTGATAAAACACGAGTATCGGATATTATGAATAATATTGCGGGTTCATTGTCTGATCGTGATATTGATAATATTGCCTCGTATTACAGTCGCTTAAAGCCTTAATATTAGGCGTAGGGTGGGCAGCTTTCTTTTGCCCACCAAATAATGAAAAACAAGGTTCTTTATCGTTGAGCCATACTACACAATAGGATTTGTATTTAAAATGGTGGGCAAAAAAGCATTGCCCACCCTACAAAACTTGTTCACAAGCTCAGCTTGGGAATACATTGTTCAGCAGCTCCTGCTGTGACAAATACCAACTCAGCACCCACGAAGCATAGCTTTTCACCATGTATTCCTAAATAGCATTTGGGAACGAGAAATACCTCCTATGAAAATAAAATTAAGTTTCTTAACAATCGCCTTACTAAGTTCAGGCTGTGCACTAATCAACCAACCTAAACCAGCAGCGTGGGCATACTCTGGACAAGAAGGCCCTGAAAACTGGGGCAGTTTAAGTTCAAATTACGCCACTTGTACTACCGGAACAGACCAATCACCGATTAACCTTAGCGGCTTTGTTGATGCCAAATTAGCACCACTGACAGTGCGTTATAACACCAATGCCAGTGACATTGTTAATAATGGCCATACGATTCAAGTTAACTTTCAACGCGGCAGCATCTTATCCATCAATGATCATAAGTATGAGTTAAATCAGTTGCAATTTCACTCACCTAGTGAAAATCAGATCGACGGCAAATCATATCCTTTAGAAGCACAGTTAACGCATACCGATAAATTAGGTAATTTAGCGGTACTCTCAATTATGTTTTCGAAAGGCATGGAAAACCCAACACTCAAAGACATTTGGGCATTAATGCCTGAAAAAGCAGACGTAAAAAACAATCAATTACCAGCCATATCAGCAAAAGGCCTTTTGCCAAATGACTTGGCTTATTATCGATACAATGGCTCACTAACAACACCCCCTTGCACTGAAAATGTTTTATGGTTAGTTTTAAAGCAACCACCAACAGCTGCCGCAGGGCAAATTGAGCATTTTGGTCATATTATTGATACTCCCAATAATCGTCCGCTACAAGCGAGCAATGCACGCAAAATTCTAGAATAAAATGTATACTCCTTGGTCGCATAATCGCCTAGCTCTATTATTAAGCTTATGTTTTATTAGCACAGCACCCGCTTTCGCGATTCCCCCTTCTCAGGACAGGCAAAAAGAGCTGCGCAATATGCTCAGGCATGATTGCGGCTCTTGCCATGGATTAACTTTAAAAGGCGGACTCGGGCCTTCTTTATTAGCGCAAGATTTAGCAAATAAACCTGATGATTATTTGCTAGAGACTATCCAAAATGGTCGCCAAGGCACAGCGATGCCGCCATGGAAACCTTTTATCACCGAACAAGAAACTCGCTGGTTTATTCAGACATTACTAAAAAAACAACATGATTAAACACTCATTCTCCTGCTTACGCTTCAGCAAATTTCCTCTGCTCATTAGCCTCGCTTTTAGCCAATTCGGCTGTACTGAATTACGTGGAACAGGTGATTTAGGGATAATTATTGAGCGCGAACCTGCGGCCATACAAATCATCAATACCAGCACAAATAACAGCATCAGCAAAATTTCAGGTCTAGGCGATTTATCTCATGCCTCTATCGTTTATTCTCGCGATGCCCGTTATGCGTTTATCTTTGGTCGTGATGGCGGACTGACTAAAATTGACTTACTACAAGATAAAATAGCCAAACGTATTATTCAGGCAGGTAACAGTATTGGCGGCGCCATTTCCCAAGATGGCAAGTTGATTGCGGTATCTAATTACACGCCCGGCGGCGTTAAAATTTTCTCCACAGAAACACTGGAATTAGTCGCAAATATTCCTGCTTTATATGATGACCAACAATTATCCAAAGTGGTTGGCTTAGTCGATGCACCGGATCAGAAGTTTATTTTCAGCTTATTTGATGCCGGTGAAATTTGGATTGTCGACCTTAAAGACCCAACACAAGCAAAAATTGAGAAATTTAAAAACATTGGCAAACAGCCCTATGATGCCCTGCTCTCGCCTGATGGTCGTTATTATATTGCCGGTTTATTTGGTGATCGTGGTTTAGCTTTATTAGATTTATGGTCTCCCGAAAAAGGCGTAAAGCGCATTTTGCCTGATTATGGTAAAAATGATGAAAAAATGCCCGTGTATAAAATGCCGCATTTAGAAGGTTGGGCAATGGCGGGTAATTTAATGTTTGTCCCAGCCGTAGGACAACATGAAGTCTTGGTCGTCGATCAAAGTACTTGGCAATTAGTTAAACGCATTCCCGTGACCGGTCAGCCGGTGTTTGTTATGGCACGTCCCGATGGTCGGCAAATCTGGGTGAACTTTGCATTCCCCGATAATGCCGAAGTACAAGTAATTGATGCTAAAGAACTACAGATAATTCAATCTTTAACGCCCGGAAAAGCTGTTTTACATATGGAATTTACCCCACGCGGTGAAAAGGTCTGGATTTCCGCGCGCGATGATAATCGAGTGATTATTTATAATACCAACAACTTTAAAGAGATAAGCCGTTTACCTGCGAATAAGCCCAGTGGTATATTTTTTAGCTCACGGGCGCATAAGATGGGGTTGTAAGGCACAATGAGTTTTATTACACAACACAAATAATATACAATGTATGCTATTTAAAAATAAACAAATACGCTTTTCTCCTGAAAAGAATGCTCAATTAAAAAAAGAAAGGGCCGTTGGTTTTGAAGATGTATATCTCGCCATAAATTCAAATAATATACTTGCTAATCTGGCGCACCCAAACACCGAAAAATACCCCAATCAGTCAGTTTTGATCATACTCATAAGCATTAAAAACTATGTTTATATCGTGCCGTATGTTGAAGATGAGCATACCATTTTTTTGAAAACCATTATCCCTTCTCGTAAAATGAACAAGCGCTACAACACGGAGAAACACAATGACTGAATACAAGTTAGACGAATATGAGCAAGGTATTTTAGAGAGCGTTGAAAATGGCGAGTGGCACAGTACAGGTGATCTACAACAAAGAACTTTAGAGTTACAAAGCTATATCAAACAGGAGAAAAAAAAAGCAGTCTCAATCAGATTACCTGAAAATGATCTCTATGAATTAAAAAGAAAAAGCCTTGAAAATGGCGTGCCCTATCAAAATATTATTCAAATGCTAGTGCACCAATATACTAGCAATAAAATACACCTCGATGTGTAATCGTTGAATCGAAATGCTACCCACATTACACAAACAACTGCTCAATGATTATCAGCAAGATTTTCCGTTATCGCCTACGCCTTATTTGGATATTGCCAATTCCTTAGGCGTAACCGAAGAGGAAGTACTCGCAGCATTTTCTGCCTTATCAGAGCAAGATTTCATTAGTCGTATCGGACCGATTATCCAGCCAAACCAACTAGGTATCAGCACCTTAGTTGCCATGGCTATCCCCGAATCACACATAATTAAAGTCGCGGATATTGTCAGTCAATTTCCCGAAGTAAATCACAATTATGAACGCGAGCACCGCTTTAATCTTTGGTTTGTCCTTATTGCCAGCGATCAACAACATCTATCCAGCGTTATTGAGAAAATTGAACTACAAACAAGCTTTAAAACCATGCAATTGCCCTTGCTAGAAGATTATTTTATTAACTTAGGTTTTCAACTCAATTTAGATCCTCAAGAAGAAGACCTTCTCGTTAGCGCATGATAGAGCCGATAGACTTACAATTAATTGCTGCCGTACAAGAAGGCCTACCGATTGCCTCACGTCCTTATGCGCTCATTGCTGAACAGTTAGATTTAGATGAAAACGAAGTCATCGCACGCCTTAGCAAGCTCAAACAGCAAGGCTTAATTAAACGACTCGGCGTGATCGTCAAACACCGCCGTCTAGGCTATCGCTCTAATGCGATGGTGGTTTTTGATATGCCAGATACACTCGTCAATGACATGGGGCAACGGATAAGTCAGTTTCACTTTATTAACTTATGCTATCAACGCCCGCGTCACGACGACCAATGGCCATATAACTTGTTTTGCATGATTCATGGCAAAACCCGTGAGAAAGTACTGCAGCAGCTAAGTTATCTCATTGAAAACTGTGCTTTAGAAAATTATGCACATGATATTTTATTTAGCCGCCGCTGTTTTAAACAGCGCGGGGCACTTTATTTCCCCCGTGGAAGTGGCTTTAACCCCGAAAATATCGACTAAAATCGCTCCTACAGCAACCCTATAAAAACAATAATGGACGAAATAGACCGCGCAATTATTAACAGCTTACAAGATGGCTTTCCTATTTGCCCTTCACCTTATAAAAAAGTAGCCGAGACTTTAAATATCAGCGAACAGGCATTAATTAAGCGCTTACAGAGGTTATTAGATAAGGGAATATTATCCCGCTTTGGCCCGATGTTTCATGCCGAACAGATGGGCGGTGCACTTACTTTAGCTGCGGTTAAAGCCCCCGAAGACAACTACGATTCTATTGCCGAAATTATTAATGCCTTTCCTGAAGTGGCGCATAATTACGCGCGTGAGCATACCTTAAATATGTGGTTTGTCTTAGCCACCGAAACACCTGAACAAATCCAACAAGTGATTAAACAAATTGAAGCTCAAACGGGGTTAACTGTCTATAACATGCCAAAAATACAAGAATACTTTGTCGGCTTAAAACTGGAAGCCTAATGGATGCAATAGACCGTAAAATTATCAGCGCCAGCCAAACTGGATTGCCGCTAACGCCCGAGCCCTACCAAACCCTTGCCGAACAAATTGGTATTAGCGCCGACGAGCTCATGCAACGCTTAACACGCATGCAAGAGCTTGGCATTATTCGGCGTATCGGTGCCATTCCTAATCATTACAAATTAGGCTATAAACATAACGGCATGACCGTATGGGATATCGACGACGCCTTTATTGATCAGTTAGGAAAAAAAGTAGGTGCTTTAGAGTTTGTCAGCCATTGCTATCATCGCCCACGTCATTTGCCTGATTGGTCATATAATTTATTCGCTATGGTTCATGGCAAAACTGCCGATGCTGCCGAACAACAAATCCAACAAATAGCTAAATTACTGGGCGAACACTGCCGCGCGCATGAGGTGTTATACAGCACACGCATTTTAAAAAAAACCGGTTTAAGGATTAAATAATGTTTCGTCTTAGTCAATTTATGCGCGAGGTACTACACCCTACTCCGCTAAAACCAGCCCGTAAACCTGCCGCACCAGTCGTTATCTGGAACTTAATTCGTCGCTGTAATCTAACCTGCAAACATTGCTATACCACCTCAGCGAATATTGATTTTCCAGGAGAACTCAGTACCGAGGCTATTTTTAAAGTCATGGATGATTTAAAAGCCTTTAAAGTGCCCGTGTTGATTTTATCGGGCGGTGAGCCTTTATTGCACCCTGATATTTTTACGATTTCTCAACGCGCACGCGATATGGGGTTTTATGTTGCACTATCCAGTAATGGCACATTAATTACTGAACAAAATATTCAACAAATTGCCGCGATTAATTATCAATATGTCGGCGTTAGTTTAGATGGTGTTGGTGCAACTCATGATGCATTCCG
This sequence comes from uncultured Gammaproteobacteria bacterium, assembly GCA_965365945.1. Classification (GTDB taxonomy): domain Bacteria; phylum Pseudomonadota; class Gammaproteobacteria; order Methylococcales; family Methylomonadaceae; genus Methyloprofundus. Next base: position 135,802 of record CBDUDP010000002.1, read on the forward strand.
CCAACAAAAAGGCTCATTTGATGCCTCGATTCGTGGCATTCACCTATGTCAGCAACAAGGAATCAAAGCAGGCATTCGTTATACATTAACCCAAGACAACGTACAGGATTTCCCTGCGATGTTGCAATTAATGGATGATGAAGACTTAGACAAGTTTTATCTATCACACCTTAATTATGGTGGTCGTGGCAATAAAAACCGTAAAACTGATGCATTTTTTACCATGACTCGTGAAGTGATGGATACGCTGTTTGAAAAATGTCTAGAATGGGAACTACAAGGACTACACAGAGAAATTGTCACCGGCAATAATGATGCCGATGCCGTGTATTTTTTGCACTGGGTAAAGCGTCGTTTTCCAGAACAAGCCGAACATATTCAGGCCAAGCTAGAACAATGGGGCGGCAATGCTTCTGGGGTGAATGTCGCTAATATTGATAATTTAGGTAACGTCCACCCCGATACATTTTGGTGGCATTATGATTTAGGTAACGCACAACAACGCCCCTTTTCAGAAATCTGGCAAGATACGTCTGACCCGCTAATGGCAGGCATGAAACAATCACCACGCCCGTTAAAAGGCCGCTGTGCAACATGTACTTATCAAGCGATTTGCAATGGTAATACCCGCGTTAGAGCGCAACAAGTGTATGGCGACGCTTGGGCAGAAGACCCAGGCTGTTATTTAACTGAGGCGGAAATTTAGTCGAGTTAAACCGCTTGCCTCTCAGGCTATACCCCCCATGCAGATGGCATAGGATCTACACAAGTCTAAAAGCCTTCTCCAGTGGGAGAAGGCTGGATGAGGGGAAAATAAGATAAAGCCTTGATTTTGTTCTCCTCACCCCAGCCCTCTCTAACAGGAAAGAAAGCTACCCTGACTTGCAACTCATTGTATTTTAATGTCAAAAAGTTGGTAGATACCTATGCGCAGATAGAGGCCCTTATTTTGTAGTAACTTAGACCACACCTGAAATTTTAGAAAATCAATCGTGATTAAGATCCTAGATTGAAAGACAGTAATCGACCCATTGCGGCCTGATAGATATATTGGTTTTACGCAAATAACGTCAGCTTAACAGGCGTGACATCAGAACGTCCTGGTTGGAGCAATTGTTTAAATGCGAAATAGATTCCATTATTTTTCAACCTTTAAGTATCTCTGGAGAAGTTCTTTTTCTTTTGAAGAATTAAATAAAGGGGTTTGAGTATATTTCTCAATCATATTATTGATTTCATCGACTTGAACTATTTCTAAATGTGACAAATAGTATTGCTCCAAGCTTCCTTCGTGTTCAATAGACCAACTCTTACCAATGTAATATTCTATATTTTTTACTCTTGTTGGATCTTGCTCAATTTCTCCTGTTTGTTTATATGACACAGACCAGATACGTTCATTAGGTACCACAAGAACTGGAATAACAACTGTAACAACAAAAATTTCTTCACTAGATGGTAAATGCGCTTCTTTGACTAAATCGTAAGCTGCATTAATTGCTTGACTTATTTTCTCAAATACATCCCCATCATTACCTACTATCTCGCCGTCATGCGCCTTTCTTCCCACTTGATCACAAGACTTACCTGCTGCCTGGAATTTTCGATATAGGCAATCTTCATTTTCTAAGCGAACACATATTGATTCATTAGAAGTATAGGGCCCAAAAGAGCTCCAAATAAGATCCACATAAGCTTCATTTTCTATACGAGGCATACAGTGCATGATCAGAGGGAAGTTATTTCTTAAGTTCTTGCACTCAACGCTAAGTATGATGTTAAGCTGGAGATCATTACCAGAATACAAGCACTTTCTAGCGCGAATATCGTATTCTCTTGTTTTTTTTGTGATTGGGTCTTCGTATGTTCCGGCGTGCTCGCAATCAAAACCAAGCGTAATTAATTTTCTTAACACTTGAACTTCAAAGGCGAAATCGGAAGACGAAGAAAGGTATTTATTTATATCATCCTGTGTTATAGCGTCATTCTTCAACTTTGCCATTAAGTTTTTCCTTTAGCATTTAACAAGTCATTGTCTCAGAGCTGCTTATCATACACTCCACCTTCTACATTATGGCAATAAATACTATAAAAGCCAGTAACACTAAACGAGTTAACATACAGTAATACAAGACAAGTAGATCTGAATAAGATTCAGTATGCCTAAGTGTAGAGCAAGCCTAACTTTTCCTAATTCTTTGAATGCCCGCTCATGGCTGACAAGCGACCGTTTATATTTGTGATTTAGAAGTATGTTGGAAGTGTATATTGATAGGTCGCTTACCGACCCACAGCGGTCAGTCAAGAATAACCGGAAAACGACAAGCTCACCTGACGCGGGAGGATAGACAATAAACTTCAACAGCGCGATGAGCTTTGATATAAACTAACCTTAAAAAACGAGCACGCATCCCGCGCTCAGGTTGAGCACTTGGTTAGGTGGAAATTAGCACGACGCGACCTAAACGGGCTCAATTCGCACATCGACGGAGGTACACAATATCTCCTCCGTTCTGCGCACCATATGGTTCATAACCAGCGGGCATAAGAATTGCAGTACCGTGAGCTAAGCCATCTGCCGCACGACTTGTCCTGACCTCCCACTGAGCGCAAGTCGTAGTTGACTGAGCCGCCGCATCGGCGGGCCCTTGACCAAATGAAATCACCATTAGAATTCCCGCAAGAAAGCCTGATGCCACTAAGTTTGTCTGTCTAATTTTACTCATCTTCATCTTGTACCTTTCGTAATTTTTTACATTAAATGCGTGTGCCAGCAACAAGTTGGCTGGGCACTGGTTAGCTTTCTTTATTGTAACTTAGCTTGTATATATTGAGAGATAGCAACTCCTACTGCTACGGACGCTGCAAGTGCAATAGTATTTCCAAATACAAGGTACCCTAAAGCTGCGGACGCAAGAACTACGGCAGGTGGTAAGAATTCTTTAAAAGTACGTTTTTTTGCGGCTCTAGCACTCTCTTCCTCAAATTTCTCCAAAAACACATCTAATCTTCCTGGCTGCTTATCGCATGGTTTATTTGACGGTGATAAGTTTTTGATAAAAACTATGGTGCAAAATGTTTCTCCATACGACAGTTTAAACTTTTCACTTGAGTGGTTATGAATTGCAATAAGTAGATTTCCTTTCCAGTCAGGATCAACAGTTGTCGATATATGAGATAAACCTTTTGATACTTTAGTTACCTTTGATTCAATAAGTGCTGATAATGACCTATCTCGAGGCATTCCAATATTTTCCAAGGTGGCTACAAGTGCAGTGGAACTTGCCGGTATTGTAAAACTCTCACCTTCAACCAACTGTATTCGACCTGATTTAGTTGATATAGCAGCTGTTTCTCCAACTCTCAAATCATATCCAACGGGAGTTAATGAATCATTTGAGAAAGGTGAAATAATTAGATTTTCATCAGAAGAATATTTTTCTTCTTTAACCAGTATTTTTTCTAAATCAGAATCTGTTAAAAGTGACACATTTTTCCCTTTATATAAAACTATTGTAGAAATATTTTAATTACTTGAACTACCTATACCACCAACCCTTTTCAAATTTATGTCATCATCATCGGAAATTAGGAATGGGAAAAACACTCCTTGCGCAATACGTTCCTCTTTTTTTAACACAATATCTGTATTAGAATTATTGACTAAACAAACACCAATATTTCCTTCATTCCCTAAATTATTATAATAGTCTGAATCTATAACCCCAGTTCCATTAGCTAAAGTTAATCCCTTTTTAATACCAATAGAACTTCTAACATAAATCATTAATACTTCATTTGGTTGCATATAAGATTTTATATTAGTCCAAATCGTTTTTTTTCCATTTGCTGCAATTGTTACTTCTAGAGGTGTTGAAAAATCGTACCCTGCCGAGCCTTCTGTAGAGCGTTTGGGTAAAACAGCATTATTGCTCTCCTTTCGGTTTTCTTCGGAGATCACATTAAAACCTCTAATTTTATTTGTCATTCACATTATTCCTTATTAAATGGTGATTTTAAATACAATTTGTAAAAACCTAACAAGTTATTATCCCGATCTGCATATCTTACACCCCTGTATTTGTTTTCTATCAAGAAAAAGGCTTAACGCCAACAAGTCTAAACGGGATAACATGTATTAATTACAAGATAAACAGATCTAAGTAACATTCAATAGCTCAAATATAAGCCGCAATCTAACTTCCCCTAAATTCTTTGAGTGACTGCTAATGGCTGATTACAGTCAGTCATTACGTAATTAATACATTAAACTCGCGCCGCCTGATTATGCAGCTACTTTCATGTGCTACCCGCATCAAATATTAGTCGCTCAATGGTTGGCAGCGCCTCTCTAATATGTTCAAAACTATGCGAGCCACCATCGTAGGTAACAACATTAGCTGTTTCTTTTTCCTGGTATTTGAATAACGTATTTTTAGCGTCGATCAACTCATCAGCCATATCCAATAAGATGGTTCTATCAATAGCTTGATTAGTATTTTCTAGTTCTTTCTCGTACTGCCTATATTGGTCACAATGGCCTTGATCCCAATGATAGGCCTGCCCTGTCTCGGAATTCTCTGTAACTCCAATAAATTGAGGTAACAACTTACTTGGTGTGATCGCAGGGTTAATCATAATCGCCCTACACCCAGTCTTCATAGCCAAGTACTCACTGGCAAAACCGCCCATGGATGAGCCCATAAAAACCACATCATAAGATTGATCTAAATACTGGTTCCACTCAAACAGCATATCTTCTACGAGGCCTTCAAAATCTCGGTAATCAACATTAGGCGTATAAAGTAGAATATCCTTTTGTATACAAAACCCCTGCATAACCAGAAGCTTTTCCTTGCTGGTTAGCAGATTGCCATCTAAATCTAATGAAGCGGAATTAAATCCGTGTAGGTAAATAATTGCTTTTTTCATGACCTGTAGTTTTTCTAGTTTACTTGTTCATGCCACTAGGTGACTCATCAAGTAATACTTTACCTAACTTAAAGCATTCTGTTAAGACTTACGGTAATTCATTAGGTCATTTTCGCCATTGGCGACTTTTCATAGTACGAATAACTAAATGTTACTTCTTTAGTTTTTCTCCCTTCTGATGCCAGTAGCTTGCCAAAATAGAGCCTGATACATTATGCCAGATACTAAACATGGCACCTGGTAATGCTGCTGAAACAGAAAAATACTTAATTGCCAAAGCTACGCTCAAGCCTGAATTCTGCATTCCCACTTCAATGCTAACTGTGCGACAAATCGCAGCGTCATACTTTAATAACCGTGGAATAAGATAGCCTATTGTCATTCCTAAGCTATTATGCAAAACAACAGCAAAAAACACCGATAGAGACACAACGGAAAAGTTTTGTTGGTTCAACCCAACAATAATCGCGATAATCAAAGCAATAGCAATGCTGGATAATGCAGGAAAAACTCCTTGTATACGCTCAAACCAATGTCCATAAAACGAATTAAGCATAGTGCCTAATAACACTGGAATTAAGACCATCATTAAAATACTTTGCATCATCGACAATACAGGTATGGCGACACTTTGATCCAAATATAAAAAACTCAATAATGGCATGGCAGCTACGGAACATAATGTCGAGGCCATAGTCATTAAAATAGACAAGGCAACATTACCTTTGGCTAAATAACAGATCACATTTGAAGCCGTGCCGCCAGCACTACAACCGACTAAAACTAGGCCGATGGTATGTGCTCCTGATAAATTAAACGACTGCGCCAAACCATAGGCAAACAATGGCATAAAAACAAACTGAATAATAACAGTCAGCAAAATAATAATTGGCTGCTTCAATGCGGATTTAAAGTGCGCCCAAGTTAATGTCATGCCCATAAGAAACATAACTAAAGCCAATAAAGGAATAATAGCTACTTTTGCATCAACAAATAAGACAGGGTAAAAATATGCCGTTATCGATAATAACAGGGATCCTAACGGAAATAAGGTAATTAATCGTGTGTTCATCTAGTGCGCCCACTCTGGGATTCTGTTGAAGCTTACAATAACTCATTAAGGAGATATTTTCGCCATTGGCGACTTTTCGTAGTGCTGTTCACCGACGGGCTGTTAACGACCCAAACCAGCCTGTCGATAGGCTTCTTTGTAACCTCTCATTATTCACAGGCAAATACATGTAAAACATCGTCATTCCCAAAGTCTTTTATCGGGAATCTACGTTGAGCATAGATTCCTGCTAACAGCACGCAGGAATGACGCACTGGAAAAACTGCCTGTACCCTTTAATAATGAGAAGTTACACTTCTTTTATCTAAGGCAATGATAATTGGCAGATTTATTTTTCATATTGCTCCAAAATATCCGTCATTTTGTCGACAGCTATTTGAAGTTTATCTAGCCCATTTCTTGCACTGCCTACCTTACCTTCTTGATATTGATCAAATAAACCATCGGCAATATTGTGCATCGCATTATGCGCCGCTTCAAGTTCTTTTATCCACGACTCATCAAAGAGTTTATCTTGGATAGCTTGTTTAATAAAAATACCACAATGGCATTTTTTTCTTTTTAACTGAGGCCATTTAGCAACACTACCTGGCTCAGACCGTATGTTATTTTCAAAGCTTTTTTTCCAGTGCTTTAAACTTAGTAAAAGTAGCTGTATCTTAATTTGTTTTGCTGAGTATTTATTTTCAACAAATGCTGTCCACTGTGTATTCGGCTTATAGCCAGATAACCATGTTGGAATTTTATCGGCTGGCATTGGGCGTGCAATGCCATAACCTTGTGCTTCATAACAGCCTGCTGCAAGTAACATTAACCCGTGATCCGATGTTTCAACCCCTTCGGCAATAACCTCACGGTTAAAAGATTCTGCAAGGCCGATAATCCCATCAATAATGGCATAGTCATTTGGATCTTCAAGCATATCCCTAACAAAAGATTGGTCGATTTTAATCGTTTGCGCCGGCAAGCTTCTTAAATGTGTGAGTGATGAATAGCCCGTACCAAAGTCATCCAAAGCCACATTAACGCCTAACTCATGAATACAGGCTTTTATAATACGACTTATCGATTGAATATCACCTAACGCACTACTTTCTAATATTTCCAGCTGGACCTTCTTTGAATGTACTTTTGGGTATAAGGCTATAGCGGCTCGAAGGTCAGCAACAAAAGAAGGGTGCTGCATATGGTAGGAGGAGATATTAATACTGACTTCTATATTAATCCCTTGCCCTCTCCAGTCATCAAGTTGTTTTAAGGCTTCATTAATCACCCAATTACCTACCTGAATTTCTAATTCAGTTTCCTCTATAACGGGTAAGAACTTAAGAGGAGGAATTAAGCCTTTGTCAGGGTGAAGCCAGCGAATTAATGCTTCCGCACCAAAAACTTGTCCTGTTTTCATATTCACTTTAGGTTGATAAAACAAACAAAACTCTTGGTTTATTAATGCCTGCTCCACTTCCTTAAGTTGGATGTTTTTTTGAATAATGAGTTGATCTTTCTCTGCACTAAACAAATGGTAACGGCTCTTCCCCGCTAATTTTGCTTGATACATTGCTTGGTCAGCATGTCGCATTAAGGTATCAAAATCTGAATTATCTAAAGGATACAAAGTAATGCCAATAGATGCACTAATAGATATTGATTGGCCAGCAATATGATAAGGCTGAGAAAGTGATTCTATAATCCGTTTAAGCGTATGCTCACACTGGGAAAATGATTCAATATCGCCTAATAAAAGAACAAACTCATCCCCCCCTTGACGAGAAACAGTATCCTCCTCTCTAATGGTGCTTTTAATTCGTTTAGCAACTTCAATCAATAATTCATCACCTGCTTTATGGCCATGAAGATCATTAACAGGTTTAAAATCATCCAGATCTAGAAAGCAGACTGCCAGTATATTTTCGTGTCGTTTGCTGTGGGCAAGTGCTTGAGTAAATCTATCAGTTAAAAGCACTCGATTTGGAAGCTGAGTTAGCACATCATAATGCGCCATTTGTTTAAGGGATTCTTGTTGTGTTTTACTCTGCGTAATATCTGAGAATATACCGACATAATGTAACACCTTACCTGTATCATCAAGCATAGGCGAAATAGAAAGTAACTCGGCATATAGCTCTCCGCCCTTAGTCCGATTCCATACCTCACCTTGCCAATGCCCCCGCTCATTAATTGTTTGCCACATGTCGGCATAAAACTCGTGATTTTGTTTTCCTGAGCTTAATATTCGCGAGTTTTTCCCGACAACCTCTTCACGGCTATACCCCGTAATTTCACTAAATGCAGGGTTGACATCAAAAATAATTCCTTTGTCATCTGTAATGGTAATGCCTTCATTGGTGTTATTAAACACTTTCTCAGACAACTGCTGTTTCTCTTCTGCTTTTAGCCTTTCGGTAATATCTAAAATAATCGCAACAAAAGCAGGTTTTGATAAGAAATGCGTGAGTTGTAAATAAATTTCTACAGGATAGAGTGAGCCATTTTTTCTTTGATGCGCAGCTGTAAAATGGACAATCTCTTTTGTACCTGTTCGAAGCGGTTCAGCCCATTCATTAAATTGTTTTAGCGACATATCAGGCTTTATATCTAATGGTGTTAATTGAGTTAGCTCTTCTTCACTATAGCCAATATTTTTACAGGCACCACGGTTTGCTTTAATAAACTTGTAGCTTTCTGCATCAAATATAAATATCTCTGTTAATGCGTTTTCAAAAATACTTCCGTAGCGTTCTTCGCTGTCCCATAGTGATTGTTCAATCACTTTACGTTCGGTAATATCACGAATAAAAGCATTAAATTCATAACCCTCATGAGTTTTAACGGGGGCGACACTAATTTCGATGGGGAACTCATGACCATCGCGATGAAGTGCGGTCTTTTCTCGCACTTCATTCATTGTTGTTGCCTTACGGGCCAGCAAGAATTGCTTTAACTCTAGAATATATGCCTTTTTATATTGATCAGGCATGATGGTCTTTTGCAAAGACTTACCTAATACATCATCTTTTGACCAGCCAAAGATATCTTCTGCTTGATGGCTCCATCCTGTGATATTTCCATCTGCATTTATTTGAACCAATGCATCATGAGCTGATTCGATAATTGAGTTTATACGTGCTTTATCTTCTTTTTCAGCACTTATAAGACGCGTTAACTCATCAGCCATCTGATTAAAGCTTTTAATTACCGTGTTAAGTTCATTTCTAGGTGCTGGCTTTAAGCGTGAGTGTAAATCACCTTTAGCAAAAGCTAATGTTGCTTTTGCAATACTATCAATGCCTTTAACTGTCGCTATATATATCCCTATTGAAAAATATAAAATGACTAAAAAAATCAGAACAACAATAACGGCACTAGTGATAAGAACTTGTTCGGCATTTGAACGTTGCTTTTTGATCAGTAATTCAGTCGTGGGCAACAATACCTTGAACATGATCTTATAGGTATTATCAATAGCGTCAGTCGTTATTTGAAAAAAGTCCTTTGGCGTGGTGCTGTAATGCTCTTGAATAATGTCTAATTCCACCAAGTCGAAAATATAGTGCGAACTATTAAATGTTTCTTGAGCAGACTGTAATATCGTTTGTTTGATTGAAGGGTTATAAAACGCTGTTTTTTTAAGGTTACGCTGCAGTAAATGAATCGCTTTATTTGCTTGAGAAATTAGAGTGTTGATTTGTAATTTCTGTAGATTAGAAGACGTCTTTTCTGCCAGCATTCCTGTGCCAAAAGCACGTGTTTGGCCTAGGTATTCTTGTGTTGAGGCAAGCTGATGGATTGTCGTATTAAGTAAATAAAAAACACCTAAATCAGGGGCATTAGTTAGCGCATAGGTATCAGCAATTGATTGTGAAAGAATTAGCAGTTGATCGACAATCCGCGTCTGCTCGGAAAAATTTTCTTTTACAGACCAGGTCATCCCTTGTTCTTTTATTAAGCTCCATTCATTAATGATTGTTTTCCATTGCTCAGAATCACTAATAATTAACGGCAGTGTGTTAGCTAAAATAATGAAGGCATCATCAGTTTGTTTTTGTCTTTCTATGCGTTGCTCTATCAGTGTTGCCGTTCCACCAAGCACACCTGATGAAAGCCCTCTATGCTGTTGTAGTAACTGAACTGTTTTAAATAAAGGTGATAAGAGAGTTAAGCCAATCAGCTCTTTTTCTGAGGTTTTGATAACTGCATTAATACGATTATATAAATTGCTGGTTACGATTGAAAAAGCAAATAAGGTGATGATAGCCAGTATAACTGTACGTTTGGTGAAGCTTAACCGCATCATTAATGATGTGGCTGGGAGAAATATCAGGCTAAATCGGCGATAAATCCAAGGTTTATTTTTCTTCATAAATTTCACTTTAAACTAATTTTATAAGAATGCTACGCCATAAAGAACGTGTGTTAGTTAGTTCGTTTGCAGCATCGCCTTTTCCCAGCACTCGACTAAATAAGTTTCAACCATTTTTACAATACCTTTATCCAAGTGCCCAGTATGCGCTTGTTGTTTTAAAATGGATAATATTTCAGCGGGTGGTAAGTCTTTTCGATAAGGGCGGCTCTGAGCTAACGCTTGAAACACATCGGCTACAGCAATAATTCTAGCCTCAATAGACAAATCTTTTTTACCTTTATGATTAGGGTACCCTGTGGCATCAACACGCTCATGATGATCAGCTGCCCATTGGCTTATTTGTTCAAAACCTTTGACTTGTTTAAGAATATTATAAGTATCAAAACTATGACGTTTCATTGTTTGGTACTCTATATCCGTAAGTTTCGATGGTTTTTCGATGATTTCATCAGGCACTCTCAGCTTACCTATATCATGTAATAACCCAGCCAATTCAATAAGGTCGCAATTTTCTTCAGGTAAATTAAATCGTTCGGCTAAATAGCGGGATAAGCATGCGACACCTTCGGAATGTTCACTGGTATACGTACTCTTTGCATCGACGATGTATGAAAATATTTGCACAATACTTTTTAGATCATTGAAATCAATTTCTTGAGTCAAATCATGAGCAACCCATGTTGATACATATCCAGAAATATGTTCTCTTTCCAAAGACAACCAAAACGCATCTGAATTGGATACCTGCATAAAAACATCAACCAGGTCAGGGTTAAACCAGTCATTCTTTTTATCCGCTATTTTTTGTCTAATTTCTTCCTTACCCAATAAAATATTAGCTTCATTTGAGACAAAGCCTAAGACTGAAACATCAACTCTATCAACCATGTAAATACAATTAGCTTTTAATTTAATATCCTCAGGAATATCAAGCGTTTTCAGGTCAGACCAATGGGTGTGGTGATATAAGATAATATCTGATAAATGGGATAAAACGGGGGTGGCTTGCAGAATATTAGCCCCCAGTTTGCAGTGTTCTTTTTCTCGCTCCCACTCAAACTGAGCTAATTTAACATGAACTGCAGTTGTTGAAACTCCGCAATCATGAAGAATTGCCGCTTGAAATAGATCATCAATTTTCTGATCAGACCAATTTAAAGCTTTTCCACATTCAGCGGCCATAAAGGCAACTCGCTTACCATGATGAACATGATCAACACCGACCAGATCCAGTGCATCAGATAAAGAGTAAATTGCTTCGTGAAGATTAATATTAAACTTAGACATAATATGGTTAATTTTAACAGTATTTTCGAGAAGCTCAAGAGCTCAAGAGGCCGGACTGCTTGATTTTACACGCCAAGTTAGCACTTCCCTTACCTTTGCAAATGAAATCTACTGGAGTCATATTTTAAGCAAAAAAAAACCTCGAAGCCAAAGGCTTCGAGGTTTTTTAATTTGGCGGAGCGGACGGGATTCGAACCCGCGACCTCCGGCGTGACAGGCCAGCATTCTAACCAACTGAACTACCGCTCCAAGTCTGTGGTGGGTGCTGAGGGGTTCGAACCCCCGACCCTCGCCTTGTAAGGGCGATGCTCTCCCAGCTGAGCTAAGCACCCCAACGAGAAACGGAATTATAAAGCAGTTTTTACAATTACGCTATATTTTTCTGAAAATAGTCATTAATCAAACTATTCAGCAATCAAAAATGAAACTTATTTCATCTAAAGTAAAAGCTTTACTTTAATTCGTTAGGCTCAACTAACTCATCACCATCTGTATCTAAAATATCAATAATTTTTTCTGCATCTCTTTCAACAGTACGTTCCATATTCTTAATGACACGATCAACGTCTTTTTGAGACGCACCTTTTTTCTGCATTGCGATTACTTTATCGATTGCATCTTCACGCAACTCTTCTTCAACTTCATCAGCAGTGATGTAATTATCGCCATTCTGATCATAACCACCAGCTTGCGTAGAAGTGGCTGCAGGAGCTACGTAAGGTACATACCCTGCACTTGCATCAAAAACCGCTAAAGCTAAAAAAGCAGGCAAGACACCTAATAAAATTTTTCTCATAACGCTTTCCTCTGTTTTATTAAAAACTGAATAATAGCACGCTAACCTAGGAGACGAAAGCCTCACTTCACACATAAACAGCAATGCTAAGACCGACAACTCATAAAACTCTTAATCAAGCACGGAGCTATTTAACACTCCTTGTGGCATCCCCTTTCATAAAGAAAGATAAATATATTAAATAACTTGGCCTACTAATTTTCATCGCTTGATGAACTATCACTTATATGGCATCATTGAACGATTTTTCCAATAATTTTAACCTTTTAAGAGGCATTTCAATGGCTGGTCGTAACCACCTTTATATCCCTGGACCTACAAACTCTCCACACGAAGTATTAAGTGCTATGCATCTTCCTATGGAAGATCACCGTGCACCAACTTTCCCACTGTTACTTAAGCCTATTTTAGAGGACTTAAAAAAGGTCTTTAGAACAGAAACAGGACAAGCTTTTGTTTTTCCTGCGACAGGAACAGCGGGCTGGGAAATTGCCTTAACAAACACCTTAAATCCTGGCGATAAAGTACTTATCTATCGTTTTGGTCAGTTCAGTCACTTATGGATGAACATGGCACAACGTCTAGGCTTAGATGTAGAAATGCATGAAGTTGAGTGGGGCAAAGGCATTCCTTTAGATGCTTTAGAAGCACGTTTAAAAGAAGATTCTGCGCACGAAATTAAAGCCGTTTTAGCGACACATAATGAAACAGCAACAGGTGTAACCAGTGACATTGGTGGAGTGCGTAAAGCTATGAGCGCATCCAGCCACCCTGCCCTCTTATTTGTAGATGGCGTAAGTTCAATTGCCAGTCTTGACTTCCGCATGGATGAGTGGGGCATTGATGGCGCAATCAGTGGTTCACAAAAAGGCTTTATGCTACCAGCGGGCTTAGCAATTGTTGCTTTCAGTCAAAAAGCTTTAGCTTTAACTGAAACAGCCACTTTTCCACGTTGTTTCTTAGATCTTAAGGATCAAATGGCTCAAAACGCCTTAGGTTACACTCCTTACACACCTTCTACTCCTATGCTACATGGCTTACGTGCCTCATTAGACATATTGCTAGAAGAAGGCATGGAAAATGTATACGCTCGTCACCACCGCTTAGCAGAAGGTACACGTAAAGCAATTGCTGCTTGGGGCTTAAAGCTTTGCGCAGAACCAGGCTTTGAATCAGATACCGTTTCAGCCATTGTTGTCCCTGAAGACAAAGATGCACGCGATGTTATCGCTACAGCTTTTAATAAATATGATATTTCTTTAGGCGGCGGCTTATCTGAAGTAATGGGCAAAGTATTCCGTATTGGTCATATCGGCGATATGAATGATGTGTCTATGCTAGGCGCAATTGCCGGTGTAGAAATGGCATTATTAGATTGCGGTATTGATATCGTACCTGGTAGTGGTGTTGCAGCTGCGATTGAATATTATCGCTCAACTGCTTCAGCATAAATTAGTGCAGTCTCGATAATACCAAGGCACCCCTGTTATTTTTAACAGTGGTGCCTTTTTTTGTTTGGAACACGAACAGATACGTAGGGCGGACTTTAGTCCGCTTATCAAATTTCATATACTCGCGGACTAAAGTTCGCCCTACTCTACGCCATGAATAAACCTAAAGTTTTTATTACGCGCAAATGGCCTAAATCTGTCGAGGCTAAATTAAAAGAGCGCTATCAAGTTACCCTAAATGAGGATGATCGACCGCTCAGTGCTGAGGAGTTTAAATCCGCACTGCAACAATACGATGCTGTTTGCCCAACTGTCTGCGACTCTTTTCCTGCTGAAGTTATTAACATCACCAATAAACGCTGTAAAATTCTGGCGAATTTCGGGGTCGGTTATAACCATATCGATGTAACTGCTGCTAAACAACAAGGTTTAGCTATTACCAATACACCTGGCGTATTAACCCATAGCACTGCCGATATAGCCATGACTTTATTGCTGATGTCTGCTCGACGCGGGGCCGAAGGTGATCGTTTAGTTAGAAGCAAACAATGGCAAGGTTGGTGCCCTACTCATATGTTGAGTAGCAATGTAACAGGCGCAACTTTAGGCTTAATTGGTTTCGGCCGTATAGCTCACGCTATGGCTAGAAAAGCGCATCATGGCTTTGATATGAATATCATTTATTTCAATCCTAGCCCAGCAAATGAATATGTAGTTGATGACTTACAAGCAACACGCTGCGCGAACCTAGAAGAACTATTGCAAAAATCAGACTTCGTTTCATTACATTGCCCAGGAAATGCAGAAACTAAACACTTAATCAATAGCGACACACTTAAACTAATGAAACCAAGCGCGCATTTGATTAATACCGCGCGTGGCGATGTCGTCGATACTCAAGCACTTATAGCCGCTTTAAAAAACAACAAATTGCCGGTGCTGGCCTAGATGTATACGAAGGCGAGCCCACAGTACCAGATAAATTATTAACACTAGATAATGTCTCACTACTCCCACATTTAGGGAGCGCCACATTATCAACTAGAACTGCCATGGGTGAAAAAGCTTTAGCCAATTTAGATGCATTTTTTGCTGGCGAAGCTTTACCCGATCAAGTTATTTAACGGAGACACAATGAGTTTAGACAGTTATCAAAATGTAGATAGAGAAGAACTTGCTAAAGATCTTAATGCTATCCAAGCAGAAATATTAGCCCGCGTGGGCGAGGATGATTTCAAACATTTAAAGAAAATGGAACGCTGGGGCAGAGCCTGCTCTTTATTAGGTTATGCTACCGCGTGGATTTTCCCTAACCCCATTTCAGCACTATTAATCAGCCAAGGTAGCTTTACCCGCTGGACACAAATGACCCACCCGATTGTGCATAAAGGCTACGATAAAGTAGGCGGCATACCTGAGCACTATACCAGCAAGAAATTTGCTGTGGGCTGGCGTCGTTTTATCGATTGGCCTGACTGGATCACTCCCGCTGGCTGGCACCAAGAACATGATATTCTGCATCACTATAATTTAGGTGAAAAGCTAGACCCTGACCACTTACAGCACAACTTAGAATGGCTAAGAGAATCAAAGATACCTATGGCTTTTCGGTTCTTATTAGTGGGCTTATTTACGACAGTGTGGAAAATCCTGTATTACACACCTAGAACACACAAAGAGTTACGTATCAGCAATGCTCGTCAAAATCGTGAACCTGAACCGGATATGAGCCGCATCAAAGCGTGGAGCTTATTTACCAAACAAGGGCGCGCCTTATGGTTTGAAAGTATGTTGCCTTATGCTGCTTTTCGTTTTGTCTTATTACCAGCACTGTTTTTACCTATAAGTACATTTGCCGCAACGAGCGTTTTATTGACTTCAATTCTGGCAGAATTATTTACTAATATGCATACCTTTTTAGTCATCGTACCTAACCATGCGGGTGATGATGTGATGATGTTCGAGGAAAAAGGGAAAGGACGTGGAGAATTTTATTTACGTCAGATTTTGGGTTCTGTGAATTACCCAACGGGCTCTGATTTTAATGATTTCTTTTATGGCTGGTTGAATTACCAAGTTGAACATCACTTATGGCCTGATATCCCTTTAAGTCAATATCAGTTTGCACAACCAAAAGTAGTAGAAGTGTGTAGAAAACATGGTATACCTTATCGTCAAGATTCAGTCTTTAAACGCCTAGGAAAAGCTTTAGATATTATGGTTGGACGAACGTCCATGTTAAAGCCTAGAACAAGCACCACAACCTCATCAAGTAGCGAACCAGCGAATACTGCTGAAGCTGCTTAGAGAGGTAAATCATTGAGCAAGGGCATCGTGCCCTTGCTCAGTTTATATAGTTTTTACCAACCGCGCTTAACCATTTTGCATTGCACAGTAACATCTTTCATATAGCAACGGTACTTTTCAGCGCCTTCATATTCACCTTCACAAGCTTCACAAACTAACTCACCTTGATCTAGCACTTTATCCTTACCCCAACCATAAGCAATTTGGTTACATAACTTAGTGGTATATTTATTAAAACGATACCCAGTAGAGGCTTGTTTCTCAGCCTTCGCTTTATCTTTACAGCCGGCTGTAGGCTTTAAATCCCCGGTTACAGACTCATACTCCCACTCATCAACACTGAGCGCATAAGATGGGCTAGCGAAAGCAAACAACAGCACTAATAAACCAAATAATTTTAATTTCATAACTTCCTCTTCTTTTCATTATTATTTTTAAGGCTGTTATTTTATCACTGTAGCAAAAGGAATGAAACACAGAGAATAAGCACTTAGTTATAAGCTTCTTTATCTCCCACAAAAAAAATTCCTCATGCTATAATTCAAAAACTTGCACTACGTACTAAACTCAGGAGCTTAAAAAATGAAACACATTATAAAATTACTCCCTCTAGCCGCACTATTGTTTACTGCCTCTGTACATGCAGAAAAAACCATACAGCTGGAAGATAATTCTCAAATTCTTGGTAACTGGGAGATTTACGCCGAAACCGCTGCTCTACATAAAAAGAAGAAACAAGTACAAAACAAGTGGCACTTTCGTGATGATGGAATCTTATCTTCCACAGCCTTTGACCCAAGACTAGACGCTCAAGCCACCGTTCAAGTTAAATACAGCGTTGAAAATGGCGCGATTCAAAAACAAATTCAGCCTGGCAGAGAAAAATATGAAACCTGTAAAGTCGTTAAATTAGAGGGTGATGATATGACCTTGCATTGCAAATACCTTTACTACCTTTTAAAAAGAAAATAAGCGCTTAGCAAATTAAATAACAAACACTCATTCCTGTAGACTTTAAGCAGGAATGAGTAAAACAGCACAACACACCAGGTTTAGGCGATCATCGCCAACTCATAATCATCCAGCGCCCTCGGCACTTCAACCAGCTCCAGTTCAACTTCGGGCAATAATTCATTAGCCCCAAAAAAATCAACAACCTCAGGGCTTAATACTGTATCAGCCGCCAATTGCTCAATAACTTCAGGTGTTTCCGCTTTTATTTGCTGCCAATAATTACAAGCTTCTATTTGTTGCATCATATACTCTCATATTGAAAACTCCAGTATCAGCTATTTATATGAAAAACTCATGACAATCCCTACTAACTTTCCGCTTGCGGTAAATCATCCTCAGAACCCAACAGGATAGCAATCCAATGTGTTTCGGGATTTCTTTCCAAAATAATCTTAGCAATCATAGTGAAAGGCACGGACAGTAACATACCAACACTGCCAAATACCCACCCCCAAAAGGTTAATGACAAAAACACAACAAGTGTCGATAAGCCCAAACCTTTACCCATAATTCGCGGTTCCCAAACATTACCCACCAGTATATTAACTAGAAAATAGCCTAACATAACTAGTAAGCTGCTATCCACACCCAACTGCACCAAACTTAATAAGACGGTTGGCACGGCAGCAATAATAGAGCCAATCGTCGGCACAAAATTCAGCATAAAAGCAATTACACCCCATAGCACAGGGAAATCAACACCAATAATTGACAACCACACGGTAATCAGCAGCCCAGTAACCAAGCTCGTAACTGCCTTTATAGCAAGATATTGATTTATGCTACGAATAATTTCACGAGAATTATGACTTAGATTAGACTCGCCAAAAGCGGCGTGGATCTTTTTCGGCAAGATATAGCTTTCAAATAAAATAAAAATTGCCGTTAATTGAATCAAGAACATATCCGCAAACACAGTACCCATACTAGTAATGAACCTACCTACAAACTTCATAAGTTTACTAGCATCAAACTCGTTTAACATACTAATATCAAAAGCATGCTCTACACCACGCTCAGACAGCCAGTGAACTAAAAATGCAGACTGTTGATGAAGGTTTCTTTGATAGGCAGGGAGCTGCCTAGTAAAAGCATCAATAGAACTCGCAACATAAATACCAAGCCCACCGACCACCACAAACAAAGCACCGACCACCAAAAACACAGCCAATGAAGAAGAGATACCTTTGTTATTCAGCCACGCCAAGGGTGGCAGACAAATAACAGCGATGAAAATCGATAGAAATAAGGGGTTTAAAATAGGTGCTGCTGCTTTCATGCCAGCAATAATAATGCAAATTGCTGCCAGTGAAATAAGGATAGGAACGCGTTTAGGAGACATATTTATATCCTTAATGAGGATTAGCTCTACCCCACTAATCCTATATGTTTTAGCGAGAATAATGGGGGTACGTTTTCATATCATACTAACAACGCGAGCTATTTTCTATTGTGGCTAAGGCTAATACCCAGTGCTGTTGACTTAAAAATAAGCCCCTTCTCCAAAGAGAGAAGACTGAGGTAAGGAGAATTATAAATGCATGATTTTATTCTCCTCCCCCCCTTTTCAACAAGAGAGTGCTTAAGTCAACAGCCTTGAGACTAAAACCTAGCCAACTAAATATTATTTAAACCAAGAATCATAAAACTTAGGGTTAAACATTTTATTAATTGCATACGCTATACGCGTTTTAGACTCTGCAACTGTTGCACCTTCTTTAACATCAGCTGTCGCTACGCCGATCCAGATAACGTAACCCGTTTTTACATCTGAAGCGACAACAATTAACCCCGATTTAGGAACATTTGCAGGAATTTCAACGTTGGTTTCTGGATCAACTTTTAAACCCTGCGCCTCCATATCTACACCAGCAAAAAAACTCATTGCAACTTCAGCATTTTGGTCTGTAACTTTGGTAAGACCTTTCGCACGTAATTCGCTGTCAATCTGAAATTTAATATCGCTAGAAACATCAAAATTTGGCGTTTTCCATTTTCCTTCCGGATCATTTAGTAACGCTGCTGAGCCCAACCAAGCATAGCTTGTATAAGCCTTTAAATTTACTTTAGGGTCCGATGCTGCCTCAACCTCTATATCTTTTGTTAATGAAGAAGCACAAGCGGAAATCAAAATAGCAAGCATAAGTATGCTTAAGGTCTGTAATTTTTTCATAATTTTTATTGAACCGTGGAAGTTTAAAAAAGAAGCTACCCCATAAGAATAGTTTCATAATAATAGTCTACAATTTTCATTATAACCAGCTAACTAGATAAAATTATTATTCACGTGAAGCAAATCACATTTATGATCTAATAATTATAGTAGGCCATCTACACTAACATTTAATATAATTACGTGTTTAAATAATTGCAATTGAAACCAATCATTTAACTATTCGGCTTAACCTATGTCACTATTACATAATCATCGATCAGTTCAATTTATTCTTATTTTATGTTCCCTATGGCT
This sequence comes from uncultured Gammaproteobacteria bacterium, assembly GCA_965365945.1. Taxonomy (GTDB): domain Bacteria; phylum Pseudomonadota; class Gammaproteobacteria; order Methylococcales; family Methylomonadaceae; genus Methyloprofundus. The sequence continues at coordinate 155,494 of CBDUDP010000002.1, forward strand.
CACGGCCTGCGATCAAAAAAATGAATATATCACACCTCCACCACCGGAAGTCACTGTTAGCCAACCTGTACAGCAAAGTGTCACTGAATATTTAGAATTTACCGGCACTACGCAATCGGTTGGCTTTGCCGAAGTGAGAGCACAAGCCTCAGGTATCTTAAAAAGCATGCACTTTGAGCCAGGAACAAATGTTAAACAAGGAGATTTATTATTTATCATTGATCCTGACCTTTATCAGGCTAAACTAGCCGCAGCACAAGCAGAGTTAGTCAGCGCTCAAGCACAACTCAATCGCACACAAGCCGAATTAAACCGTGCTGATCAGTTAATTAAGAAAAATTATATTTCCAAAACAGATCATCTGCGCCGAAAAACAGAACGCGACGTAGCTCAAGCAGCTATTGGCTTAAAATCAGCTGGCGTACGTAGCGCAGAAATCCAGCTGAGCTATACGCGAGTTACTGCCCCTATAGCTGGCCGTGTAAGCAGAAATACCGTCGATACTGGCAATTTAGTAGGCAAAGGAGAGGCCACTTTATTAACAACTGTCACGCAATATCAGCCTATGTATACCTACTTTCATTTAAATGAACGAGATTTATTACGCTTAATGACATTACGCGGTGAAAAAGCCCAACAAATGGGGCATAATTCTGATAAAGATCCTGATCAGGAATTAAATATTCCTCTCTTTTTAGGTTTAGCTGATGAAAAAGGCTACCCACATGAAGGCGAATTAGATTTCGCTGAGTCCACACTAAATACTAATACCGGCACCATCGAATTACGCGGCATATTTGCTAATTCAGAAAAACCAGAGCGCTTAGTTCCTGGCTTATTTAGCCGTTTACGCTTACCTGTGGGAAAAACGCCCGATGCTTTATTAATTAACGAACGTGCTATAGGGTCAGACCAAAGCGGTCAATTTGTTTTAGTTGTGAATCAGGAAAATAAAGTTGAAAAACGTCCTGTTACTTTAGGACAACGCATAGATGGGATGACCGTCATAAGTGAAGGTATCAAAGCAGACGATAAAGTGATTATTAATGGCTTGCAAAAAGCCAGACCAGGCAGTGTCGTTAATCCTACAACCGCTACAGCCACAGCAGGGTAAACGTATGTTTTCTAAATTTTTTATAGATCGCCCTATTTTTGCCGCGGTTATTTCTATAGTCTTATTAATTGCAGGTATCGTCTCTGTTTTAACTTTACCTAGCGCGCAATACCCTGAAATCACCCCACCTACCGTTGAGGTTAAAGCCACTTACCCAGGGGCTAATGCTCAGGTTATTGCTGAGACAGTTGCGGCACCAATTGAACAACAGGTTAACGGCGTGGAAAACATGCTGTATATGTCATCCACCAGTGCCGGTGATGGCTCATATACCTTAACGGTGACTTTTGAAGTCGGTACTGACTTAGATATTGCTCAGGTTATGGTACAAAACCGTGTTGCTTTAGCAGCACCTAACCTACCTGAAGAAGTAAACCGCCAAGGCGTTAGCACCAAGAAGAAGTCTGCTAATATTATCTTATTTATCACCCTGACCTCACCAGATAGTAGCTTTGATGAATTGTATTTAAGTAATTACGCAACCTTAAATATTCGCGACCAGTTAGCGCGTATTAAAGGGGTTGGGGATGTCATGATTTTCCCTCCTAGTGATTACAGTATGCGGGTTTGGCTCAACCCTCACCAAATGAAATCGCGGGGCATTACCACCCAAGATATCTTAAACGAGATGCGTGAGCAAAACGTACAAGTTGCAGCGGGTCAAATTGGCCAGCCTCCCGTCCCTTCCGGCACCAACTTCCAGTACACCATTAATGTCTTAGGCCGCCTAACAGATATTGCTCAATTTGAAGATATTATTATCAAAACAGCTGAAAATGGCGCTATCACCCGTTTAAAAGATGTTGCTCGCATTGATTTAGGCGGTAAAACCTACGACATTAGCGCCAATGTAAATGGTGCACCTTCAGCCAGTATTAGCATTTATCAATTACCTGGGGCTAACGCCTTAGAGGTTGCCGATCAAGTTCGCGCAAAAATGCAGGAACTAGAAAAGAACTTCCCTCAAGGCTTGGAATACAACGTCCCTTATGACACCACCCTTTTTGTTAGTGCTTCAATTAATGAGGTTTTCGTTACCTTATATCAAGCGGGCGCATTAGTATTTATTGTTTTATTTATTTTCTTGCAAGACTGGCGTTCTACCCTGATTCCCGCAGTGACTATTCCGGTATCATTAATTGCTACTTTTATTGTTATGTCGATGATGGGCTTTTCCTTGAATATGCTGACCTTATTTGGTTTAGTACTAGCCATCGGAGTGGTGGTCGATGACTCGATTGTTGTGGTCGAAGCGACCACAGCGTATATCGAAAAAGGCATGACCTCAAGAGAAGCTGCCGTTCAAGCCATGAGTGATGTATCTGGCCCCGTTGTCGCAACGACTTTGGTGTTATTAGCCGTATTTGTACCAACCGCTTTTTTACCTGGAATTACCGGTGAAATGTATCGTCAATTTTCTCTCACCATTGCAGTAGCAACCGTTTTCAGCTCGCTCAATGCTTTAACCTTAAGCCCGGCATTAGCGGCATTATTATTACGCCCTGCGCCAAAAAACAAAAATGCTTTTTTCCGCGCCTTTGATCGTTTTTTTGAAGCCAGCTCTAATGGCTATGCCAATTTTTTAAAAATCGTCGTCCGCCGCGGCTTTTTGATGATGTTATTAGCCTTAGGTATCGCAGTTGCAAGTGGCTGGCAATTTGGCAAAATTCCTGCTTCCTTTTTACCAGTAGAAGATCAAGGTTATGTCATTACGGCGGTGCAATTACCCGATGCTTCCTCTAAGGAACGTACCGATGAAGTACTAAGGAAAATTGATGACATCTTAAAAGAAACGCCAGGTGTAAGAGACTGGATATCATTAGGTGGATTTTCCATGATCGATGGTACCAACGCCTCTAATGCAGCGACAGTTTTCGTGGTCATGAAGCCATGGGAAGAGCGCACCGCTGAAAATGAAACTCAAGAGGCCATTCTGCAACACCTGAATCAAAAACTGAGCCAAATTCAAGAAGCCATTGTATTTACTTTTGTCCCGCCCGCAATTCCGGGCTTAGGGGTTTCCGGTGGTTTTCAAATGCAGATTCAGGACAGAGGCAATGTTGGTTTAGATGAACTACAGCGCATGGCAACTGAAATGATCGTAGACAGCCAAAGCCAATCAGGCTTAGCGAAACTTAACTCCACTTTTAGAGCTGGTGTACCTCAATTATTTGCTGAAGTGGACCGTACCAAAGCAAAAACTTTAGAGATCCCTTTAAATGATGTGTTTAATACCTTACAGGCTTACTTAGGCTCGGCTTATGTAAATGATTTCAATCAATTTGGTCGTACTTGGCAGGTGAAAGTCCAGGCAGATGCTGAGTTTCGCTTAAAACCCGAAGACATACGCCAACTCGAAGTACGTAATAAAAAAGGCGAAATGATTCCGCTAGGTACCTTAATCAGAGTGGATGAAACTTTAGGCCCACAAACTATTTTGCGTTACAACCTCTATCCTGCCGCTTCCATTACCGGCAGTGCCGCACCTGGATTTAGTTCCGGCGAAGCCTTAAATCTAATGGAACAAATGGCGCAAGAAAAATTTCCTGACTCACTGGGTTTTGAGTGGACAGGCATGTCTTATCAAGAAAAGCAGGTCGGCTCTGAAGCTACCGTTATTTTTGCTTTGGCGATTGTTCTGGTGTTTTTGGTTTTAGCCGCTCAATATGAAAGCTGGAGCTTACCGATGGCAGTATTACTGGTCGTACCATTAGCCTTATTAGGTACGGTTGCTGCCTTAATGATGCGCGAATTTGATAATAATGTTTATACCCAGATCGGGATTGTACTGATTATTGGTTTGGCCAGTAAAAATGCGATTTTGATTGTTGAATTAGCTGCTGAACAACGCGCTAAAGGCATAAGTATTTTTGATGCCGCAGTTGAAGCTTCTCGGTTACGCTTCCGAGCGATTTTAATGACTGCATTTTCCTCAATTTTAGGCTTTATGCCATTAATGGTCGCTAGTGGAGCAGGTGCGGCAAGTCGTCAGGCGATTGGTACTGCAGTGGTCGGCGGTATGATTGCCGCAGTGACTATGTCGTTAATATTTACACCCGTGTTTTATGCGGTCATGCAAGGCTTTAGTGAGCGCTTTAGCAAAGAAAAGTCGAATTAAATTCTCCTCCTTAATAACAAATCAAAACAACGCATGGGGCACAGGTCTTTAGTCGGCATTTTTATTGGTAGGGTGTGGCTTTAGCCCGCCAATGTCACGCACCCACTATAAAGACGGACTAAAGCCATACCCCACAGTTTTCAGTATGACCCGCGTTATAATACCCTCTATAATCAAGCCCAATTTTTCTGTGCAATAACTGATAAACTCAGTCTACATTGAAAATCACAGTTTATGAAAACTCCCGTCATCCCGAAGTTTACCCAGTCAAGCGTGGGCACAAGCTTTATCGGAAATCTAATCATCATCAAATAGATGCCTGCTAAAAGCATACAGGAATGACGAATACGAAAAGAGTATTAATTAAAAACTACACATTTCAAAGTGGATTGGGTTTATACGGTATAATTATCGGTCAAATTGAACCTAGGTTCATACATATCATCTTGATTGCTGGATTCATTATTCTTTTTATAGGCTACTTCCTAAGCTTCCTAGCAATTTAATATTCTCGGAGACACCATTCATGCGCTTTTTAATTTCCTATCCGCAAACTAACTGGGATTATGCCAAGTTCCGCTTAAATCGTATTATCAGAGGGAAAGATAAATCTAATGATGTATTTACCGGATCACCCGGTGGAAAAATCCAATTATTAGAACAAAGTGAGCCTCTAGGAAAATTTCGCTTATTGGATGAAATTTACCCTACCAAACCTTTTGGTATGGAATATGTTTCAGGTGAAGGGCTTTATTTTATTACTGGCCTACCTTGCTGCATTGATGGCCAAGCAGGTGATGAACATATCCTGAGATTAAACGACCAAGGTGAAATTGACTTGGTTATCAAACATCCATTATTTTCACAAATGCGCTCTCTACGCCGAACTAAAAACGGCATATTAGTCACTTCTAGCGGCATAGATGCTATATTAGAAGTCAATTTAGACGGTGAAATAATCTGGGACTGGTTTGGCACTGAACAAGGTTATTCAACACGTTATGGGGGCGGCGAGCGAACGATTGATCGTGATTTTGATCACCGTACGCTTTGTTATTCAGGAAAATTACAGACCACACACTTGAATTCTGCCATCGTTGACCCGTATGACGAAAGTAAAATTCTCACCATTCTTTTTTATCAAGGAAAAGTCGCTCGTATAGACAGAGAAACGCTAAAATTAGAGCATGTTATTGAGAATTTGAATGGCGCACATCATATCCGCCCTCACTCGAAAGGCTATATGCTTTCTAATTCGCGCAAAGGTGAAACGCATATTTATGATCGCAATTTCCAATTGCTGGAAATTATCGACGGGACTAATTCCTTATTCCCTGTCAAATGGGTTCAAGATACGATCGAACAACCTTCTGGTTCGCATCTAATTGCCGACTGTAATACGTTTAATTTACGTGAACGCACAGCAGATGGCAAAGAACGTAAATTTAATACGCAAATGCCTAACCGTATTTTCCAAATCGAGCCAGTCGGCGATGATTTTTCTTTTAACGAACTAGCCCATTCTCATTTTACAAAAGACTAATTAATGAAGCGTTATTTACTCCCTCTTTATGCTGCTACTTTTCTTTCATCGCCTATTCAGGCTAAAGAATTCACTCCCTCTTATACTGAGTGGCAAAGAACAGCACAAAACCCGTTAAGCCCTAATTTTAGATTACCGTTTAAATATAATTTTCATGGTGGTGCGCCTGCTGGCGAAGTTCATATCGGTAGTTTCTCCCCCATTATGCCGATCAAATTTGATAGCTGGAATATTATTAACCAGCTGACATTAAATATCATGGGTACGCCTGGTGACATTACTGGTATTAAAGGCTTACCCGAACCCTATACCGGCAACGGTCATGGCGGTAGTGATGGTTATGCAGCAGGCTTAGCGGATACCGACTTTACCAGCTATTTTTCCTCGATGATAGGTGAGAATCTTACCTATGGTTTTGGGCCAACATTCACTTTCCCAACCGATCAACCGACACGGGAATTAGGTAGCGGCATGTTCAGTATGGGGCCTGCGTTAATGCTGGTGTATCAACCTGAACACTGGACCATTAACCTAGAAGTGCAGCAAATTTGGTCTGTATTTGGTAACCATGGTAGAGAAAGTGTCAGTCAAATGATTGTTCAGCCATCAGTCTATTACAACCTGCCTGATGGTTGGTATCTACTTTCAGATATGCAAATGGTGGCTAACTGGCTCTCTAATTCTGAACAGCGCTGGACAGTCCCTATCGGTGCAGGCGTGGGGAAATTATTTAAAATCGGCAAAAATGCGATTAATAGTCGCTTAGGTGGCTATTATAATCCAGTGACACCGGATGCTGGGCCAACTTGGTCGATGAATTTCTCTGTGGAATTTATTTTTGGTAGTTAATATTTCAAGCAGCCTTTACAACAAGGCCTGAACCACAGAGAGCACAGAGTACACAGAGAAAATATTCTTCGTTGCGTACTCTGTTTTTTCGTTTTTTACCCCGCACCTGAGTTCAATGCTGTTGACTTAAGGGTAAGCCACTTATCCAACAAGAGAAGGCTTAAGTCAACAGAATTAATACCTAAGCTGCTCTTAACAAAACCATATATACCCTATGGTAAAGTGTGTCTGCTGTATAATGATCAACCGCCTACTCTCATAAGTCGACCACCAAATCATTATGATCATTAGCTACTTATTCTTGCTTATCAGCGCCCTGCTATCAGCTGATTTACAGGCTGAAACTAATAAGCAGTTAGTTCAACAGCCGACTAATGAAGTCACTTTATATTATTTCTGGTCACGACATTGTCCCCATTGCAAAACCGCTAAGCCTTTTATTAACAAACTCCCCCAAACCTACCCTTGGCTAACTTTACACAGTTATGACTTGGTTGACAGTCGAATCAATCAAAAACGTTTTTTGTTAATGGCGCAGCAATTAGATCAACCTGCTAATTCAGTCCCTGCTTTTATTTTTTGCGGACAAATAATGCTCGGTTATGACGATGAAAAAACTACTGGCAGGGAATTAGAAGGAAAGCTTCTAGCCTGCCATCGACAGGGTGATACGCAGACTGTGCAAGTACAAGAAAACTTCAACATTCCTGGTCTAGGAAAAATTCATTATCAAGATTTTTCTTTACCTGTATTTACTTTATTAATTGCTGCACTTGATGCATTTAACCCCTGCGCATTTTTTATTCTATTCTTTCTCTTAAGCTTAATGGTACATCACCGCAGTCGTGCAAGGATGCTAGTTATCGGTGGCACATTTGTTTTATGCTCTGGGCTTATGTACTTTCTGTTTATGAGTGCTTGGCTTAATTTATTCTTAATTACCGAGCAATTAATCTTTATTACCGCAACAGCAGGAATTATTGCAATTATTTTTGGCTTGCTTAATATCAAAGATTATTTCTTCTTTAAACAAGGCATTTCCCTCTCGCTCTCAGATTCCTCGAGAACAAGGCTATTTACGCGCATGCGTACTCTCACTCAAACTGGCTCTTGGCCTAGTATGATTATGGCGACCATAATTTTAGCGATAGCGGCTAATAGCTATGAATTGCTATGTACGGCTGGCTTGCCGATGGTGTACACGCGCATCTTAACTTTAAGCGATTTACCGACAACTCAATACTACCTATATTTAGCCCTGTATAATGTCATTTACATTATTCCGCTCTTACTTATTGTTATTTTATTTAGCCTCACATTAGGTAGTAAAAAACTATCCGAACAAGAAGGTCGCTTATTGAAAATGCTCTCTGGCAGCATGATGCTTGGATTGGGTTCAATATTGCTCCTAAAACCAGAATGGCTGAACAATATGTTGGTTTCAGTGACGGTTATTTTCGGCTCGATTGCACTAACCTTACTGATTGCTTTGGTGCAAAAATCAATATCACTTAAACAAAAGTAAGCCCTCCCTAATATCCATACTAGCCAAAAGCTAAATCATGGTAATATAAGCAAACATTAATTATTGGTTTTATCTACTAGTTATGCGGTGGGTTACCTTATGCAACGTGCTCCACAATAAAGTCATTCCCTCAGCCTTTTAACCCATAGGTATCTACACAACTTTTTGACATGAAAATACAATGAGTTGCACCACTGAATAGCTCCCTGTTGGAGAGGGTTGGGGTGAGGAGAATAAAATGAAGGCTTTTCTTATTTCCCCTCATCCAATCTTCTCCCTCTGGAGAAGGCTTTTAGACTTATGTAGATACCTAAGATTTTAACTGGGAATCCATTGTCGCAGCACTAAATGCCCTGCAAAACCTTGTATCCATAATCATAGTAACGCACAAGATAATAGCGCTTATTGTACTAATTGAACTCCCCAGTCTTCATACCCATTAGATATTTCTACTATGCCTAATAAAGTTTTCTATTACCGCCTTATTCCCGTTGTTTTCACCTTAATTGCCTTAGCCATTTGGCTACAGCCTGCATTTTTTCAGCGTGCTGCAGGTATTAATTTGCCTGTTGGTGTATTACCCAAATTAAGTAAACCATTAGTCGTTTCTAAACCTTGCCTAGATGAGCACCCCGAATGGCGTGCTGCACAAACAGTTGATGGAGTTGCGATGGCAGAGTCTTTATTATGCGAACCAGATAATCCCTACAATATCGCTGTCGCAGTTAAAGGCATGAATAATATCTCCATGCGCACTCTAATGAGCACGCATATTGCTGAAGATGCACTGACTAAATCCGATGATTTAGATGGTGATGGTGACCCTGATATTATCCGCATTAAATTAGAAGTCTTAGAACTCAATGGCGCAACCCCAGATAGCCCCAATGTCTTTCCAACTTATGATATAGCGCCCGGCATCCAACCAGGCATGTGGGCTTTTTCACCAAAATTACGTGGCATGAGTGTGAAAAATTTCCGCTCAAATAAAGCCAATGCCATTTTACGTGCCCCCTCACCTGTTATCCGAATTGAACAAGGCGATAAGGTTTATATCACCTTAGAGAACACGCACTATTTCCCACACACCCTACATTTTCATGGTGTTGACCACAATTTTCAAACAGCAAGTGGCGGCGACAATGATGGCGTACCCATCACCGGTGAAAAGCCGGTTATGCCGGGAGCAACGCGTACTTATGAGTTACAACCGCGCCATGCAGGTACGATGCTTTATCATTGCCATGTACAAACCGATAAACATTTACTGATGGGTTTAAACGGTATGTTTGTGGTCGAAGAAAACCGCCCCAATAACTGGGTACAAACCTTTAATATTGGTGCTGGACATGTACGTTATTCCTCAGCCGCAATTAAAGAAAAATACGACCGCGAATATGATTTACATTATCAGTCGATAGATAAAAACCTCGCTAAAACCATTCAAGAATCCAACGATATACGCGAAATTTCCAAGCAAATGCACCGCGTTTATAATATGAGTGAATCCAATGAAAATTACTTTATGCTCAATGGTCACTCCTTCCCCTACACTTTACGCGATGCCTTAATTATCGCCAAGCCCGATGAAAATATTAAGCTACGCCTAGCCAATACTCAACATAGCACTATTGCTGTGCATATACATGGCCATAAAGCGACCATTACCGACTACGATGGCGTCGCGGTAAATCCAGTCGCGCAAATTACCCGCGATGTATATGATTTATCTGCAGCACAACGTCTTGATCTGAATTTACAAACGACTAATGATGGCTTGCACAGTTATGGCGAAGGCGTATGGCTATTTCATGATCATGTCGAGACCGGTGTCGCCAATGACGGTATAAGTCCCGGTGGAAATATCGCACTGATGGTTTACGAGAGTATGTTAAATCCTAATGGCATGCCTATGGTACGCGAAGACGCATTAGATGATGTACTGACCAATAATTTTCAGAATAAAGAAAAACCGCTATGGAATAAAAAAGAGCCTGGCCTATTAGCGCCTGATTATGTCCACCTTATTTTATGGGGTTTATTAATCGGTTTAATTATTGGTTTGCTAACCTTTATCATTCGCGGTCTAAATAAGGCGATTTAATATGAAATATCTATTGCTATTACTTTCCTTACTCAGCTCCACAGCTACTTTTTCAGCCATGAATCATGGCGGTATGATCATGGATGAAACGGGCATGATTATGAATCATAACCCCGATAAATTACCTAAGGACTGCAAAGAAATATCCGAAGATGTTGATATTACTATTCGCGGAGGGCATAAATTTGCTAAGGACTTTAATGGTAAAATGTTCACCTACGATAAACGCGAATGGCAAGTACCCGGTTGCGCTCGCGTCAATGTAACCTTCATTAATGAAGACGATATTCGCCACCAATTTATGCTGCATGGACTACCTGGCTATATGTACCCTAAAGGTATGTTTACTATTGAAGTGTATGGTAAAGGACAAAAAACAGGGTCATTTATTGTCCCTGCACGCGATTACACCTATTATATTCATTGTGAAGTCTCAACCCACACCGAAAAAGGCATGAAAGCGCAATTAAAAGTCGGTGAAGGCAGTGGTGATTTAGATAGCATATTAGGCTTAACTGCAGCGCTAACGCCTGATTATTACCCCGTTAATAATGACCGATTTACTTGGCTTGCTTTAGCTTTTAGCATTCTTATTGGCGCATTGCTGATCAGCTGGCTAAGCAATATGCTAGCTAGAAAAATGAAAAAATCATCAAATTAACGTAGGGCGGACTTTAGTCCGCAAGCCCAGATATAAACGGTAGACTTGCGAACTAAAGTCCACCCTATTGAACCAAGCCGATATTTCCCCAGCGGACCGCTTAGTTGTAGTAAAATCTCTCGTATATTATTAAAGAGGCTTAAAGCATGATTGGAAAAATTAAAAGTTACGATGCAGACACTCAAACAGGTGTCATTCAATGCGATGAGATTTATTACGGCTTTCATATTGATGACTGGAGCGAAACCGAAGAGCCACGTATTGATTCTGACGTACTTTTTGAAGGCGAAGGTGACACAGCCAACATGGTCACGCTAATCGGTAGTTATCTACAACATAAAGATGCTGTTAAATCGCGTAAAATGGCTATTTTCTTAGCTATGTTTCCTTTAACAGGCTTGTTTGGAGGGCACCGCTGGTACCTAGGCTTTTATAAAATCGCCATGATCCAAATGACTGTTACCGCTTTTACTTTAGGTAGCGGTTATTTATGGCCTTTTGTCGAAGGCATTTTATTAATTGCCGGCAGAATTGATAAAGATCAAGAAGGTCGCCCTTTAAAATAAATTAACCTACGTGTCACGGACTTTGGTCCGTGTACCCATCATCGAGATTCCCACCTTTCATGCTTGCTTCATTTGCACTTGCTGTACAATTTTTAACACGCTTTCCACTCAATATAAATATTAAACTTTCCGACAAAAGACTGGGCCAGTCAGTACTTTTTTATCCTCTTATTGGCCTACTAATCGGTTCTCTGCTCGCTTTGCTAGCTTATTTTTTACCCTCCAATTCAACTCCCCTCAATGCCGCACTTATTTTAAGCCTATGGGTCTTTATAACCGGCGGCTTACATTTGGATGGATTAGCTGATTGTAGTGATGCTTGGGTAGGTGGCTTAGGTGATAAATCGCGTAGTTTATCGATAATGAAAGACCCCGCTGCTGGACCTATTGCAGTGATTGTTTTAGTTTTACTGTTACTTTTAAAGTGGAGTGCGTTACAACAACTGCTTAGCTCAGATCAAGCGCTACTGCCGCTTTTAGTCGCACCATTTTTAGCGCGCTTAAGCATTTTAATATTGATGCTCAGCACCCCGTATATCCGAGAAAATGGCTTAGGTAGTGCCATGCAACAGCATCTTCCTAAACAAGTCGCACTTGTCATCATCGTTATTGCACTGGCCTCTTGCATCTGGTTTTTCTCAGTTTATATTGTTCTTAGCACGCTCTTTATTGTCGGCTGGATACGCTATTTAGCCTTACAGCGCATACAAGGAATGACCGGCGATGTTTATGGTGCCTGTGTAGAAATCATCGAAGCTGCTGTTTTAGTTAATTGGGTATTAGTCTATGGATAAGCATAAATTTTCTGAGGCAGAAATGGCGGGTGTTTATCGTGCGATAGCCGAACGCCGAGATATGCGTCACTTTATTGATCAGCCGATTCCCGCTGAAACTTTAGCTAAATTACTCCAAGCAGCACATCAAGCCGGCAGCGTCGGCTTAATGCAGCCGTGGCGTTTTATTCGCATTACCTCTAACACCCTACGTCAGTCGATTTATAAATTAGTCGAAGTAGAGCGACAATTAACAGCCCAGGCCTTAGGCGAGCGCGAAGATGAATTTATGAAGCTTAAAGTTGAAGGGGTTTTAGAATGTGCCGAACTCTTAGTCGTCGCTTTACCTAACCATCGTGAACAACATATTTTTGGCCGCCGCACTTTACCCGAAATGGATCTGGCTTCCGCCTCTTGTGCCATACAAAACATTTGGCTCGCAGCACGCGCAGAAGGGTTAGGCATGGGCTGGGTCTCTTTATTTGATCCGGATAAATTATCTACCCTGCTAAAGATGCCTGCAGGTAGTCAACCGATAGCGATATTGTGTTTAGGACATGTAGAAGAATTTTACGCTAAACCAATGCTAGAAATAGAAAACTGGGCAGAAGGACGCGCTTTAGAAGAGTTTGTTAGTGAGAATAGCTGGGGAAGTTAACCTAAAATGTAGGCCGGACTAAAGTCCGCCCTACATAATACTATTTGGCTTAACGACGTAAGAATAAATGCACAAATGTACACTTTAACGTCATATCATTACCATCCAAAACGATGACTTTACAGCTTTCCATTTTTGAACGACCCACCGTTTTTTGCTTCTTAATCACACCATCTTCAACTGCATATTTCAAATCAATCACTAGCGTCTTAGTTCTACCAAAGCGATCTTCTGATTCAGTATGTAAAATGCCATCCTTTCTAAAATCCCATTTAGAAAATAGCTGTACTTTCTCCTTCTCTAACCCTATCGCCTCAGCATACAAGTTCCATTTACCTAAAATTTTAGAATCATTTTCTAATTTAACTTCAGCATTTGCAGCAACTGAAAATAAAAGTACCGCGCCTGCTAATAAGCCTTGCTTCAATTTCATTGTGAACTCCTCTTTATAATTATTATTTGATACAACTGGTTTTGATTGTAACATGCAAAATGTATTATTAGCCTGCAAATACAAGCTTATATTTCATAAGGTTATACTGATTCTCTATGCCTTAGCAACAGCAGCTTAAACTCATCCGGATCTTTATCTTGAGTTATCTCCCCTGCCCTTGAGTTAAATCGATGCTCCAAACGAGACAACCAGAAACGCAAACTGGCACGCCTTAAAAATACAGGTAACATCTGCTCTTCTACCACCGAAAAACGACGCACTGATTGATAGGCTTGTAAAAAAGCTTGTTGTTTTGTTTGCTCAAACAAACCTTGCTTATCAATACACCAATCATTCAGAGCAACAGCAACATCCAAGATAAAGCAGTCATAACAAGCGGCATACAAATCCAATAAGCCAGTGATAGTGTCGCCTACAAATAAAACATTATCTTTAAATAAATCAGCATGAATAATCCCTTGTGCTAAATGACCTGTATCTTGATTAAATTGGTAAGCTAACTCATCTTCCAACAAAGCTAAATCTTGGGCAGATAAATACTGCGCGAGTTGCTGCGCACTGGTCTGTAAATCAATAAGAGATCGAGGGTTTTTCTTAGTAAACTGTATGGCTGGACTACTTAGGTGTAAGCGCGCCAAAGCCGCTGCAATCGATTGACATTGTTTAAGCGTAGCAATAGCAACAGACTCGCCCGGCAAACACTTAAATAAAGCAGCGGGCTTATTAAACAGAACTCTCAAATTTTGTTGCTTAGAATCGACCAGCGGACAAGGGTAATAAGCTGCAGTCTCGCTTAATTGCTGCATTAAGCGCAAATACTCACTGACCTCATGCCCCTTAAAGTGCTCATACACCGTTAAGACAAAGTCACCTTGCTCTGTATTTAATAAATAATTGGTATTTTCTATCCCTGCACTAATTCCCGAAAACTGCTTAAGTGAAGTAATTCCATAAGAACCAATAAACTGCTCAATTTGAGCCTGACTAAGTGAGGTATAAACTGACAATGCTTACCAACTAAAAATAGTCCATTGATTGATTTTCAATTTATCATCTAAATCGCTAGCTGTTACTTCTTCCATTTCCCCATCACCATCAGGGTCAATAAAGTAATAAGCAGGTCCGACATCAGGGATTATTTTTATTTTATAGATTTTGCCATTAACACTATACTCATGAATCGTTTTCTTCCCTTTTCGAGTAATCGTAATATCCGCGTCCATTGGCTCACCATCTTCTATAGGCATCGGCATTTCAGGCACTGGCAAACCACCTTCTGGAATCGCCTCCTCTATTGGAGAAACTGCAACCGACTCTTGCTCAGCCAAAACTGAGCTAGAAAACAAGACTAAACACAACAAAAAGGAACGATACATAACTTACTCGCCTTATATAAATTTTACGTAATTTTCAGTTATTATACGCTGACCCAGCTCCTTTGCCGATATAATTACTCTCTATTCATAGGCAAAAATAAGGTATAGTTTAGTCATAAAAACAATAACATTTATGAGGAAGTATTGAGATGAATAACAGTAAACCCATGCACAGAATCCTTATCGTCGGCGGTGGTGCAGCTGGCTTAGAATTAGCCACTAGCTTAGGCAAAAAACTAGGCAAACCAGGCATAGCTGAAATTGTTTTACTCGATGCCTCACACACTCATATTTGGAAACCCTTATTACATGAAGTCGCAGCAGGCACTTTAGATGCTTCTGAGGAAGTTGAATATTTAGCGCAAGCGCATCGCAATTACTTCCGCTTCCGCCTAGGAAAAATGCAAGGACTTAACCGGGAGGCCAAAGAAATCTATGTCAGCCCAACTTATAATGATGCAGGCGAAGAACTTATTCCACAGCGTACTTTCTCCTATAACACCTTAGTCATGTCCGTCGGTAGCGTAAGCAACACATTTAATATAGAAGGTGTTGATCAACACTGCATGTTTATCGACACCATTACTGAAGCGTTTAAATTCCAAAAAAGCTTAGTTGAAGCCTATATAAAAACCCATGCTATTCAAAAACGCGAGACAGATGAAAATCTATCTATAGCCATTGTTGGCGCAGGGGCAACTGGCGTGGAATTATCCGCGCAACTACATGAAGTTACCAATATGCTAGCTATCTACGGACTTGAGGGCACTGATGAAGTTGACATCACTATTATTGAAGCTGCCACACAATTATTACCCGCCCTCCCTACGCGCCTTGCTATCGCAACACAACAGCAACTAACTAAATTAGGCATAGACCTGAAGCTAGGCCGTCGCGTGGTAAAAGTAACTAATAAATCGATTGAAACACATGATGGCGAAATCATTCGCGCCGATTTAAAAGTGTGGGCAGCCGGTATAAAAGCACCAGACTGGTTTAAGAGTTTGGATGGTTTAGCAGTCAATCACATCAACCAATTAGTGGTCAGCCAAACACTGCAAACCAATGATGACAATATTTTTGCCATGGGCGATTGCGCGGCCTGCCCTTGGCCTGGTCATCCTGAAAATGTACCGCCGCGCGCTCAAGCCGCACATCAACAAGCTTCAACCTTATATAAAACACTGGTTAATCGCCAATACAATAAACCAGCTGTAGACTATATTTATCAAGATTACGGCTCATTAGTTTCATTAGGCAAATACTCAACCGTCGGTAATTTAATGGGGAATCTAATGGGCACTGTCAGCATCGGTGGTTTTATTGCGCGTATCGTGTATTTATCTCTGTACAAAATGCATCAGATTGCTTTGCACGGTTATTTTAAAACCACCATGCTAACGCTATCTAATTTGTTTAGGCGCTCAATTTATTCACGTATTAAGCTACACTAAACGATAAAATAAGAGTGATTTTGGGAAGGAGTTGCAACTAAAAGTCCCTCCCACAAATACCCTCAGAATCAATAACAGTAAAAACAACATAACACCAGTTACTAACTTAACTTAAACAAAAGAGCAGCCCTATATGGATATAGTCAACCTAAAAAACAAATCTTTAAGCCGTAGACGTGCGCTCCGTATATATCAGCCAGTTGACCTGTCTTACCAAAAGGTAAGCAGTGAGGCAGAAAGTGGAACTAATTTTGACCTGACAAAAGCACCTGAATTTTTACCAGCCACTGAAAATGCTGACCCTATAAAACCTATAGCCGGCCAATCATTACCAGAATCAAAAAACCATGAAAATGATGCGTTAAATGTTAATATCAGTGCCAGCGGTATTTCTTTCACCTGTAAAGAAGAATTAAAAACTGACGACTGTTTAACACTCAGAATACAACTTTTACCCAGCATAACGCCCATCACAGTAAGTTGTAAGGTTATCTATTGCAAGCCTAGCAACCCCTTCGAGAAAGACCGCTACCCTTATTTAGTAGGCGTTTGCTTTGTAAATATCAAAGAAGAAGACACCGAATTACTGCATAAATACGTCAACAAAAAGCGCAAGCAACAATTGACGCTAAATGGTTTATTAGCCGCTTTTCTTATTACAATGATAGGGTTTCCTGATGTAATTTTTGATTTTCTTATAGGCCTATTTGACCTTTTTATTGAAAATTTTATAGAAGCAGTGCATTTGCTGTTTGAACTTATTGAATACAACCTAGATCACCTGGTTGAATTTCTTTTCCATACCAATGTACATGATACGCAAACCATTGTTTTTTATATCATCATCGGCTTGGGTTTATTGGGGTTATATATCTTTATACGCACGATACCGCCGTTTTTCATAAAGCAGTGGCGCAACTACCGTGTGTTTATACATCGTAAAAAATCGAGTTTTTTGTATTGCTGGCGGGAAAAACCTTTAATGTATAAAATCAGCGTGATCAGTGCAGCGATTATTGCTAGCACTTGTTATGTTATGTTCTTTATTTGATGTGCGCGCTGCTTAACATGGGACACCTAAAAACAGTATGGTGTAAATTGGATTAGCTTATCTAGCGAAGCGCAAATAACGTAATCCGACATTTCAGCTACTTTGTCGGGTTACGGGTTACGGGTTACGCTTCCGGCTTACGTGCTAACGGTCAGCTGTATTTTCTAGTTGGAAATATTATACGATTGCTCTAGCCTCTTAATACAATATGAATTAAGGCTTTCACCAGCAATTAAAGCATCAATACTTAACTGCTCATGTAAACTTTCACCAAGACGAAGGTTAAATTTACCTGAATATTTTTTACCAGCGGTTGCTTTGGGTAGTAATTCACCGTCCTTTTTATAAATACTTATCCACTCTTCAACAACTGAACATAATTCTTTATAGACTTGAGCTTCATCTTGACCATGAACTCCCCCCATCATTAAACTAGGACAATGGCCAATATAGCAATCATCCTCTTCCGACCATTCAACGATTTTTAGATATTTATCACTTGTTTTCATTTTGATGCCTCATCAATGGCTTTTTTTACCGCTTTGACTTGATAGGGTTTTGCATCATCTCCAATTTTTCCACTAACAGTAATTTTTACTCCATTTTCATGAGTAAAATTGCGATGACTACCTTTGCCTCCTCGATTTATGGTTAGCATTTTGGGTGGAAATATAAAATAACTTGATCAATAATTTTACTTGGCATTTAAACAATCATTAACATACATTTTTCTTAATATAATGCCCATTAGTATGCCTACAAATACTCCTAAAAACACCAAAAACCTTTTATCAGCTGGTAAAGTTGCTCCTGCCATGCCACCAAGAACAGAACTAACCCCCACGACAATATTATTTTCTTCAAAGTTACTATTTACTAAAAACTCCATGATTAATGAATACAAAATACTTGGAATACCCAGTAGTAGATAGCCTGCAGCTATAATATAACAAAACATAGTTAAATTTTTATGCTCTATAATATTGAAAAGCCATGATGATTCTCCTATTACCGCGAGAAACAGGCCAATAACTATTAAGCCAATAGGAGCTGGTAATAAAGTACCTATTAATAACCTTAAAAATTTCTTATTCATTTTTGCACCAAGAAATCCTTAAAAACTTTAAATGCTAACGACCCGCATAACTCGCCATTTTACACAGAGTGCAACGAAGTGTAACGGCGTGTAACGGCGTGTAAAATGGTCAATGTTGATGCACTTGTTATGCATTGTCTTTGAACCTTAATTCACCATTTTCGGTAAACGCAAACATTGGCCCCCAAGCCACTTCCCAGTAATAACCATCGAGATCGGCGAAGTATCCACTAAAACCACCCCAAAAAGTTTCTTGTGGTTCTTTTACGACATTAGCACCAGCTGACCTTGCACGTTCAATAATAGCAACAACCTCATCTTTACTACCTGCATTATGGGCAAGCGTGATTCCACTAAAGCTATTGCGATGCGTTGGAACTTCTGATGATATATCATTAGCTAGCTTTGTAAGTGGATAAAGGGAAATCCAAGTCCCTGGCAGCTCAAAGAATACGACACCATCATAGGATGTGTTTGGAGATGTATCGAATACAGCTTCATAGAACTTCATTGCTATATCCAAATTACCTACACCAAGTGTCAACTGCGTAAGTCTTGTAATTTTCATGATTTCTCCATTGCGGAATCAAAATGCATAACACCGTGGCGACTGGCGATTTTGCCTTGATAATGCTCCGATTTATCGGGCGATTATCTAGGTGTTGTGTCCTGTCGAACGCTTGGTTATCAGGCTCTTACACGAAGTGGAAGTGACATGATAACCAAGTGGGCGGCTGGTTTCCAGTTACCACTGCTAACGCCCACATCACTTGACGTAAAAAGGGGCGTTTTTTTTGCATCGCAAAAAAATGACGCTTTTTACGGTCAGCTGGATGCGATTGTTAAGTGCTATTTTCCGTCATCCCATGAATTTAAATAATCTGCTAAAACATCACCATGACAAGTTGCAGGCTTACAAAAACATCCTAATCGTTTACCTGCTAACTTATAAACTTCCGACTTTTCTTTCTTAGGGAATTTTTCATAATCAAAATCATATTTATATTTCCTTATGACTTCATCACGTTCTTCTCCGTCTTCGTACATTGAATATGGGTTACCCCAATATGAACCACGACCAATGTATTCATAAGTTAATGTACTTTTGTCAGATTGATATTGAGTTTCTTTTTTTATATTTACAACTCTTGTAATTGCAATTTTTATAATTCTTAACGGAATATTACTAGCTTTTAATAGTTTGGTCTCTTCTATAAATTCTTCACCATCATCAAATACAACACCATGCGTTATATTTTCAATTTTCCAATCATTATTTTTTACAATACTAATATCTGGATATTTTTCTTTAAAAAAACTAACAATAAATTTATTGTGGTCATCCTGATAAATAATAGAAAAATCATTAATATTTTTTATTATTTTTGAAACTTTCCTTTCAAATTTATCATAGCAATTAAATAATTCTGGATAAAGTATGATAATACTTTTCATTTCAATATAGATGTTTAACTTTTAAACCCAAATCAGAGTTCTCATTCAAATATTCAACGACTAACCGTCTATGGCATAAATGAGGTTCATGTTCACTACATAGTAAACAGCCATTATCTAATAAGGAGGGCTTAACTATCCTTTCAATATGACGTTGAGACATCAGGTTTAAAAATTTATCTTCATATATATCCCAAGATACATCACCTTTTTTATATGCACTTAACATTTCTTTAGTTGGAGCAAGTTCTGGAGCATGAACATACTCGGTATTACATAGTTCCTTTAAAAAATACTTTAAATCATCTCTTTTAGCAAAACCTGAAAGCTGAGATACATTATTTAAACGAACATCAATTAATGTTGAAATATTTGAGGACTTAATAAATTTAAAAAATGATTGTGCATTTTTTTTTGTAAAACCAATAGTATAAATATCCACTCTACCCTCTAAAATACTGTTGCTACCAACTTGAAACATGAGTCTTGATATTCTTCACCAAGACTTATACACAATATCCCCACACCTTCATATCCTTCTGATACATGTTTATCAAAATTCGGATCTGTGACAGCTAAATCATATGTAACGCCATTATATAAGAAATTTGCTCTACGTTTTTGATATTCATTTATATACAACCTCAGGTTTTCCACCTGAATAAGATATAAGGACTGGGGGATAGTAAGATGATTTTGAACTATCTCTACATAACTAACACGATCAGTTTCCCCCCAAATATTTTCTGGGTGATCTAAGTATTGAGATAATTCATGCTCTTTGATTTTATATTTTTGTTGCCACTGCTGATCATTAATTAAATGGTTTTCAGGTTGGTTAACCAGTGGGGCAACTGAATGAAAATACATTTCAATTTTTTGCATTGGTTTAACCATATAATTACCATGAATATTATGGAAGGTTGACTGTTCACGATTTAACTCTGCTCCTTCCATTGTAGAAACAGGTCTTATCCATTGCTTTGTTTCAATACACTTCCCAGCAACACAATGCTCATTGTGTTTTATTGAATTTGCTAAAATTACAATCGTTTTTGTTATCATTCCAACTCCATTTAAATTCCGTAGCACTTAACTATATTATTACCACGCACATTTGCCCTGATAACCCGATATTAACCGCCAATTCAGGAAAATTTTCCCGGATTTTTTATCAAGGCAAGTTCATGGGGTCAGAAGTTCATGGGGTCAGCCAGCTTGGTTCCTATAGTTTTCACTCTCCCTGCCTCCACCATGCGCTGCAAGCTTAGCTGCTCTTGAAATTAATTGACTGATCTTATGGTGAAATTCACAGGTGCCATAAACCTCACCTCTCATTGTTGCTTCTGTTATTTGTTGTTCTTGATCCAAGGTGTTTAGTGTCAAATATTTTCTGGTAATTTTCAACCCGTAATGCAAAACTTTCAGCTAAATTCTGATATAGCTTATGTTCAGTGATTAAAATATCTTCTTCACCTAACGCATTATACCGGTAGCTTGACCAAGGGTAATCAGCAGCACCTTTAACCATATTAGCCTTAACGGGGTTATTGCATATTCGCACCCATCATGAACACCCATTCGCAAGCATCGTGAACACGGATTCTTATCGAACGTGAACACCTAACCGCAGCTGATCGTGAACACTTTTTGTGTGGCTTGCGAATGGGTGTTCACGATCAATAATTGCCTTATTGACGCATTGATTTTTTGAAACTGCTAGCCTCCTTATTCATTAAAAATAAGAGATGGTTATGCCAACACAGAGAATTTCAATGCGAAAATTACGTGAAGTCTGTCGACTTCGATTTCAGGCTCATCTGAGCTTGCGTCAAATCAGCAATAGCACTCAACTTAGCTTGGGCGCTATTCAAAAAATTGTGGCCACCGTTACTCAACAAGGCTTGGATTGGCCAGATATTCAAGCTTTAGATGATACGCAACTATCTGCGCTTATTTATCCTAAAATCGCTGAATCTAATGCCTCTACCCAAAAGGAATTGCCAGATTGGCCTGAAGTCCATCGTGAAGTAAAACCAAAAGGCATGACGCTGCAATTGCTGTGGGAGGAGTACGCACAACAATATCCGACGCGCTGCTTCAGCTATTCTCAATATTGCCGGTTGTATAATCAGTGGTTAAAAAAGCAAAAACGCTCGATGCGCCAAACGCATAAAGCGGGCGAAAAGCTCTTTGTCGATTATGCTGGCCAGACGGTGCCGATTGTTAGTCATGTCACCGGTGAGATGCGTACGGCACAAATCTTTGTCGCGGTCTTAGGTGCTTCCAACTATACTTTTTGCGAAGCCACTTGGAGCCAAAAGCTGGCCGATTGGATTAATAGCCATGTGCGCGCATTCGAGTACCTACAAGGGCTGCCTGAGATTGTGGTGCCGGATAATTTAAAAAGCGGCGTGACGAACGCCTGTCGCTATGACCCTGATATTAATCCTTCTTATCAGCAATTAGCCGCTCACTATGGCGTTGCATTAGTTCCTGCACGGCCTTTAAAGCCGAAAGATAAAGCCAAGGCGGAAGTCGGTGTACAAATCATCGAGCGCTGGATTTTAGCGCGCTTACGCCATCACACTTTCTTTTCCTTAGCTGAGCTCAATCACTGCATTCAAGCCCTGTTGGAAGAGCTTAATAATAAACCCTTTAAACAACTGCCTGGAACCCGCAACTCTTGGTTTGAATCACTGGATAAGCCGGCGCTTAATCCGCTGCCTAAGCATGCCTATCAGTACACCGAGATCAAAACTGTCAAAGTGAATATTGATTACCATGTGCAATATGAAAGCCACATTTACTCCGTTCCGCACCAACTGGTCGGCGAGAAAATTGAACTGCACGCTAAAGAAAATCTCATCGAACTGTACTTCCATCATAAGCGCATGGCCAGTCATGCCCGAAAATACTATCCAGGCACCACAACGGCTGCCGAGCACATGCCTATCCAACATGAAAAACACCATCAATGGAATGCAGCCCGTCTAATGAACTGGGCGCAAGAGATGGGCGATGAAGTTTTGCTGTGGGTACAAACCCTGTTGCAACAAAAACAGCATGAAGAGCAAGCTTATCGTGTCTGTCTAGGCTTATTAAATCTCTCACGCAGCTATCCCACAGAGCGGCTAAATAAAGCCTGTGCCATCGCCAATCAAAATCAGCTTTATCGGCTGAAACAGATCAAGGAGATTTTGCGTAGCAATCAAGATGCATTGTTAACCAAGGCGCTAAAGACAAAGCCCGTCCTGCCACAAGACCATGAGAATATTCGCGGTCCCGCCAGCTTTCATTAAGCGCTGACTGAGTGCTTAAAAGCCAACCGAAAACGCACAACGATTAGCTAACGCCCCTAAAAACCAGCCGCCTGTGAGGCATAAAAAATACCACGCAGGAGGCTCATCATAAAAAATAACAGAGAGATAAACATGATTCAACAAACACTGACTCAACTCAAAGAACTGCGATTATCCGGTATGGCCAATGCACTCGCACAACAGCTAGAGCAGCCCAATACCTATGACGGCCTCTCTTTTGAAGAGCGCTTACAACTGTTAACCGACAGTGAAGCGCAAGACCGTAAAAATCGTCAACAGCAACGCTTACTCAAAGCCGCCAAGTTTAAGCTCGCCGCCCATGCCCAAGATATCGATTATTTACACCCCAGAGGACTTAAACAATCACTGATGGCATCGCTCCTGCAGTGCGACTGGATCAACAAAGGGCAGAACCTACTGATGACAGGTCCGTGTGGCAGCGGTAAAACTTATCTCGCCTGTGCGCTGGGCGAAACGGCCTGTTTAAAAGGCTATAGCGTCAAATACTATCGAATCTCACGGCTGATGTTAGCACTCAATCAAGCCAAAGCCGATGG
>CBDUDP010000003.1:0-175537 GCA_965365945.1 uncultured Gammaproteobacteria bacterium
AAATCAGTTATCTACTATAAACAAGTGGGTTAAATAATTCTGTGTTTTTAGAGATGCATTTAATATACAAGGTTGGGTTAGATTTTTTTTGCGGAGCAATAAAAACGTAACCCAACATCTCTAGAGCTTCATAATGTTGGGTTACGTTATCTGCGCTTTGCTAGATAATCTAACCCAACCTACAAGGTAACTTATTGTTTATTGCATTTAACTCTTAACTTAATGGCAGGGATTTAAAGAGTGTAAGCATTTTCCCATATTCTGTAGGCGGGATACGGAGGAGTTAGTTAAGTCGATGGCTGAGTTGTATCCACTTTTACCATTAGTTTTTGCCCTGGCTTTAAGTATTTCCCTAATTTCTTTTTATTCCATTTACGTAAGTCAGTAACGCGCACATTGAATTTCTTTGAAATAGCCGATAAAGAATCACCACTACGTACTGTGTAACGGATGGGCTGAATTGCTGACTTTCGCTGGGTGTATTTTTTCGTTACCTTACTGGGCTTTTTAATGATCAGCTTTTTCCCTAAAGATAAAGTCGATTTAAGTCCAATTTTATTCCAGCGTGCAATATCTTTGCTATGTAAATCTAGTTTTCTAGCGATACTCCATAAACTATCACCTGCTTTTACCGTATAAGTAGCGTATTTATTACTAGGGTTAAGCTGGCTGGCCTGAATGAATGGATTATTACTTATTTTACCTTGCGCCAAAGGAATGAGGAGGTAAGTTCCTGCGCGAATTGTATTTTTACTTAGGTGATTGACTTCGCGAATGGCTTTAACTTGGGTTTTATAGCGGTAAGCAATGCTGCTTAAACTATCGCCTGAGATGACTTTATGGCGTTGCCATTTAACACGATCTTGACCTGTTAAAGCGGCTAGTTTCTGCTCAAAAATATCAACTTTATCGACAGGAATTAATAAGCGATGCGGGCCTTGTGGTGGTGTGTAAGCTCGGTTATAGCCAGGGTTTAGTTGAAATAATTCATCTAGTGAGGTATCAGCAAGCTTGGCAGCGAGAGATAAGTCGAGTTGTGAGCCGATATCGACAGCAGCAAAAGCAGGTTTATGCTCCAGTGTTGTTAAATCAACACCATAATATTCTGCATTAGCAAAAATCTTGGCTAACGCTAATAACTTAGGTACATAACGTTCAGTTTCATTTGGTAGGTCTAAAGCCCAAAAATTGGTGGGCTTATTTTTAGCAATGTTGCGCTTAACTGCACGACGGACATTGCCTTGTCCTGCATTGTAAGAAGCCAGTGCGAGTAACCAATCATGGTCAAATAATTTGCCTAATTTTTGCAAGTAACTTGTTGCTGCTTCAGTTGAAGCATAAATATCACGCCTTCCGTCATACCACCAGTTTTGCTCTAGGCCATAAATTTTACCTGTAGATGGAATGAACTGCCATAAACCTGAGGCACGCGCATGTGAATAAGCATGTGCTTTAAAGCCACTTTCAACGGCAGGCAATAAGGCAAATTCACCGGGCAAGCCTTTTGCTTCCACTTCTTGGATAATGGCATATAAATAAGGCTCGGCACGGGTTTGAATGGTTTTAATGTAGGTGGGATGGGCTAGGTACCAAGCGACGGCTTTATCAATGCGAGCATTATCCTCTTCTGGAATGGAAAAAAGAGAAATCAGATATTGCCAGCTGTCTTTAGTTTGGGTATCTGTATCTATAGAAGGAATGAATGCTTCTTGATCGATTAATAAGGTCGATTGTAAAATCGATTTAGGCGCAGGAGAGGCGCTAATAATAGCAGGCTCGATACGCAGACGCGCACTATGATCAGAGTTTTTTAGGCTACAGCCATTAGTGAGTAGTAAGCTAAAAGTCCCTAAAATAATGGCGTGTCGCTTAAATTTGTTCATAATCTATAAAGATAGCAGCTTTCATTGAATAAATCTCACTATTCTACTTTGTTTATAGAGAAGTCCTTAACTAAAAATGCTATCTAAATACTCATCTTTAATGATGTACATGGCGAATCCTAATCTATCAAGACCTTTACAAAGTAAAGAAAATGCTTGGTAATGTTCTGCTCGGATCACTCGGTAGGTGTCGCCATGAGCATTGTGAATTCCAATGATCATGCCTTTTCCCATGTAAGACAGTGGAGATTTGCGATAAGCTTGTTGATCTTCTTCGGTCAATGCAAGCTTAATATTAATGGCGTCGATCAGCGCTGTTATTTGTTCATCTTTAGTGTGTTTTTGCTGTTCTATAAGATGCTGAGTGATAGGCTTGAAAGGTGAGCGGCTATCAAGATTGAACTTGTTAAGCTGGTGAATTCCTTGTAATAGCGCTCTACTGTGTGTGCTCATTAATATACCTTTAGAGGAAGGAGACTAGTAACTCTCACTTTTTGATTTTAGCATTAATCAAATTGCCTTATAATAGCCCTTTTAGTTTTTACATTACTATCAATTAGGATTTAATATGAAAAAAATATCTTTTCTTGCGTTTTTCTTGTTTCTATTCAGCGCGGTTTCTTATGCGCATGGCCCTGTCAGAGGAAAAATGACAGCAACAGTTGATATTGAAGCATCTGCTGAAGATGTTTGGGCAATTGTCAAAAATTTTGATGATATGTCATGGCACCCTGGTATCGAAGTGACCAAAGCGACAGGTGGTAATGAAAAGGGAGCAACACGTATTATTGCCTTTGCAGAAGGTCAGCAAGCTACTGAAAAGTTAAAAAGCTACAATGATAAAAAAATGTCGTATAAATATAAAATGACAGATATTAGTATCATTAAAACGATTCAACATTCGGGTAAAGAAGAAGACGTGCCAGCGCTTCCGGTAGACAACTATCAAGCTATTCTTACTGTTAAGAAAAAAGGTAATAGCGCTGTGGTCACTTGGGTTGCTACTTATTACCGTGCTTATATGAATAACTATCCACCAGAAGAGTTAAATGAAGAAACTGCTGATGCAGCGGTTACTGGTGTTTTAAAAGCTGGTTTAACAAGTTTATTGCACAAATTTGAGCCAAATACATTGCCTACAGCTATTACATTTACAATGAAAAGATAGTTTTGTAGGGCGGACTTTAGTCCGCTTATGCCTGTACAAGCTGCCAATTATATGGGACAAATTAAAAGTTGTAGGGCGTGGCTTTAGCCCGCCTTCAGATGTTTTCTGATATTATCGGGCTAAAAGCCGCCCCTACAAGTCTCTGTTAGTTTTTTTATTGAGTTAGAGAGATATCTAACTCAATAATTCTAAATTCCTCCCCAAATCTTTTATCAATGGTTTCTCTGTGAATAATCAATGCAAAACTGTTTTACAGTTCTTTCTCGTCTTATGTTTCGCCTATAGTTCTAATTTACTGGCGCAATCTTATGCTTTTATTACTAATCAATTAGATAACAATGTAGCCGTTATTGATTTAGCAACCAATGAGGTTATTAAATCAATAACAGTTAAAGGAAAGCCCGTCGGCGTTGCTGTTAACCATAAAAACAATCAAGTTTATATTAGTACGCCCCAAGGTGACGGCTTTACTGTTTTAGACGGCAATACTCTAGAAGTTATTAATCGAGTGAAAGTCGGTGGTGCGTCTGTCGGGATTGCTGTAAGTCCTGATGGACAACGTATTTTTGTTGCAGATTGGTATGAAAATAGCGTATCTATCTTTAATAGTGCCGACTTACATTTAGAGAAGAAAATGACCGTAGGGAAATCACCTTCGGGTTTGGCTGTTAGCCGCGATAATCGTTGGTTATATGTCGCTAACCGTATGGATGATTCGGTTTCACAAATTGATTTAGATAAATTAAGTATTAGAAATACGACTAAAGTAGGAGCGCACCCTTTTGGTATTAGTTTGGATGAAAAAGCGCAACGCCTTTATAGCGCTAATGTAGAAAGTAATGATGTTTCGGTTTTGAGCACTAAAGGCTCAAATTTGAAGCGTGTGGCGCGTATTAAAGTCGGCGGACGCCCTTATGCTTCTGCTCTAGCATTAGACGGGAAATTATTATTTGTCACTAATCAAGATGATAGTACTGCTTCTGTGATTGATACAAAAACCTTAACCGAAATTAAGCAAATTGAAGTCGGTGAAAAGCCTGAAGGTATAAGCACAAGTACCGATGACCGGCATGTTTATGTCGCTAATTGGTTTGATGGCACCGTTTCAGTTATTGATGCACAAACACTTTCTGTTGTAAAAACAATTACTAGCAGTGATGGCAGTCGGGCATTTGGTGATTTTATTAGTCACTGAGGTTTTACTACTAGGCGTAGAGCGAGACTTTAGCTTGCTTTTAAGTTAGCGAAAACACTATTCACACCACTATCAATATGCAGCCACAAGTAGAAATATTTTCTCAAGGCGAAGAAGTTATCACGGGTCAAACGGTCGATAGTAATGCTGCTTGGTTATCTCAAGAGCTGTTTCAAATGGGTTTTGTTATCAAGCGCCATACCGCTGTGGGTGATAATTTATCTGACTTAAAGCAGTTATTGATAGAAATTTCATTACGTAGCGATTGTTGTATTTGCACTGGAGGTTTAGGACCAACTACAGACGATTTAACCGCTCAAGCCGTTGCTGAAGCTTTTGCTAGACCTGTATCTTTAGATCCTGTGGCGCTGGAGAAAATAAGTGCTTACTTCACGGAGCGTAAGCGGGTTATGGCTGATACTAACCGTAAGCAAGCCTTTTTCCCTGATGGTGCGGAGCGTATTGATAATGAATGGGGCACCGCGCCTGGTTTTGCTTTGCAAGAAAGTCGTTGTTGGTTTGTTTTTCTACCCGGCGTGCCATCTGAAATGAAGGCCATGTTTGCAGAGAAAATTGCAGCTAGATTAAAGCAGCGCTTTTCATTACAAGCAAATCAATTGGTCACTTTACGCTCTATTGGTATAGGTGAATCTGATTTGCAGGAAAGAATTAATACCGTGCCTTTACCTGATGCTGTTCAGCTAGGTTTTCGAGCAGGTGCTGATGAAGTGCAAACCAAGTTATTATTCCCTGCAGGCGCAGATCAAGAGCAAGTTAGAAAACTTGTGCAACAGCTTGCTTCCAATATTGGTGATTATGTTTTTGCTGTCGATGGATTAAATGAGCAGCAGGGAGGCCTTGTTAGTGTGATTGATCAACTAATGCATCAACGAGAATTAACCTTAGCAGTGCAAGAAACGGCATCCCAAGGTTTAATCGCCGCGAAATGCATGGGTCAGCCTTGGTTATTAGCTGCATCTTTTAGTCAATCACTGCAACAGTTAAGCGATAAACTTAGTATCCAACTTGAAGCTAATGCTAGTTTTGAAATGGCGGAATGTATCGCCCATAAAATCCAGCAGCAAGAAGGCTCTGAGTTAGTGCTAGTACAGCTATATAAAGGCAGTACTGAACAATTCCAGCACAAAGCTCAGAGCATTGTTATTTATAATTTACTGTTAACGCCAGCAGGTACTCGGCGCAGTGAATTTAATATTAGTGGTCCACAGCAGCGCAAGCAAAATCAATCCGCATTATTGGCTTTGGATCTTTTAAGGCGTTATTTGCAAAATAAAAATCGATCGTAACGCGTATTTTAAATCTTATTACTTTTTGTATGTAACCAAGCCCACAAACGATAAACCAACATAAAGGCAATTACGGAAGAGGCGCCTATAATAAATTCACGGTTATTTTCAATCAGTGTTTGTACTTGCAGAACAATGGCTTGGTTAACTTCTTTGTAAAGTAAATAACTGCCTAATATTAGCACGAAATAACCAAAGCTCCGTTTTAAATGGTGTGCGGGAATATGGTTTGATGCGCTTGCACCAGCAAAGCTACCAACAATAGCTAAAAAAGTAATAGTGAGAGTTAAGCTTGGGTCAATATCTAAATGATTAGCGTGACCTGCTAATGCCGCAGTACTTTGTAAGGTAATAATAAATAAAGAAGTACCAATGGCTGCATGAATTGGCAGTTTAGCGAGGTGGGCTAAGGCTGGAACGAGCAAGAATCCACCGCCAACACCGACCAAGCCGGTTACAATACCTAAGAAAAAACCATCAAATAAAATAGCCAGTACTGGGAGTTCTAAAGGACAAATAGGCGTGTCACTTGTACAGGTGCTAGTATCGCTGGATTGTTTACTATTCTTCAAAATCATAGAAAAAGCTGCGATCAGCATGACCACGCCCAATAACACCAATAATAAAGCGCCAGGGACATAAGCCGTTAAGCGCCCACCAAGAAAAGCACCCAACATGCCGGCGCTACCAAATACAGCGCCTGTTTTCCAGCAAACATAACCTTTGCACGCATGATGAAACGTGGCAATCAAGCTAGTGCAGCCAACGACAATAAGAGATGTGACAATGGCGCTTTTAGCAGGAATATCGACTAAATAAACTAAAACAGGCACTGTTAATATAGAGCCGCCACCGCCCAATAATCCAAGTAAAAAGCCAATAATAATGGCGAAGACACTAGCTAAAAACATAAGTCTACTACCCTTGTCTTAGTGGTTCTTGGTGAGTTTCTGTTTTTCCACAGGCCTGATTTGCAGGTAGTGCGGCATCAATATATTTAGGGTAGGGTAAGTTTAAATTCGCCATAATTTCAATAAATTCAGCACAGGTTTTTTGCTGCCCTAAACGAGCATTTAACGCTATTTCTTGGGCAATATTAGAGACCCGTTTGCCATTGTAATCATGCCCAGGGTAGACCAAGGTGTCCTCTGGCAGAGTAAAAAGTTTTTCGGTAACACTATTATATAAGGTGGTTGTATCGCCTTGCTGGAAGTCAGTACGGCCACAGCCATTAATAAGCAAGGAATCACCGGTAAACACGCGATCACCAATAACATAACTAACACAGCCACCTGTATGTCCAGGCGTATGTAACACTTTGAGCTCAATGCCACCAATTTGTAATATCACTCCATCTGTAACCAAAAGATCAGCACACATAGCGCCTGCGTCTCTATGAACGATACTTTTACTGCCTAGCTGATCACGTAATAAACTAGCGCCCGTCACATGGTCGGCATGTACGTGAGTTTCTAACGTATAAATAAGAGTAAGATTTAAACTGTCTAGTAGCGCTATATAGTGCTTGATTTCTGTTGCAACCGTATCGATTAAGATTGCTTTTTTGCTGGTTTCGCAAGCGATAAGATAGGTATAAGTACAAGTATCTGGTTCAAAAAGTTGTCTAAAAATCATTATTATTTATCCATATATATAATTAGATGCTAATTAAAGATTAGCGACAATAACGCTTAATTGCAAGGCCAAATTACCACGGTTTTATATTGCAGAAGCAGAATTAAATTGAATAGTGGTAAACTAAGACGATACAACATTAACAACATATTTGAATCATTTGGAGTAACAAATGCTGAACAAGGTAACTTTGATAGGAAATCTAGGTGCTGATCCTGATGTGCGCTATATGCCCACGGGCGGAGCTGTCACTAATATTAGTTTAGCCACCACCTTTCGCTGGAAAGATAAGCAATCTGGTGAGCGCAAAGAAAATACAGAATGGCACCGCATCGTTTTTTATAATCGTTTAGCGGAAGTTGTTGGTGAGTATCTACGTAAAGGTAGTCAAGTTTATGTAGAAGGCCGACTACAAACACGGAAATGGCAAGACAAAGAAGGTGTTGATCGATACACTACAGAAATTGTCGCCTCAGAAATGCAAATGCTAGGAAGTCGCACTGGCGGAACTGCACCTTTGGGAAATTCACCTACGCAACACGCACCAGCACAAAATAACACTCCTGCCAGTTCACAGCCCGCCACTACACAGGCGAAATCTATGCCTGAAGCGCCACCAGCAGCCTATGAAGATTTTGATGATGATATTCCATTTTGAATGATATAAAGAATAATTTGTTAACTTAATTAGGCGTAAATTACATTATTTGTCTTTTTAAACAATACTATATAGATAAGTATAGCCTTTCAATTATGTTAATATTTGAGAGGCTTTTTTATGATTGTTTAAAAAGAATGGTAATGGAGTCTCCTTGTGTGTGTGGCGAATAGATTTTTACTGCATAAACTCCAAAATCTATCGACCGGTACGTCAATATTTTTAATGTTTTGATATTGATTTTATTTATTGAGCAATGGAGAATAGTCAAGTTATCGTCAATAAGTAAGGGAAAAAATTGATTAGGGTTTATTTGTTAGTCATTGTGGTTGCTGCTTTTTTTTGGGTTAGTGCAGGTTTAAAAAAAGAGCCGCATGAGCGTAAGCAGTATATGCAAAAAAGTGCATTGGCAGGCTTGTTGTTATGCTTTATTATTTTGGCGCTGACTGGGCGCCTGAGTTGGATTTTAGCTGCATTAAGTGTTTCTGTTGCATTTATACTGCGCTTTATACCGGTGGTTTTGCGCTATGCTCCTCAACTACAGCGTTTGTGGGCTTTGTGGCGTAATAATCAGGGTGGATTTTCAGAGAAGGCTCAAGGAAGGCCTGTTAGTAAGGGGGAAATAACAGTTGAGGAAGCTTATAAAGTCTTGGGTGTCAGTGCGTCGGCGACAAGGCAAGAGATTATTGATGCGCATCGAAAATTAATTTTAAAAAATCACCCTGACCGTGGTGGATCTAGCTATCTTGCAGCGCAAATTAATCAAGCGAAAGATATTTTGTTAAAGAAATAGATTGGCGATGCAGCTTTGTAGTGTTCTTTTTAGGGGTAAGGTGCTTGGTTATCAATCTCTTGCGTATTTCTTAAGACGGTGGTTTTTTTTGTTTTTGTTTAGTTTTCTTGTGAGTGGCTGTGCGGGGTTTCAATCTCAAGCACCTATTCAACCGAAAAAACGTGATTTGACGAGTAGTTCATATTATAAGGTAAAAAAGGGTGATACTTTATACTCCGTTGGTTTTAGGTCTGGACATGGTTATAAGCGACTTGCGGTATGGAATAAAATAGCTTCACCTTACAAGTTATCTGTGGGGCGGACGTTAAAGTTATTTAGAGGCAAGTCTGCTAGTTCGGCTGCAAAAATAAAGACAAAAAGAACAAATATTTCAACGAGTAACAAAAAGGTGTTAAAGTTAAGCTGGCAGTGGCCAGTAACCGGAAAAATAATACGGAATTTTTATAATACAGGCAGTAAGGGAATTGATATTTCTGGGCGTGTTGGGCAGCAGGTTAAGGCGGCTGAGTCGGGTGTTGTGGCTTATAGTGGTAGTGGTTTACTTGGGTATGGAAAGCTTCTGATTATAAAGCATAATTATTTGTATTTGAGTGCTTATGCGCATAACCGACGCTTGTTAGTCAAAGAAGGGCAAAAAGTTAAGAAGGGGCAATTGATAGCTGAAATGGGTGTGGGTGTGAATGGTAAACCTGCGTTGCACTTTGAAATCAGGAAGAACGGAAAGCCCGTTAATCCCGTGATATATTTATCAAAATAAGCTTTATTATAAGTGTCCGAATTTAGGATTCGATACTTTATTACAGTGAATGACGAGAAGTAGGAGCTAATAGTGAAGGAAGACTTAATGAGTGCTGAAGAAAATAATACGTTTGTTGAGGAAAGTAAGAGTTTAGATCTTGAGTCGACTCATGAGTTGCTGGATGTATCAACATCAATGACTGATAGTAAAAATGATCAATCTTTTGATGCGACTCAGTTTTATTTTAAGGAGTTAAGTCGCTCGCAGCTTTTAACCGCTGACCAAGAAAAAATGTATGGTAAGCAATCTTTGTTGGGTGATGCGCGTGCTCGACAGATAATGATCGAAAGTAACTTGCGCTTAGTGGTGAAAATTGCGCGTCGCTATTTGAATCGTGGTTTGCCTTTACTTGATTTAATTGAAGAGGGTAACCTTGGTTTGATTCGAGCAGTGGAGAAGTTTGATCCTGAGTTGGGTTTTCGCTTTTCTACTTATGCAACGTGGTGGATACGACAAACCATTGAGCGGGCTATTATGAGTCAAACGAGAACCATACGCTTGCCTATTCATGTTGTTAAAGAAATGAATGTTTATTTAAAAGCTCAACGACATTTAGCGCATGCTTTAGAGACTGAGCCTAGAGCTGAAGATATTGCAAAATTTCTAGAAAAGCCGGTCGAAGTTGTCCAGAAAATGCTTAAATTAAATGAGCGGGTAACATCGGTTGATGCTCCCACTGCTTATGACTCAGAAAAAACCTTTGTTGATTCTATCTCGGATGAAAGTGCAAGCCCTTTGTTAGATCAAATGCACGAACAAGAAGTTAAAGTGAATATCAACACTTGGTTGGCGAGAATATCTAAAAAGCAGGCTGAAGTGATTTGTCGGCGTTATGGCTTGTGTGGTTATGAGAGTGCAACACTTGAAGTGGTTGCTACTGAGTTAGGGGTAACGCGTGAGCGTGTGCGTCAAATACAAATGGATGGTTTAAGGCGACTTAAAGAGATAATAGAAGTTGATGGTTATACACTAGAGACAATTTTACAGTAAGGACTAAAGTAACTGTTTTTCCATGGTTCATATCTTGAATTTAATCGAGAGTGACAAAAGGATTGTGGTGTGTATTATTATGCTAGTACATTGATGTTAAATGTTTTAAGTAGCTCTATTAACTTAATTAGAGGTAGCCCTATAAGTGCATTCGGGTCATCGCCTTCAATGCGCTTAAATAGTGCAATACCTAAGCCTTCTGATTTAAAGCTGCCTGCACAGTTATAGGGTTGCTCTAAAAGTACGTAATTTTCTATTTCTTCGGTGTTTAGTTTTTTAAAATACACAGAGCAAATATCAATGTCACTTCTATAATTCATGCTGGCCGTGTCTAACACGTAAATGCTGGTGTAAAATTTTACGCAGTTACCGGAAGACTCTTGTAATTGCTTGATCGCGCTTTTTGGGTTGCCAGGTTTGTGTAGTTGCATGCTGCCCATCATGGCAACTTGGTCAGAGGCAATAATGATATGTTTTGGGTATGTGCTAGCGAGAGCATGGGCTTTTTGCTTGGCTAAACGTAATGCTTGTTCTTGTGCTGTTTCATTCTCTTGAGCGGTTTCGTCAATATTAGGGCTAGCGCAGATAAAGCTTAAGTGTAATTTTTCCAGTAGTGCTTTTCGGTATTCAGAGCTAGAGGCTAAGACCAGCTTATTGTTTTTCATTAGAATTCAATTGACAAGAAGTGTTAAAAGCCTATATTATTGCACAGATATGTTAGATCAATTACCTGAACTTATAGATCCTGTTGTGTTTGCAGAGCGGCACAGCCATGTAGTAGGCCGAATAGGCTTGCAGAGAATGGCGCGCCTGTCTGATTTTCTTTTTGATAAAGAAGGTGAGTTAAATGTCGACTTACAGTTTTATAAAGAAGGTAAAGTTCCTATTATTGAGGGGCATATTGAAGGGCATATAACCTTGACGTGCCAGAGTTGTTTGAAAGCGCTACCATGGACTATAGATAAATCTGTGAAGATTGGTATGGTGCAAACAATTGAACAGGCTGATCGCTTAGAGGAAGGGTTTGAACCAATGGTTGTTTCAGACCAAAAAATGTCGCTATCTGCAATTGTTGAGGATGAGGTAATTATTGCTTTACCTGATTACCCAAGACATGAAGATAGTTGTATTCAATATTCATCAACTGAACCACTTGTTGAAGAGCCCGAAGAAATAAAACAAGAATCTAACAACCCTTTTTCTGTTTTAGCTAAATTAAAAATTACTGGAGACCAATAATGGCCGTACAAAAAAGCAAAGTAACTCGCTCAAGACGTGGACAACGTCGTTCACATGATTCATTGACAGCACAAACATTGTCACAGGATCCAACAACAGGTGAAACGCATCTACGTCATCATGTTACGCCAGACGGTTTCTTTAAAGGTCGCCAAATTGTTGCGAAAGATGAAGACTAAAATCTAAAGTTTTGCACGAATATTTTGTGCGATTTTAGTTTTATGAGTTTTGAAAGCCGGGCTTTATGTCCGGCTTTTTTATAATAACGACTGGAGCTTCCCTAAACGTGAGTTTAATAATTTCAATTGATGCAATGGGTGGTGATCATGGTACCGATACTACTGTACCGGCATCGTTAGAGTGTTTACGTAGAAATCCTGAATTGCAGTTGATTTTGGTGGGTGATGAGCTGGTTTTACAGCCTTTGCTCGCACAAGCCTTACTCGATTTTAAAGGGCGATTGTCTATTCATCACGCATCCCAGTGTGTTGCTATGGATGAATCCCCCGCGAAAGCATTGAAAAACAAAAAAGATTCATCCATGCGTGTGGCAATCAACTTGGTGCGTGATGGTCAAGCGGATGCGTGCGTAAGTGCCGGCAATACTGGTGCATTAATGGCTACTGCCCGGTTTGTTTTAAAAATGATTCCTGGTGTCGATAGGCCGGCAATCATGTCTTCTATGCCTTCTATTTTTGGTCATACCCATGTTTTGGATTTAGGTGCTAATGTAGATAGCTCGGCTGAAAACCTATTTCAATTCGCTGTCATGGGGGCTGAGGTAGTCAAAGCTCTAGAAAATATTTCTAATCCTAAAGTTGGATTATTAAATATTGGCGAAGAAGAAACGAAAGGCAACGAACAAGTAAAGGCAGCTGCTAAGTTGTTAGAAAATTCAGCATTAAATTATATTGGTTATGTCGAAGGTAATTCGCTTAATGCGGGTGATGAGAAAGTTGATTTAATTGTCTGTGATGGTTTTGTTGGCAATATCGCTCTTAAATCAATTGAAGGTGCTGCAAAAATGATTACTTCTGTCTTGAAGGAATCGTTTGGTAAGAATTTGTTCACAAAATTTGCTGCGCTACTTTCTTATTCTGTGCTGAAAGCAATTAAAAATCGTATTGACCCTAGGCTGCATAATGGAGCTAGCTTTTTAGGCTTGAAGGGCTTGGTAATTAAGAGTCATGGTGGCGCTGATTCTTTGGCTTTTCAAACGGCAATTCACGTGGCTGAAGTTGAAGTTGAAAAAAATGTCATTCAAAAAATCAGCGAGCAAGTTGAAAAATCTTTAAGTGAGAGAGAGGGCGCATGACAACTTATGCAAAAGTAATCGGCACTGGGGGCTACCTACCTGCTGAAATAAAATCTAATGAAGATATTTCCAAGCTTGTGGATACTTCCGATAGTTGGATTTTTGAACGCACTGGAATTAAAAGTCGGCGCATCGCTGCAGAAGATGAAACCACTTCTAGCATGGCTGAAATTGCTGCTAGACAAGCTATTGAGATGGCGGATATTGCGCCTAATGAAATTGACTTGATTGTTGTTGCTACAGGTACACCGGAAAATGTTTATCCTGGCGCGGCATGTATGTTGCAGCATCGATTAGGCATTAAAAATGGTGTGGCTTTTGATATACAGGCAGCATGTTCTGGGTCTGTTTTTGGTTTAGATATTGCTAATCAATATATTAAGTCGGGCGCAGCGAAGACGGTATTAGTTGTAGGTACTGAAATTAATTCACGTATCACTGACTGGACGGATCGTGGTACTTGTATCTTATTTGGTGATGGTGCGGGTGCAATTTTATTGCGAGCCTCAGAAGAGGCGGGAGTTTTGTCCACACACATACATTCTGATGGGCGTTTTGAAGATTTATTAAAATGTCCAAACCCGCAAGCGCAAGGAAAATCAGATGCTGCGGGTTATATTTCTATGAAAGGAAATGAAGTATTTAAAGTAGCAGTGAATACTTTGGGGCGTATTGTCGATGAGACTTTAGCGGCTAATAACATGGATAAAACGGATATAGATTGGTTGGTTCCTCATCAGGCCAATATACGTATTATTGCAGGAACGGCAAAGAAGTTAAAAATGTCTATGGACCAGGTTGTCGTTACCTTAGAAGAGCAGGGAAATACCTCTTCGGCATCGGTATTGCTGGCATTCAATGAGGCGGTTCGAGATGGTCGTATTCAACGTGGTCAAATCGTATTATTAGAAGCATTTGGTGCAGGTTTTACATGGGGCTCTGCACTTATTAAGTATTAAAGGTTTTTTATGAGTGAACAAAATAAACAGTTAGCTTTTGTTTTTCCGGGGCAAGGTTCGCAATCAGTTGCTATGTTATCTGAAATGGCTGCAGCTTACCCTGAAGTTGAGGCAACTTTTGCGCAAGCGTCAGAAGTTTTAGGTTTTGATTTATGGAAGTTGGTTAACGAAGGTCCGGCAGAAGAGTTAAATCAGACCCATAATACGCAGCCGGCTATGTTGGCTGCAGGTGTCGCGCTTTGGCGAGTTTGGTGCGCACAGTCTGAGGTAAGGCCTGCTTATATGGCGGGGCATAGCTTGGGTGAATATACTGCTTTGGTATGCTCGGGGGTTCTAGACTTTGCAGATGCGATTAGTTTAGTTGCTGCTAGAGGTCGTTTTATGCAAGAAGCGGTTCCTGAAGGTGTCGGGGCAATGGCGGCTATTCTGGGCTTAGCAGATGAACAAGTGATTCAAGTTTGTGCAGACGCTGCGCAGGGCGAAGTTTGTTCGGCAGTGAATTTTAATTCTCCGGGTCAGGTAGTGATTGCAGGAAATAGTGCGGCTATAGATCGTGCGATGCCTGCGGCAAAAGAGTTAGGAGCTAAGCGCGCATTGAAATTACCTGTTAGTGTGCCGTCGCATTGTGCATTAATGCGTCCTGCAGCTGAGCAGTTGTATGCAAAAATGCAAACGATAGAGTTTTCTGAGCCTGATGTCACTTTATTGCATAATGTTGATGTTGGTGTGCATAAAGTTACTGAGGAAATTCGTCAGGCTTTACAAGAGCAGTTATTTGAACCTGTTCGTTGGGTTGATACGGTTAATGCAATGACTGAGCAAGGTGTAACTACTTTTGTAGAGATGGGGCCTGGTAAGGTCTTAATGGGATTAAATAAACGTATTGTAAAGGCGGCGAATCATTTCACCGTTAACAATCCAAATACTTTAACTGAATTATTGGAGCATTTTGCTAATGACTAAAAAAGTAGCCTTAGTAACTGGCGCGAGCCGTGGTATCGGTCGTGCGATTGCAGAGAAATTAATAACTGATGGATTTTTTGTTATTGGTACGGCAACTTCGGATGGTGGTGCAGACGCTATCTCTGCGTATTTGGCTGATAACGGCATCGGAATGAAATTAAATGTCGCTGATGCGGGTTCTATCGCTGAAGTAATGAAGGCGATTGCTGATGAGCATGGTACGCCAGCAGTATTGGTTAATAATGCGGGCATTACGCGCGATAACTTATTAATGCGCATGAAGGATGATGAGTGGGATGATATTATTAATACCAATCTGACGTCTGTGTTTAGGATGAGTAAAGCAGTATTGCGTGGCATGATGAAAGCTAAAACAGGGCGCATCATTAATATCGGTTCTGTCGTCGGTTCTACGGGGAATGCTGGGCAAACAAATTATGCCACTGCTAAAGCAGGATTAATGGGTTTTACTAAGTCGATGGCTAAAGAAGTAGGCTCACGTGGTATTACTGTTAATACTGTATCTCCAGGTTTTATAGATACGGACATGACCCGTGAGTTGTCAGATGAGCTTAAGCAGGCGCTATTATCGGGCATTCCTTTAGCTCGCTTAGGTGACGCAAAAGAAATCGCTCATGCAGTCGCATTTTTGGCCTCTGAGGGGGCTTCTTATATTACCGGTGAAACGCTTCATGTCAACGGTGGTATGTTTATGGCTTAAAATTATGTCATTTTCATAATTTTAAAGTATAATTGCCCCGCTTATAGAATTAACTATAAGTGAAACCAGATTAATAATAATTAGTGATGTTGCATAGTTTAAATCGGCATCCATTAAGGAAAAAATAATATGAGTAACATTGAAGAACGCGTAAAAAAGATTGTTGCTGAGCAATTGGGTGTTAAAGAAGATATTTCTAATGATGCATCATTTGTTGATGACTTAGGTGCAGATTCACTTGATACAGTAGAATTAGTAATGGCTTTAGAAGAAGAATTCGAATGTGAAATTCCTGATGATGATGCTGAGAAAATTACTACAGTTCAACAAGCAGTTGATTACGTGAACGCTAACGGCTAATTTCTTAGTTGTTATTATTTAATGGGTGATAATTCATTGCCCATTAATACCTATCTTCCTTTCTTTTTATATTTCTACTTCAGGTATTCCCATTGAGTAAACGTCGCGTTGTTATTACGGGTTTAGGTGCAGTTACGCCTCTTGCTAACACAGTCTCTGAAACATGGGATGGTATTATTAATGGCAAAAGTGGTATCAGCCAAATTGATTCTTTTGATATTTCTGGGCATGCAACTACTTTTGGTGGTGTGATTAGAGATTTTGATATTAGTCAGTATATTCCTGCAAAAGACGCTAAACGTATGGATGGTTTTATTCATTACGGAATTGCCGCGGGATGTCAGGCAATTGAAGATTCAGGAATAGAAGTTACGGAAGAAAATGCTGAAAGAATTGGTGTTGCTATTGGTTCAGGTATTGGTGGAATTACAGGTATAGAAGAATGCCGTATGACCTTTGAAAAGAGTGGTGCGCGTCGTATTTCACCTTTCTTCGTACCAGGCAATATCATTAATATGATTTCCGGTAACCTTTCCATTAAGTATGGTTTAAAGGGGCCAAATTTTGCGATTGTAACCGCATGTTCAACAGGTACGCACTGTATCGGTGATGCGGCGCGTAAAATTCAGTACGGTGATGCAGATGTCATGATTGCTGGTGGTGCTGAGCGTTGTACAAGTTCAGCAACAGCGATGGGTGGCTTTGCTTCAGCTAAAGCTTTATCTCGGCGAAATGATGATCCGCAAGCGGCGAGTCGCCCATGGGATGCTGATCGTGACGGTTTTGTATTAAGCGATGGTGCGGGTGTGGTCGTTCTTGAAGAATTAGAACATGCTAAAGCACGTGGCGCAAAAATTTACGCCGAAGTAATTGGCTATGGCATGAGCGGTGATGCTTATCATATGACTACGCCGTCTCCAGGTGGCGAAGGCGCGGCACGTTGTATGAAAAATGCCATACGTGACGCAGGCTTAAATGCAACAGATATTGATTATATCAATGCGCATGGAACCTCTACTCCTGCAGGGGATGTAGGTGAAACACAAGCTATGAAAGCGGCATTAGGTGATCATGCTTATAAAATTGCCGTTAGCTCAACTAAATCAATGATCGGTCATTTATTGGGTGCTGCAGGCGGTATTGAAGCTGTGTTAAGTGCTTTAACCATTAAAAACCAAATTGCTCCACCAACGATTAATCTTGAAAACCCAGACCCTGAGTGTGACTTAGATTATGTGCCAAACACGGCACGTGAAATGAAGATTGATACCGCTATTTCTAACTCTTTTGGTTTTGGTGGTACTAACGGGACGTTAGTTTTTAAACGCTACGAATAAGTATTGTTCGAGGTTTGCTAATGATATTAATCAATGGCGAACAGCGAGATACGCTAGAAATAACAGATCGTGGCTTACATTATGGCGATGGTCTGTTTGAAACGATAGAGATTATTCAAGGTCAGCCTGTTTTTTTAGCTCAGCATTTAGCAAGATTAAAAACAGGCTGCCAAGTTTTACAAATCCCTTATCCAAAAGAAGCTCTTCTGCTGGATGAAATCCATCAAGTTAGTCAGTCAGTTGATCATGGTATCCTTAAATTAATGCTTACTCGAGGTTCGGGTGGGCGTGGATACAGACTACCTGAGTCAATACATACAACCCGCTTGCTTGCTTTATACCCATTCCCTGATTACCCTGCCTACTATAAAAGTGAGGGCATTAATTCGCGTTTTTGTACGTCTCGTTTAGGGCTTAATCCGATGCTAGCTGGAATTAAACATAATAATCGTTTAGAGCAAGTGCTTGCTCGTGCTGAATGGCAGGATGAATTTCAAGAAGGTTTGATGTTGAATTTAAATGAGCATGTGATAGAAGGCACGATGACTAACGTGTTTGCGGTTAAAGAGGGTGTGCTGTATACGCCTGAGATTATTTTATCAGGCATAAAGGGTGTGCTGAGAGAGATAATTTTAGACATTGCTAAGATAAATAGCATTTCTTTTAAAGTGACTCCATTAACTCAAGACTTTATTTTATTGGCGGATGAATTATTTGTTACAAATTCCGTGATTGGTATATGGCCAGTTAAATCGCTAGCTGGTAAAACTTATACGCTAGGTTCTGTGACGCAAAAAATAAGTCATTATTTAGCTGAATATAAAACAAGTGAGCAAGGTAGCGCATGTTAAAACGTATTATTGCAGTATTTTTTCTCGCTTTAACAGGGCTTTTTGTTTGGGGCTTAATGGGTTATCAAACTTTTGTCGTTCGGCCTATCATTACTGAAAATACTAAGATAATTGAAGTTGAAAAAGGTAGCTCCTTTACCTCTATTATTCAAGGACTTGGCTATCAAAGGCGTTCACTTGATGCGCTTTACTTTAGATTATTAGCCGAACAAGAAGGATTAATTAATCAATTAAAAGCGGGGGAATATGAATTACCTGCTGGCCTATTACCTAAAGATTTTTTAGTCCTGTTGAGCTTAGGTAAAACACGGCAACATGAAATTACCTTTCCTGAAGGTTGGAATTTTAAAGAAATACGCCAAGCAATTGCAGCAAATGAAAACCTTACGCAAACATTAGCTGAATTAAGTGATGTGCAGGTTTTGCAAAAATTAGGCAGTGATTATACTCATCCTGAAGGTTTGTTCTTTCCTGATACTTACCGGTTTGAGAAGCATAGCACTGATTTGGCTATTCTAAAGTTAGCCTATAATAAAATGCAGAATAGGTTGGCAGTATTGTGGGAGCAGCGGACAGCTAATTTACCGATTAAGTCAGCTTATGAGGCACTCATATTAGCTTCGATTGTTGAAAAGGAAACAGGAGTTGTAGCTGAACAGCCTATTATCGCCGGTGTCTTTATGCGCAGACTGCGCAAAGGAATGCGCTTACAAACGGACCCCACCGTTATTTATGGTATGGGTGAGAATTACCAAGGAAATATTCGCAAAAAAGATTTAAGTACTTTAACGCCTTATAATACTTATCGAATTAACGGTCTGCCGCCAACACCTATTGCAATGCCTGGAGAGTACGCACTGTTTTCGGTGTTACACCCTAAAGATGAGGGTAGTTTGTATTTTGTCGCTAAAGGCGACGGTAGCCATATATTTTCAGCTACTTTGGCTGATCATAATAAAGCTGTGAATAATTTTCAAAGGAAGCGTAAATAATGTTAGGGCGATTTATTAGTCTTGAGGGCGGTGAGGGTGTCGGTAAAACAACCAATATTGCCTATATTCAATCCTTATTGGAAGAGCAAAATATTTCGGTACTGCTTACGCGTGAGCCAGGCGGGACGCCTTTAGCGGAGGCGATGCGCCAATTACTGCTGGATAAAAATCAAGAAGAAATTACTGAGCAAGCTGAATTATTAATGATGTTTGCTGCACGGGCTCAGCATATAAAACATGTTATTAAGCCAGCTCTAGAGCGAGGGATGTGGGTTCTGTGTGACCGTTTTACAGATAGCACCTACGCTTATCAAGGTGGTGGACGCGCTATGGATATTAAAGCAATTAATTGGCTGGAAAATTTTGTCCATGGCGAGTTGCGGCCTGATTTAACTTTGTTATTAGATGCGCCTGTGCAAGTAGGTATGAGTAGAGCAGCTCAGCGTGGTAAATTAGATCGATTTGAATTAGAAAAAATAACTTTTTTCGAAAAAGTCAGACAAGCTTACTTGGCTCTAGCTGAACAGCAGCCAGAACGTATTAAAGTAGTGGATGCAACTCAAACGCTAGAGCTTGTGCAGGAAAGTATCCATCAATCGATTAGTCAATTTTTTTATGACTAGTGAACTTTACCCTTGGCAT
Organism: uncultured Gammaproteobacteria bacterium; assembly: GCA_965365945.1. Lineage (GTDB taxonomy): Bacteria > Pseudomonadota > Gammaproteobacteria > Methylococcales > Methylomonadaceae > Methyloprofundus. Next base: position 19,808 of record CBDUDP010000003.1, read on the forward strand.
CATTCTTCTTGGCGGCATTTGTCAGCTTATGTAGAGCAAGAGAGAATTCCTCAGGCCTTATTGATTAACGGTGTTAAGGGCTTAGGCAAGCAACAATTGGCATTGCATTTTGCACAATATTTAATGTGTTCAAACAAGCAAGTTCAGAATTTTTGTGGGCATTGCGAGAGTTGTCAGTTATTTACTGCCAAGACACACCCCGACTTTATCTGGGTTCAGCCGGAAGAGGTGGGTAAGGCGATTGGCGTTGATTTAATTAGAAGTTTAATTGTTAAATTAAGATTAAAGCCACAGTATAGTGGTTTTCGTGTGGTTTTAATTAGCCCCGCTGAAAAAATGAATAACAATTCTGCCAATGCTTTTCTGAAGTGTTTGGAGGAACCTCCTGAGCGAACTATGTTTATTTTGTTGGCGGAAAAAATGCAGGTTTTACCTGCGACCATTATTAGTCGTTGTCAGAAATTATTGCTGATGCAGCCAAAGCTTGAAGAGGTTGGCGAGTGGTTGCAAGCGCAAGGGGTTACTGAGCAGCAGGAGTTATTATTAAATTTAGCTGAAGGGGCGCCGTTACTGGCGTTAGATTACGCGCAAAATAATGTGCTTGAGCAGCGGCAAAGTTGTTTTACTGAATGGAAAAAAATCCCTTTAGCGAATGCTTGCCCAGTAGAGCTGGCTGAAAAATGGTATAAATTGCCAGCTAGTCAAATTTTGCCTTGGTTGATTAGTTGGACGGAAGATATTATTAAATGCTATTTTCATGTGGATAATTCGTTATTGCGCAATCCAGATTTAGAAAAACACTTGAATGTTTTGTCTAAGAGTCTAGACTTACAGTGTTTATATGAATTTCATCGTTTATTATTAAACGATATACAAAGAATCCAAACACAACTGAATAAGCAGCTTCTTTTTGAAGAGATTTTGATTACTTGGGCTCAAACAGTGATAAAGAAATAATTATGGCCGAACCAGCAGCACGACAAGGGATTCTATCCTTATCTATTAAAGAGAAAAATGCGCTTTATGCCGCTTATATGCCTTTTGTTGCCAATGGCGGGTTGTTTATTCCGACAAACCGTAGTTATACGATGGGGCAAGAGGTTTTTATGCTACTTAATTTAATGGAGGAAACAGAGCGTTTGCCTATTGCTGGTAAAGTGATTTGGATTACGCCGGTGGGTGCTGAGGGTTACAGAACGGCAGGAATAGGGGTGCAATTTAGCGATCAGGATGGTGGTCAAGCTAGAAATAAAATTGAAACTTATTTGGCGGGCACTTTAGAGTCTGATCGTTCTACGCATACTATTTAACTGTAACTTATTCGATCTGAACTCCCTCATAAGTAAATGAGAGGGGCGTCAGCTCTAACCTTTTAGTTTTACAATTTCCCCGTTACTCTGTTTCAGTATTTTATCAATGAGTTTACCTTCTGCATCAATTAATTCCACTTGTAATGGCATCTTACCGACTGCATGTGTTGCGCAGGATAAGCAGGGATCATAGGCACGAATAGCAACCTCTAAGTTATTTAATAGTGGTTCGGTTAACTCTTGCCCTGATAAATATTCAGCCGCTACTTGACGCACTGATTCGTTCATTCCCATATTATTGCTGGTAGTAGAAACAATCAAATTAGCTTTGGTTACAATATCGTCGTCATCAACTTCATAATGATGAAATAAAGTGCCGCGCGGCGCTTCAATCACGCCAACGCCTGAGTAACGTTTTTCGCCTTGTGCTACTAAGTCAGTGCCCATAATGTCAGGGTCGTTGAGTAAGACTTTGATGCTTTCAGCGCAATGCAATACTTCAATCAGGCGAGCCCAATGAAAAGCTAACGTGCTGTGCACCATGGCTGCACCTCCATGATTTTTGAAATCTACTCGTTCTGCTTCTGCTAGAGGTGTGTCAATATAATCACAGATATTCAAACGCGCTAAAGGACCTACACGATACCAGCCGTCTTCTTTGCCTATAGAGGTGAGATAAGGAAATTTCATATAAGTCCATGAGCGTACTTCTTCATGGATGATGTCGTTGTAGTTACAATAATCGAATTGGTCTAATATGGTTTTTCCGTTTGCATCTTTAGCGCGTATGCCGCCATGATACAGTTCTAGCGCACCGTCGGTTTTAGTTAGTCCTAAGTAATTAGTGGCAATAGTGGCAAAATCATCGTAATACGGCAAATTAGAGCGGTGAATCTTTTTAACTAAGGCCACTGAGCCGGCTGCCCATTCAATCATTTGGTCAACATCAGCAAGTAAGTAGTCACGCTCTTCTTTGCTGAGTGACTTATTCATGCCGCCAGCAATCGCACCTGTTCCATGTATACGTTTGCCAGAAACCATGCGAATGACTTCTTGACCGAATTTGCGTAATTTCACACCTTGTAAGCCGACATCAGGAAAGTCATTTAGTACGGCAATAATATTGCGTTTACTGATATCGCTTTCAAAGCCAAATAATAAGTCAGGGCTAGATAAATGAAAGAAGTGTAGGGCATGGGATTGCATCACTTGGCCGAAATGCAATAAACGTCTTAGTTTGTCCGCTGATGCAGGTAAATTAGCAGGATCGATGCCAACGAGTTGGTCAATGGCTTTAGCTGCAGCTAAATGGTGGCTTACAGGGCAGATGCCGCATAAACGCTGTACAAGAACGGGTAGCTCCCAGTAAGGACGACCTTGAATGAACTTTTCAAAGCCACGGAATTCAACGATATGTAGCCTAGCTTGTTGTACTTTATTATTTTCATCAAGTAATAGGGTAACTTTCCCATGGCCTTCAACACGCGAAACAGGGTCAACGACCACTCGCTTTAAATTTTCTGGATTATTCGCAGTCTCTAAATTTTCATACATAAGCTGATGTCCTTTAAAGCAATTTTAATGGCTTAAATTGTATGCACAGAGGGATATCATACAAGAAAAAGTTAATTATATTCCACATCGCTGTGCCTAGAAACAGGTAGTTAAGATAAATGCTAAGTTTAATGGGAAATGTACGCTATATATTATTTACTAAAGAGTTTCATATTTAGGTCGCTAAAAAAGTATCGCTTAATTTTCTTAAACCCTTTGATGTTGAGTGTTCGAGGGAATAGATGTTGTGTATGAGGATATTGATTTATATTAAAATTAATAACTTTGATGTAGGTCACAATAATAAATCCATTACTTCTATTTTTTTTATTATTTCCTGTATCATTCTACGGATTGAAAAACCACTTTATAATTTTACTTTTGGAGAGATATATGGCGAGTGTGTTAGCGGTTGATGATTCAGCATCAATGAGACAAATGGTTGCTTTTACCTTAAAAGGTGCCGGCTACACGGTTGTTGAGGCTGTCGATGGCGTCGATGCGCTTAATAAAGCAAAGATGCAAAAGTTTGATTGTGTAGTAACTGATGTGAATATGCCTAATATGGATGGAATCACATTGATTAAAGAGTTAAGAGCCTTACCTAATTATAAGTTTGTGCCTATGTTAATGTTGACTACAGAATCGGGTATGGATAAAAAGCAACAAGGTAAAGCAGCAGGAGCAACAGGCTGGATTGTTAAGCCTTTTAATCCAGATCAATTATTAAAAACTATAAAGAAAGTTTTAGGTTAGTCGATAAGAAGGTAAGTTTTGGTTTTGAGCTCTCAAAGCTTAATGGGTAAATGTTGATTTTATAGTGGTATAAACGGCTAAGATCGACTGGTATTTTTTACTTAATTTAAAGTATACAGGTTATTCAATGTCAATTGATATGGCACAGTTTCACCAAGTTTTCTTCGAAGAAAGTTTTGAAGGCTTGGACATTATGGAGTCAGGATTATTAAACCTGGATATGGGAGATGTTGATTCTGAGGTCATTAATACAATTTTTAGAGCAGCTCATTCAATAAAAGGCGGTAGCGGAACCTTTGGATTTAGCGCTGTATCGAACTATACCCATGTAATGGAAACGCTCTTGGATGAGATGCGTGATGGGCGCAGACAAGTTACTCAGTCAGCGGTTGATGTCTTACTTGGTTCGGTTGATTGCTTGCGTGAAATGCTGTCAGCGATACAAGATGAAAATGAGATTGATGAAGTCAGTGTTGCAGAGCATAAGAAAGCTTTAGAGATTGAATTAAATGGCAAGCAAGAGAATTCACAAGTCGTCGATGTTGACATTCCTGAACAAGCAGCCAATGAAATAACAGCAATTCCTAATGACTCTAGCGAGAGTGGTTGGAAAATTTCTTTTTGCCCTCATGCGGATTTACTGAAAACAGGTAATGATCCGGTGCGTATGTTTCGTGAATTATCGGAACTAGGTGATTTAGAAGTTATTGTTGATTTACAAGGTGTTCCGCCGCTCTTTGATCTAGATCCTGAAGAGTGTCATTTATCATGGACCTTAATCCTTAAAGGGGATGTTCCAAGAGAAGAGATAGATGATATTTTTGATTGGGTTGAAGATGAGTGTGACTTATCGATTCAAGTATTAAACCCACTTGAAGAGTCTATAAGTATCCAGCAGCCTGAACCCTCTAGTGTAGTTGATCAAGCTATTCCAGTAGCCAGTTTAGCAACAGAAAATCCGGTAAACTCAGAACCTAAGAAAGGTATTCCAGTAGTAGCTAAGCCAGCTAAGAGCGAAGAGAAAAAAGCAAAAGCTGCAGCTTCAACTTCAATTCGGGTCGATACCGGAAAAATAGATACACTGATCAATATGGTTGGTGAGCTAGTTATTACTCAATCTATGTTGAGTTTAGTTGGCGAAGATTTCACCTCAGATAAAATTGATCAATTAAAAAATGGCTTAGTGCAGTTGGAAAGGCACACCCGCGAATTGCAAGAAAGTGTTATGAATATCCGTATGCTACCAATTAGTTTTGTATTCAGTCGTTTTCCGCGGCTAGTACATGATTTAAGTAGTAAATTGGATAAAAAGATTGAGTTAAAGTTAGTTGGGGAGCATACAGAAGTTGATAAAACGGTTGTTGAACTCATTAGTGACCCTCTAGTTCATTTAGTGCGCAATAGCTTGGATCATGGTATAGAGATGCCGGCAGATCGAATTGCTGCAGGTAAGCCTGAAATGGGTACGATTACTCTAGAAGCTTATCATCGCGGCGGTAATATTGTTATTGAAGTCAAAGATGATGGTAAAGGGCTTAACAAAGATTTTTTACGTACTAAAGCAATAGAAAAAGGCCTTTTAGATCCGGATACCGTACTTACTGACAAGCAATGCTATGAACTGATCTTTATGGCGGGGTTCTCTACCGCAGAAAAATTAACCGATGTGTCTGGGCGCGGTGTAGGTATGGATGTTGTACGCCGAAATATCCAGTCTTTAGGTGGTAATATTGAAATTACATCCAATTTAGGTTTTGGCTCTACGATATCAATTAACCTACCGTTAACTTTAGCTATCTTAGATGGGCAGTCTATTGCGGTAGGAGATGAAACATTTATTGTGCCACTTGGGTCTATTATTGAGTCAATTAAGATTAGCGATAAGATGGTTAACCGTGTTGCCGGTAAAGGTGAGACATTTCGCTTACGTGATGAGTACTTGCCTATCGTACGAATGCATCATGTTTTTAATGTTGAGTCAGCGAAAGCGACTAAGTTAACAGAAGGGTTATTGGTTGTTGTTGATGGCCAAGGAGTGCGCTGTGGATTGTTCGTTGATGATTTATTAGGACAACAACAAGTGGTTATTAAGTCGTTAGAAGCAAACTATCGACGTGTGGAGGGGGTATCAAGTGCAACCATACTGGGTGATGGTTCGGTTGCGCTTATTTTAGATATTCCCGGTTTAGTGCGTTTATCAAATCAGTAGTACGGAATAGTTATGACTCAAGAAACTGATCCTCAAGAAGTAGAAGAAATTAAGCGCGGAAATTTCCTGCAGTTCTTAAGTTTTACTTTGGGTGAAGAAGAATATGGTGTTGATATATTAAGTGTTCAGGAAATACGTAGTTGGGAACCTGTTTCCAGAATACCTAATGTACCAAGTTATGAAAAAGGCGTAGTTAATTTACGGGGGGCTATCGTTCCGATTATTGATTTACGCGAAAGATTTAATCTTGCGCACTCCGAGTATACTAATTTAACGGTTGTTGTTGTTTTGCAAACAACGTTAAAAGGTAGAAGTCGTACTATGGGAGTTGTCGTTGACTCAGTCTCTGATGTTAACGATATTGATGCAGATTCGATTCAAAATGCTCCCGATTTCGGCACTAAAGTTAGTACCGAATTTATTAGTGGTTTAGCGTTGGTTGATGAACGGATGCTGATATTACTTGATGTTAAAAAATTACTTAAATTAGATGGCGCGGATGATGCTGGAGAGGATGATGATGAAAGTTGAACTGCTTAAATTAACAAAGTTGATTTGTGAGGAGAATGCATAATGAAAGTCAACATGCCTGTGACTGATAATGAAGTCATGATGAAAGAGGGGACTATTTTAGTCACGCGTACTAATTTAAAAGGAATTATTACTTACGCTAATGATGCGTTTGTCGAAATTAGTGGTTTTTCTTACAATGAATTAGTTGGTAAAAATCACAATATAGTACGGCACCCAGATATGCCAGCCGTTGCTTTTCAGGATTTATGGACGTCTGTTAAAGCTCTAAGGCCATGGACTCAATTGGTTAAAAACCGAACTAAAGCGGGTGATTATTATTGGGTAGAAGCTCATGTCACGCCTGTTTATAAAAAAGGCGTTCCTTTTGAATACCTTTCGGTGCGTTATGCACCTAGTCGCACACAAGTCAATAAAGCAGAAACTTTATATCAGGATTTAAATGCCAGTCGCGCAACGACAATTAGACCCGTTGGGTTAGCAAAAGCGATTAAGGCAATTAAAGAAGTGTCGGTCAATAAAAAAGCCGGACTTACCGCAGGAGCCTTTTTATTGCCTAATATTTTTTTAATGAAGCAGTTTTTTGATGCCCAACAAATATTGCCGCTTGCAATAGTCGCTTTGTTGTCTACCTTAGCGCTTGTCTTAGGGTATAGATTAATTCGTGACGTAATGGGTTCCTTGGTTAAAGCGACTAAGCTCTGTTACCAAATGACGGATGATAATTTTAGAAATAAGATGGATATAGATCGAAATGATCAAACCGGAGATTTCTACCGTGCCCTGTATGGTATGCAGGTTAAATTGAATGCAGACATGGCTTATGTTAAGCAAGTGGGTGGTGAGTCTTTGCGTATTAAACAAGCCTTAGATAATGTTAGCTCTTGCGTGATGGTGGCGAATACTAATCTGGAAATCATTTATATGAATGATACTGTGAAAAGTATGTTTAAAAATGCTGAGAAAGATATACAGCAGCAATTACCCAATTTTGATGCAGATAAGCTTTTAGGGGCTAATATTGATCAGTTTCATAAGGACCCTACGCATCAACGAGGCATGATTCCTAATTTACAAGGAACTTTGAAATCTGAATTAGTGATTGGTTCACGACATATGAATTTTGTTGCCAACCCTGTTTTGGATGCAAGTGGTAGCCGCATTGGAACCGTGGTTGAATGGTTAGACAGAACACTTGAAGTTAAGATTGAAAAAGAAATTGAAAATTTAGTTGAAGGTGTTAAATCTGGGGATTTATCTGCTCGAATTGATATGTCAGATAAAGAAGGTTTCTTTGAGAAATTAAGTCAAGGCATTAATGAGTTAACAGATGGTATTGATAGCGCGTTTGCTGATATTAATAATGCTATGCAAGCTCTAGCCTCTGGAGACTTGTCGAGTAAAATGACTAAAGACTATGATGGTGTCTATGGCGAGTGTAAAACTAATATAAACCTTACGATAGACAAATTATCTTCAATAATCAGTCAAATAAGAGAGTCAGCTGACTTTATTAATAATGCCTCACAAGAAATAGCGAGCGGGAATAACAACTTATCTGAACGTGTAGAGACACAAGCTTCTAGTTTAGAAGAAACAGCTTCAAGCATGGAAGAGCTAACCAGTACCGTTAAAAATAACGCAGACAACGCACAACAAGCTAACCAAGTAGCCGGTAGCGCAAGAAGCCTTGCAGAAAAAGGTGGGGACGTAGTAACCTCCGCTGTGAATGCAATGGCTGAAATTAATGAAAGTAGTAATAAAATTGCTGAAATTATTGGTGTCATTGATGAAATTGCTTTCCAAACTAATTTACTTGCGTTAAATGCTTCAGTAGAAGCGGCAAGAGCGGGTGAGCAAGGGCGAGGCTTCTCTGTAGTTGCTACTGAAGTGCGTAATTTAGCGCAACGCAGCGCAACAGCGGCACGCGAAAGTAAAGAGCTTATTCAAACAAGTATACAAAGAGTGCGTGCAGGAACTGAGTTTGTTAATGAAACCGGCGCATCATTAAATGAAATTGTTGGTGGCGTGAAAAAAGTCGGTGATATTATTTCTGAAATTGCAGCGGCGAGCATCGAACAGTCCCAAGGGATTGAGCAAGTTAACCAAGCGGTTTCACAGATGGACGAGATTACTCAGCAGAATGCAGCCTTAGCAGAAGAGGCGTCTGCAGCGAGTGTGTCTATGAGTGATCAATCAACTAATATGACTAATTTATTGAAATTCTTTAGTTCAAGTAGTTCAAGTAGTTCTACTTATGATGCTGCACCTGTTTCACCACGACCAGTACAACAAGCACCGAGCAAACCACAACAATCCACACCTAGTAAAGTATTTGTTGCAACTAGTTCTGATGATGAATGGGATGAGTTTTAAAGGGTGATTTATTAGTATTTTTTATGTAATTAATACTAAATAGGGGGACTTTAGAGTCAATGCTGTTGGCTTAAGAATAAGCTCTTTTCCTAAAGGGATAGAACTTAAATCAACAGCATTAGCCTTCAGGGGCTGCCCTATTTATTAACTGTAATTATTTTATAATTGATTTTTAATTGTTGTAAAAGAGTAATTTTGTAAACCGTATATTTCACAAAGCGAAATATACAGCTAATGATTAGGAAGTGATATGGCTAACGACGCTATGGGTAATCAATCGAGTTTGAATGCACAGTATTTGACTTTTGATTTAGCAGGAGAAATGTATGGCGTCGAAATCTTGAAAGTACAAGAAATTCGAGGTTGGGAAAAGGTGCGTAAGATCCCGAGTACGCCAGACTATGTTAAGGGGGCGTTAAATTTGCGTGGGGAAGTTGTCCCCATCGTTGATTTACGTGTGCGCTTTGCGATGGAAAGTAGTGAGTTTACTCCTGTTACAGTGGTGATTGTTTTGTGTATTGAATCAAAACAGGGCGCTAATATTATCGGTATTGTGGCTGACTCTGTCTCTGATGTTTTAGATATTAAACTAGCAGATATAAAAGAAAAACCAAATCTAGGTAGTAAAATTGATACTCAATATATGCGTGGTATTTACGTTTATAAACAAAATATGATTATGCTTTTAGATGTCGATAAGCTGCTTAATCCTGATGAGTTTGAAGGCATACCAGGTTTGTTATGAGTGTTAGGGTCGTTGCTATTATTAATCAAAAAGGAGGTGTTGGTAAAACAACAACTTCGACTAATTTAACGCATGCTTTGGCTAAAAAAGGCTATAAAGTAACGGTTATTGATTTAGATCCACAGGGACATTTAGCGGTCTCTTTTGGAGTAACTTCGATGCAAATTAGCGGTATTGATGCGGTAATGCTAGATGAAAAAAATGTTGAGCAACAAGTCATTGCGGCGCGTGATAATTTACAACTCATTGTTGCTGGACCGCGGTTACAAGAGATTGAACAGTTGACCGATGGTGGTGCAAAGCGTGGTGATTTGTTACGTAAAGCCTTACATGAGAATTTACAAGATCAAGACTTTGTTTTTGTTGATTGCCCACCTTCTTCAGGCGTGTTAGTCGCTAATGCATTATTTGCTGCGGATGAAATTTTAATTCCGATGACGAGCGATTTTTTAGCATTACAAGGCTTATCACATTTAGTAGGTACTTTAAAACGCTTTGAAAGTGCTTTAAAGAAGAAATATAAAATTTCATTGGTTATGGCTAGATATGTAACGAGGAGACGCATATCTAAGGAAGTGTTAAATACTATGTTAAAACATTTCCCTCAACAAGTGCTAGCAACAGTAATCAGAGAGTCCTCTGTATTAGCTGAGTGCCCTAGTTCTGGTAAAACAATTTTGGAATACCGACCTGGAAGTCGTTCAGCACGAGATTTTCGTGACCTAGCTGACGCTTTTCTTGAAGATAAGGTAATGTAAATGACGACAAAAAATAATGAAAGCTTAATTGGTTTTGATCCACTTGCTTGGATCAATGACGATGATGAAACGCCTGCTCAAGAAGAATCTTCGATGGAGCAGGTTGATGAAATTAGCAGTGAAGTAGCGGATGAGTCAAGTCCTGCTGAGGAATTAAGCAGTCAGGAGTCATTAAGTGAACCGGAAATTACTGAGTTGATAGATAATTCAAAAATCACTTTAGACGATACGCTAAATATTAATACCGTTTTGGAACTACACGGTAAATTAATGCAAGCCTTAAAGGATAATGATAGCTTAGAAATTGATGCAGCAAATGTTAATAATATTGATACTGCGAGTTTGCAATTGTTGGTTGTCTTAAAGCAGGAGGCCTTTAAGTTAGGCAAAGATATTGTTTTTGATTTTCCCTCGGATAGGTTTATAGAGGCGGCAGAATTGCTGGGTATTGATAATATGCTGGGTGTTGATCAGTCAGCAGCTGGTTTTTTCTAAACAGCTCACCGTATAAAAAGGAAAAATACCGATGGAAAAGCAGCGTGAGTTTGAATATACCAGAGTAGATTTTGAGGTACTGAGAACAATATCAAATAGTCATTCTGGCATTATTGTTACAGATGATAAGTTTGATATGTTTTATTCTCGCTTATCAAAGCGCGTAAGAATGCTAGGACTAAAGAATTTCCAGGAATATTGTTTGTACTTGCAAAATAACGAAGAGACTGAATTTACAGAATTTATTAATGCGATCACGACAAATTTAACCGCTTTCTTTCGTGAAAATCATCACTTCGAATATGTAAAAAATACCATTATCCCTGAATTACTAAAACGTAATCACGCTAGTCGAGAAATTAAAGTATGGTCTGCAGGTTGCTCTACAGGGGAAGAGCCTTATTCTATCGCCATGACATTGTTGGAAAATATTCCTACGGATTGGAATATTAAGATTTTAGCCACAGATTTAGATACCAATGTTTTACAAACAGCGGCAACTGGTGTCTATAGTGATGATCGAGTTAGTGGGCTATCAAAAGAGCGCTTAAAAAAATGGTTTAAAAAAGGCAGTGGTGGGAATGCCAATAAAGTAAAAGTTAAATCTGAACTGCAAGAAAGTATTCGTTTTAAACAACTTAATTTGATGAATGAATGGCCGATGAAAGGCTATTTTGATTTTATCTTTTGCCGTAATGTGATTATTTACTTTGATCGAGATACTAAAGAAGAATTAGTAAACCGTTATAGTTCCTTATTGTCCACTGGCTCGCATTTATTGATTGGTCACTCGGAGTCTTTACATCAAATCGAGACAGATTTTGATTTAATAGGTAATACTATTTACCGTAAAATGAGGTAAAAATCACATAATATGCATGGAAATATACTGCCTCCTTCAATTGAAGGGTTTGAGTCAATAAAACGTTATTGGGATAAGCAGAATAATATAGCCGCCGCCAAAATATTACCTGGCGAGTACTACGTAACTAAGGAAAATGAGCTTATTACCACTGTTCTAGGTTCCTGTATTTCAGCCTGCATTCGTGATCCTATATCTGGTATAGGGGGTATGAATCATTTTATGCTGCCTGAAACAACCAAGGCGCGATTGCTAGGCTGTGATGAAGCGGTTGTCGGGAATGCCACGCGCTATGGGAATTATGCTATGGAGCATTTAATTAATATTATCTTATCTAATGGTGGTAAGCGAAAAAACCTTGAAGTTAAGTTATTTGGTGGTGGGAAAATTATCCCAACAATGAGTGATGTGGGAGCAAGGAATATAGAGTTTGTACTAGACTATATAGATGCTGAAGCTCTACGTTTACTTGCGCAAGATTTAGGCAATATTTATCCGCGCAAGGTTAATTTTTATCCTATGACGGGTAAAGTGAAAATGAAAAAAATTCAAGATATTCATAATGAAACGCTTGCGATTAGAGAAAGGCGATATGGAAATAGTATTAAAGATGTGCCGGTTGAAAGTGAAATTGAGTTATTTTAAGGGACCCTTGTAAATGGAAAAAATACGCTTATTAATTATTGATGATTCCGCCCTTATTCGTACTATGTTGACTAAAATATTTGAGTCTTCAGATGCGATTGAGGTTGTTGGCACTGCTGCAGATCCGATTATCGCCAGAGATAAGATTAAAAAATTAAAGCCTGATGTTTTAACTTTAGATATTGAAATGCCACGTATGGATGGGTTAACTTTTTTGCGTAATTTAATGCGCTTAAGGCCTATGCCGGTAATTATGATTTCTACTTTAACTGAAAAAGGTGCTGCGGTGACTTTAGATGCACTAGCTATTGGTGCAGTTGATTTTGTTGCCAAACCTAAAGTCGATGTAGCGAATACATTACAGACCTATGCGGATGATTTAATAGAAAAGGTTAAAGCCGCCGCTAAAGCAAATATTCGTTCGGAAGCGAGCTCCGTGAATAAAAAAACTAGTCATATAACGGCAGCAGAAATTACTGCAAAATTAAGCGCAGATGCTGTTATACAGTCTGCTACACCGAAAAAACATTTTGCTACGACAGAAAAAATCATTGCTTTAGGTTCTTCAACCGGAGGGACAGAGGCTGTGAAAGAGGTTGTTAAAGGGTTACCTAGAACGACCCCAGCCATTGTTATTTCTCAGCATTTACCCGTTGCCTTTAGTGCTTCTTTTGCTAAACATGTTGATGGGGTAACAGAAATGAAGGCTTGTGTCGCTGAAGAGGGTCAAGTGATTAGGCCGGGGCATATTTATATTGCGCCAGGTGACAAGCATTTATTAATCGTTAGAAGTGGTGCGCGTTATGTTTGTCAATTAAATGATGGGCCACCAGTCAATAGACATAAGCCTTCTGTAGAAGTAATGTTTCGTTCTATCGCGCAGAATGTAGGTAGTAACGCCATTGGTGTCATGTTAACGGGTATGGGGGCTGATGGTGCAGTGGCCATGAAAGAAATGCGTGATGCAGGTTCAGAAAATATCATTCAAAATGAAGCCAGTAGCGTCGTTTGGGGCATGCCGGGCGAAGCTTATCGTCAAGGTGCGGCTCATTATGTGCAGCCTCTCGATCAAGTTGCCGCGCAAATACTCGCTTTAGCTAAATAGTCTGGAAATTAAAATGTCGCTTTTTTTGAAAAGAATAGTTTGGCTTTGCTTGTTTACAGTAGGGGCTTTGTTTTTACCGCTATTTTTTTCAATAGAGGTTCTATATTGGATTGTTATTCCAAGTTTGTTTGGGTTTTGTAGTGTGGTTATTTATCAAACTCAGCAAGCTAATTTTATAGAGGCTCAAGAGCTTGAGGGTGCAAACTCTTCAATAGAGGCTCCTATTAATCAGTATTTACAAACGTTACATAGCTGTACTGAACAAGAAATTATTGATTTTTCTAGTGAACTAGAGCAAGTAAAGCAAGTTGTTTCTGATGCAGTTTTAACCATGTCTAATAGCTTTACTGAAATGCATAATCTCTCAGTTCAGCAAGCAAGTGCTATGCACTCATTAGTGAATAACCTAGATGGAACCTCTGTTGAAGGGAGCGGTAAAAAAGCGATAAACTTTCAACAATTTGCAGAAGAAACTGATGGTGTTTTAGCATATTTTGTTGAACATATTTTGGAAGTTAGTAAGCAAAGCATGGAAATGGTTGCTGTGGTCAGTGATGTCGATGAGCATATGCAGAAGATCGGCATATTGCTAGCTGATGTACAAGGCATTGCTGACCAAACAAACTTATTGGCGCTGAATGCGGCTATTGAAGCAGCAAGAGCGGGTGAAGCAGGACGTGGCTTTGCGGTGGTTGCTGATGAGGTGAGAAGTTTATCTAAACATTCGGATAAGTTTAGTGAAGAAATCAAGAAGGTAGTCGGTGAATCTCGAGCAAATATTAATAATGCGAAGCAAATGATTGAAAAGATGGCGTCGAGAGATATGAATGTAGCCATTACTTCTAAATCGCATATTGATGAGATGATGAGCGATATAGGTACAATGAATGCAAATATCTCAGTGCAATTAACCCAAGTTTCTGGGCTTTCTGGGCAAATGGAGCAAGCTGTTGGTGGTGCTATTCGTGCCTTGCAGTTTGAAGATATGACACGCCAGCAAATTGAATTTTTACAAAGCAATGCACATCATTTTCAAGCTTTGAGTGACGAGGTTAAAATTGGCTTAGGAAGCTTTAAAATATCCGATATCGCTATGCAAAAAAATGAATTAGAAGCTGGTGTGCAGCGATTTAAAGATATGCAGACGCAATGGAAAATAAAGGAAAAGAAAGCTGTAGCACAGAATACTATGGAAGAAGGTGAGATTGATCTATTTTAAGTTTTATATGTTTTTTTTTGCATCCTTCATAGTGCCAACTACTTTTAACTCTTATTGAAGGATGCTTTTTCTATTACTAGAGCAATGTAATTGAGTAATTAATATTTCAGGAATATGACATGACAGTTGAAGTTTTTTTAAATACAAGTAGTAACGAATTACAAGTTAAGGTTGCAGGACGTTTTGACTTTAGCGTGCATCAAGATTTTCGAAAACTATCAGAGCAAGCAGCAAAGGGGGTTAGCTCGATTAGTATTGACTTAGGAAGAACAGAGTATGTTGATAGTTCTGCTTTAGGCATGCTCTTAGTTTTGCGTGATAAAGTGGGAAATCAACAAAGTGCGATAAAAATCATCAATGCTCGACCTGACGTTAAAAAAATATTAACCATTGCCAACTTTGATAAGTTATTTACGGTACTGTAAATCAAAAATGGTGAAATCTAATGATAGTTAATATAGAAGCGCAACATAAAAAATCAAAAATTTTAGTCGCGGACGATAGTAATCTGCAGCGCTTAATGTTAGCTGAAATATTTGCTCAAGCAGGGCATGAAGTTTTTTTAGCTGAAAATGGTGAAGAGGCAGTTCATATTTTTAAAAATGAAGCGCCTGATTTAGTCGTTTTAGATATTTTTATGCCCAAAATGGACGGTATTGATGCGGCAACTGAAATACAGAAAGTTTTAGGCAATAAGTATGTACCGATTGTTTTTATTACCGGTTCTGATAATGATGCTCAATTGCAACGCTGTATAGACGTGGGGGCTGATGATTTTGTTTATAAGCCTTTTAATACATTAGTATTAAAAGCAAAAATAAATTCTTTGTTGCGAGTTCAACAACTTTATCAGCAGCAATATAGTCAAAAACAGCAGCTTTTAGAATATCAGCACCAAGCAGTCCAAGAGCAAGAAATTGCTGCGACATTGTATAAAAACATTGTGCATGCTGGGTTTTATGACACCCCAGAAGTGAAATATCGATTGTCACCCATGGCTTTGTTTAATGGTGATATATTTTTGGTAGCTAAAACGCCAGGTAATCAACTCTATGCTTTATTAGGGGATTTTACAGGGCATGGGCTGGCTGCTTCTGTTGGCGCAGGGCCTGCGGCAGAGATTTTTCATGGTATGGCAGAAAAAGGCTTTGGCATTAGCGAAATTATTATTGAAATTAACCGTAAAATGCACAAGCTATTGCCGGTTAATATGTTTTTAGCGGCCACGATTGTAGCTTTTTTTCCTGATACGGGCTCAATAAGCCTTATAACTTGTGGTTTACCGGACCATTATTTATTTAATCGTACGAGCAAGAACTTGCAGGTTATCGTTTCAAAAAATTTACCTTTAGGTATTATTGATAGCTTCGAGCCAGACGTGCAAACCCTACCCATTAGCAAAGAAAGTTTTTTATATTTATTCACTGATGGTGTTATTGAGGCAGAAAATATCTTAGGCGAACAGTTTGATGCACCAGGTGTTATTCATAGTATTGAAAGTAATGCCCATGGCTACGAGGCGGTTTTAAACGCATTAGATACACATACTAAAGACAGGGAGCAGCAGGATGATATTACTTTTGTTGAGTTAGACTGTAATATTTCAGATGCTCAATGGATGCAAGCCACTACTAAGAAAGTACATAAAAAATTAGTGGCACTTTCTTGGAAGAACTCTATGGAATTTCATAGCTCTACCTTGCGACATATTAACCCAGTTCCTATGGTCATTAATTCGATTATGGAAATTCAAGGCTTTATTGAACACCGTGAGGCCATTTTTCTAATTGTCACTGAATTATTTGCTAATGCTTTAGAGCACGGCTTATTAGGGTTGGACTCCAAAATAAAACAAAGCTCTGAAGGTTTCATGCAATACTATAGCGCTCGCGAAGAGAGGCTGGCGCAATTAAGTGACGGTTACATAAAGATGAGTTTTAATCATCAGCCTACTGATGCTGGTGGAAAATTAATTATTAAAATGCAAGATTCTGGGCAAGGTTTTGATTTTTCAAATGTATCATCAGACTTAGAGCAGAATGAGCAAAGCTTTGGGCGAGGAATAAGCCTCTTACTTAACTTATGTAAGGAAGTTGAATACAGTGGTAATGGTAATCGTGTGAAAGCAGTTTATGAGTGGACTGCGTAAAAGTAAAACGATGGTTTTCTATAGGTAAAAGTGCTGGATTAATTAATGAATAAACCGAATCATGCAAAATCTAAATTTGTAGCAGTTGCTTCAATTGCGGCTGAGTTAAGTGCCGTTATGGATGTGGCAAAAGAAATTTCATTAGCTGCAGCTAATGCTAAAGCCATTGCTTTTAGAGCGGGTGAAAAGGCAAAAGGTTTCCAGCCCATTACTGATTTTATTAATGAGCTTGCTAAAGAAACAATTGAATTAGTAAATGATATTAACGAACATGCATTGTTGTTATATCAAATGACTGTTGATGAACATCGCATGACCGATGCATGTCGTTCTTTTGAAAAAGTAGCTAAATTGGCTGAAGGTGCACCTTATGAAAGATCTTTAGATAAGTCAGTGGAATTAGCTCAGCAGCGTATGCAGCTTTGTCGCGCTCAATTTGGGATTCACGTTAATCAGCTTTTAGATCAACTCGAAGGAGTAATGCACCCTGCTAGAGCTGCACGCGTTATTGCGGCTAACTCAAGGATTGAAGCTTCGCAAGCAGGAGAATATCTACAAAGCTTACAAGCCGTGGCGGAAAGTGTCGATAATGCGGCACAAGTTATTCATGATAATGTACAGCGTTGTCGCAGTGCATTATCAATTCTTAATATTGCAGAATAGTTGCTAAAAGAGGCATTATTTACTATGAAAATGACTAAAATTTACGATGGATCGTACCAATGGATTATGTATGGACGGGATGAGAATAAACGCAGTAACATCATTGATACCAATCAATACATTATTAGAACGGCAAGCCGTTGTTTAATACTTGATCCAGGCGGTGTGGAGTTATTCGCACCGATGTTAGCCGCGGTACTTCACCATGCGCCAGTGGAAGAGATTACCGATTTATTTGCCTCGCATCAAGATCCAGATATTATTTCATCTTTAGGTCTTTGGGATCAGGCTTTGCCTCATGCAAAATTGCATGCGCCCGCATTATGGGAAGGTTTTTTGCGTCATTTTGGTTGTGAAACCATTGAATATGTTGGTATTCCTGATAATGGTGGCGTTATTCAGTTGGATGGTGCAGAGCTTAAAATAATTCCTGCTCATTATTTACATTCTTCGGCTAATTTTCATATCTATGACCCGAAAGCGAAAATATTGATGTCAGGTGATGTGGGGGCGGCATTAGAAGAAGATGGTGCGCCCATATTTGTTGATGATTTTAATGCTCATGTGGAAAAAATGCGCTTTTTCCATCAACGCTGGATGCCTTCTAATCAAGCAAAGCGTGATTGGATTGACCGTGTACGTAAGCTTGATATTGATATTATGGCACCGCAACATGGACGAATCTTTAGAGGCGATGATGTGAAACGCTTTTTAGATTGGTTTGAGTCACTGCAAGTAGGTATTGCTGTTTAACTTTCTGTAGGGCGGACTTTAGTCCGCCTATCTTGCGTAGTAATACCAATCTCAATAAATAATCACTGGAATAGCCGTCATTCCCGAATCTTTAATCGGGAATCCATGTATACACTATAGATTCCTGCTAAAAGCATGCAGGATGACGGTTTCTAGAATCTATTAGGTTGGTGTAATGTCATCTCTTAGCGGACTAGAGTTCCGCTCTAGTAGCTCCCTAATCAAAATGCACTAATTCATACGGTAAGCTTGGCTCGCGCCCAGCAATCACATCACTTAAAAAAGCCCAGAAAACATCTCCTGAGGGTGGGCAGCCAGGTAAGTAATAATCAACCTTCACAATCTCATGGATTGGGTGTACTTTATCTAGCAGTAAAGGTAATTCAGGGTCGCTGGGGATTTGTGCATTTTCAACACCAAGACCATTGATATAAGATTCATTTAGACAGTCTTCAACGTCAAAGTGATTACGCATGGCAGGTAAGCCACCATTAATCGCACAAGCGCCGACTGCGACCAGAATTTTACAATTTTTACGAAACTCACGTAGTGTATGAACATTTTCTGAATTACACACGCCGCCTTCAATTAAACCTATATCACAAGGGCTGCAGTGTTCTATATCGGTTAAGGGCGACCGATCAAATTCAACATGCTGTGCTAATTCCAGCATGCGTTCATCAATATCTAAAAAAGACATATGGCAACCAAAACAGCCAGCTAATGAGGTCGTGGCAACTTTAAATTTTTTGGCCATGTTACTTGTGCTCCTTAGCTAAAGCGACTTCATCAATGTGTTGATGATCGTAAATACGTTGTCCGATAGGTACTTGATAGCCCGTGCGTTTAATCAAAATAGCACCGGTTGGGCAGATATGAGCAGCGCAATCATTAAGCTCAATATTACTGTCTTTTAGTTGCCCGCTTTTAGAGTTGACGATCAGGCGTTTATTAATACCTCTGCCACTGATAGCAAACACGTCTTTGCCATCTTTTTCCCGACTGGCACGCACGCATAAGTTACAAAAAATACAGCGGTCATGGTCGATTAAAATATCTGGATGTGAGGCGTCCATTTCGCGTTTGGCAAAAAAATGCGGAAAATGATTATCATGCATATCCAAATGATAGGCGACTGCTTGAAGTTGGCAGTTGCCGGTTTTTTCACAAGAAGGACAGAAATGATTGCCTTCGACAAATAACATCTGCGTGATTCTTTTTCGGTCTTTCTCTAAGTCATTGCTTTTGTTTATGATGTCCTGTCCTTCTGATGCAGGAAAGGTGCAAGCTGAGCAATTTCGACCGTTGACTTTTACTGTACATAACTTACAGCTGCCATGGGGTGTATAGTCTGGGTTGTGGCATAAATGCGGAATATAAACATTAGCTTCTATCGCTGCATCCATAATTGTTTGACCATCTTGGAATGGAATTTCCTGGCCATCAATGGTGATTGTTTTGCTCATGATTAATCCTCTTCCACTTGTGCTAAATGTGCGCCGGCATCATCACGGTTAGCTAAGCGTCTTGCCGTTGCCAGTGATGCATCTAAATCAAACCCCGGTTCATAACTGATTTTCTTGAGTTGTTTTTCGTATAATTCAGGGTAACGTTGCAAAGTCGATAAAATGGGATTGGCAGCTGTTTGCCCTAAACCGCAATGACTGTTGTTATTGACTAATTGACAGAGCTCCTCTAAAGCCGCTACATCGCCAGCTGAGCCATGACCATCAACAATTTTATCTAATTGTTTTTTTAATAAAGCGGTGCCAACACGGCAGGGGGTGCAAAAGCCACAGCTTTCATGAGCAAAGAAATGAGTGAAATTTTTAACCATATCGAGAATATTACGTGATTGATCAAAAATAATAAACGAGCCGCCTGTCGCTAAGTCTTCAAAGGCTAATACGCGATCTAATTCTTGTGCACTGATAAAAGTTCCTGAAGGGCCGCCGACTTGAACACCGAATACATCATATGCTCCACAGTCCTGTAATACTTGAGCTATGCTGGTACCAAAAGGGTATTCATAAATACCAGGCCTAGAACAATCGCCGCTAATGCTGAGGATTTTTGTACCATCAGATTGTTTAGTACCAACATCAGCAAACCATTGCCCACCTGCAACGGTTATTTTAGCCGCAGCCATAAAGGTTTCTACGTTATTAACTACGGTAGGTTTGTTTAAATATCCTTGTGAAACAGGGTAGGGAGGACGGTTTCTAGGAATGCCGCGTTTACCTTCTAAGGATTCAATTAAGGCAGATTCTTCACCGCAAATATAAGCACCTAAACCTAAACGAATTTCGATATCGAAGTTTAAGCCTTGAGCTAAAATATTAGTACCTAATAAACCGGCTTCACGACGTTCAATGAGTATGTTTTGTAGTTTTTCGTAGAGATGTAGATATTCACCGCGTAAGTAGAGAAAACCTTGTTCTGCTCCGATAATGCTAGCACAGACGGTCATGCCTTCAAATACTTGGTGAGCATAAGAATTTAATAGTACTCTATCTTTAAAAGTGCCCGGTTCGCCTTCGTCGGCATTGCAGACAACATAGCGCTCGGTTTCTGCTTCTTCAGAGCAGAAGCGCC
This sequence comes from uncultured Gammaproteobacteria bacterium, assembly GCA_965365945.1. Taxonomy (GTDB): domain Bacteria; phylum Pseudomonadota; class Gammaproteobacteria; order Methylococcales; family Methylomonadaceae; genus Methyloprofundus. The sequence goes on from CBDUDP010000003.1 coordinate 40,533, forward strand.
ACTTCATCGCCGTTTTAAAGCCAGCACCACCGCGCCCGCGTAAGCCTGAAATATCAATTTCTGATAGAGTTTCTGTTAAGCCTTTTTGATAGCGCGCTTTTAAGGACTCGCCTTGTTCAATCGGAGTTTGTAATAATAACCCTGCTTTATAAATATTATCGGCAACAGCAAAAAATTCAGCTGGCCATTGTTCGATGGGTATTTCTTTATTTATTAGTTGCGTAATGGCATCGATGCGGGGCCGCTCTAAGTGGGTTAATGCGTAACCATTGACTAGTCCAGCAGGGCCTTGATCGCACATACCTGTACAAGAGGTACTATCTAAGTTGACCAATCCATCAGGACGCACTTCACCAATAGTGACTTTTAATTGGCTGGCAAAATAGTTCATTAAATTTTGCTTACCGAGCATATGATCGGTAATGGAGTCGCTGATTAAAATATCGTATTTTCCACGGGGGGTTAAGTGGAGAAAATTATAAAACTCAACAACGCTAATAATTTGAGTGCGTGGAATATTCAGACCGGAAGCGATTAGTTCAATCGCTTCCGGTGAAATATGCTGAAATTCGGCTTGTACCTCGCGCAGAATATGAAGTAAACGAACAGGACTTGCTTCATATTTGTTAATTACTGCTTGGATAAATGACTGCATTATCTTCCCTTTAATCATATATTGATGCGTTATTTAGAAACACTCAGATTAAGCAAGAACCTATCATGGAGGTGATTACTTCATTCGTCAATTGAGTCTTTTGGATGGAGTAAAAAAGCGCTTTAAGTAATGACCTGTATAGGATGCTTCGATATGGGATACTTGTTCGGGCGACCCTTCGGCAACGACCATCCCTCCACCATTTCCACCTTCTGGACCTATATCAACTACCCAGTCTGCCGTTTTAATAACATCAAGGTTATGCTCAATAACAATGACTGTATTTCCATGATCACGCAAAGTATGTAGTACATTGAGTAATTGTTGAATATCATGAAAATGTAAGCCTGTCGTCGGTTCATCGAGAATATAAAGTGTTTTACCTGTATCGCGTTTGGAAAGCTCTTTAGCTAACTTAACTCGTTGCGCTTCTCCACCTGATAAGGTGGTCGCATTCTGTCCTAAGTTAATATAGCTCAAACCGACATCTAATAAGGTTTTTAGTTTACGCGCTAAAGTAGGTACAGGACTAAAGAAGGTATAGGCTTCTTCAACGGTCATATTTAGCACTTCGTTAATTGTTTTACCTTTATAGCGGATTTCCAACGTTTCACGATTATAGCGTTTGCCAGAACAGGTATCGCAATGTACAAAGACATCAGGTAAAAAATGCATCTCTACTTTAACCACGCCATCGCCTTTACAAGACTCACAGCGCCCACCTTTGACATTAAAGCTAAAGCGCCCTGGTGTGTAGCCGCGAGAGCGCGATTCTGGAGTCGCTGCAAATAATTCACGTATTGGGGTGAATAAACCGGTATAAGTGGCCGGATTCGAGCGCGGAGTGCGGCCAATTGGACTTTGATCTATATCGACAATTTTATCAAATTGCTCCAAACCTTCGACATCATCACAAGGTGCCGGTAATGTGGATGCGCGGTTAATTGCGCGGGCAGCAAAGCGGTATAAAGTATCATTGATTAATGTTGACTTGCCCGAACCTGAGACGCCGGTGACGCAAGTTAATAAGCCAACTGGAAAGCTGACATCAATGTTCTTTAAATTATTACCCTGTGCATTGCGTACGGTAAGGAGGTGTTTTTCATTACGCGGCGTGACCTGCTTGGGTATGCTGATTTCCAATTTACCTGATAAATATTGCCCTGTGATTGAGTTTTCATTATTAATTACCTCATCAGGTGTTCCTTGGGCGATAATTTTCCCGCCATGAACCCCCGCTCCTGGACCTATATCAACCACATATTGTGCAGCACGAATAGCATCTTCATCATGTTCGACGACAATGACTGTATTGCCTAAGTCACGCAATCTGAATAAAGTTTTTAGTAAACGATCATTATCGCGCTGGTGTAAGCCTATAGATGGTTCGTCTAAGACGTACATAACGCCGACTAGTCCCGCGCCAATTTGGCTGGCAAGACGAATACGTTGTGCTTCACCGCCAGATAAAGTATCTGCGCTACGATCTAGGCTAAGGTAGTCGAGTCCGACATTGACTAGAAACTCCAATCTTTGTTGGATTTCTGTATTAATTTTTTCTGCTATTTGGCCGCGCTGCCCGGGTAAATCAAGCGTTTGAAAGAATTGTAGAGCTTGTCGAATAGGGAGACTAGTAATGTCATAAAGCGGTTTTGAGGCTATAAAGACATTACGTGCAGCGGTATTTAAACGAGAGCCATGACAGCTAGAACAAGATTTATTAGTTTGATATTTAGCTAATTCATCGCGTACGACTTGCGATTCAGTTTCTTGGTAACGTCGCTCCATATTGGCAATAATGCCCTCAAAACTATGGCGTTTTTTGCGTTTTTTTCCATTAGCAGTGATAAAGTTAAAGTCTATTGCTTTGCGACCACTGCCATATAAAATGATATGTTGTATATCATCACTTAGTTCATTAAAGGGCGTCTCGGGGTCAAAGTCATAGTGCTCCGCCAGAGAACAAATAAGCTGATAGTAATAAGCATTACGCCTGTCCCAGCCTCTGACTGCACCTGCTGCTAAGCTTATCTCTTTATTATGTACTACCAGCTCAGGGTCAAAATGCTGTTTAACGCCTAGACCATCACAAGCACTACAAGCGCCTTTTGGGTTGTTGAAGGAAAAAATACGCGGCTCTAATTCGGTAATGCTGTAACCGCATTCTGAACAGGCATATTTTTCAGAAAAAACTAACTGTTTTTTCGGGTCATCCATATTAATTGCTGTTGCTATGCCGCCAGCAATTCTCAGTGCTGTTTCAAAAGACTCTGCTAAACGCAAGCTCATGTCGGGGCGAATTTTGAAGCGATCAATAATTACTTCGATAGTATGTTTTTTCTTGCCATCTATTTCAGGAAGTTCATCGAGCTCATAAACTACAGCGTCAATTCGCACGCGTATAAATCCCTGTGCCTGCAGGTCTTCTAATAGCTGAATATGTTCGCCTTTGCGCTCATTGACTACAGGCGCTAACAGCATCCAGCGCTCATCTTGCTCTTGCTCTAAAACGTGGTCAACCATTTGGCTAATGGTTTGCGCTTCTAAGGAGAGACCGTGAGTTGGGCAGCAGGGTGTACCTGCGCGAGCGTAAAGTAGTCTTAAATAATCATATATTTCGGTGATTGTACCGACGGTAGAGCGAGGGTTATGTGATGTGGACTTTTGTTCAATGGAGATCGCTGGGGATAGGCCTTCAATATGATCGACATCGGGCTTCTCCATCATAGATAAAAATTGACGCGCATAGGCAGATAAAGATTCTACATAGCGACGTTGACCTTCAGCATAGATGGTGTCAAACGCAAGCGATGATTTACCTGAGCCAGATAGGCCCGTGATCACAATTAATGAGTCTCTAGGTAAATCAAGGTCGATATTTTTTAAATTATGCGTTCTTGCACCACGAATGCTGATTGTATCCATTGGGGATTATAAATAAGGGAGTAGGCAGGCTCTGCTCCAAAATAGGAGGTATGGAACAGAGTGTATTTACGTAAACTATTCTTTATATGTTTTAGCTAATTTCTTCAGGTAATCTAAAAAATCATCTTTTAATTCTTCATGCAATAAGGCTTGTTCCACTGTGGCAATTAAAAAACCTAATTTAGCGCCGCAGTCATAACGCTTTCCTTCAAACTCATAAGCAAGGACTTTTTCTTTTGTTAATAAAGAAGCGATGGCATCGGTAAGCTGGATTTCATTACCAGCGCCTTTCTCTGTATTTTCAATTTCGGCAAAAATAGCCGGTGTCAAAATATAACGACCAATAACTCCTAGGTTAGTGGGAGCAACATCGGGTTTTGGCTTTTCTACAATAGATTGAACTGCACCGATTTTATCATTATCAGTATCAGTGGTTTTGACAATACCATATTTATCGGTTTCATTTGGATCGACGCGTTCCACAGCCAAAATTGAATGCGGTGTTTTCTCGAATTGTTGGATCATTTGCGCCATGCAGCCACGATTGCCATCTTCTACTAAGTCATCCGCTAAAATAACCGCAAAAGGCTCATCACCAACAACAGGTTTTGCACATAATACCGCATGACCTAAACCTAAGGCTTCGGATTGGCGGATAAAGATACAAGAAACATGGGGAGGTAAAATGTTTTTAACCATTTCTAATACGCGTAGCTTACCTTTTGCCTCAAGCTCTTTTTCTAATTCATAAGCTTTATCAAAATGATCAGGAATAGCACGTTTATTACGACCAGTAACAAAAATCATTGTATCTATGCCGGCAGCAATCGCTTCCTCCACTGCGTATTGAATCAGTGGCTTATCAACGATAGGTAGCATTTCTTTAGGGCTGGCTTTAGTCGCGGGTAAGAAGCGAGTGCCTAAGCCGGCAACAGGGAAAACTGCTTTCGTGATTTTTTGCGTCATGTATCAGATCCTTATGGTGTGACAAACTAAGGCATACGTGCATGCCCTAGTTGTATTATCGCTACTATATTAGTGAATGATGTTTTTATCTTTTAAGACTAAATGAATTTCATTTAGTGATACTTTATCAGTATCAAAATTTAAATCACATGAGTCGTTTTCCGTGCATAAGCAAATCAAACCAGCCTGTTTAACCACTTCAATTGCTTCTGCTAAATCCGAAGTTAATACCGTTGTTGCATGGCCATTATCAAATAGTTTTCTTTCTAATTGATAAGCGACTTGTTCTTTATTTGCACCAGTTAAAGCAATAGAAGCTGCTTTTTGAGCAAATCGTGCAGCTCGTTCTTCAGCAGATACATGGCTTAATTCAAGGTCTGAACTAGCGCCTGTAATCATGCCTGCACCAACGGTAACATTCGTTAGGCGATCGATAATAATAAATGAACCAGTACCTTTACTGCGATTATAAGCATCAAATACGACAGGAGCATTAACTGAAACGGTACATAAGCCAATTTCATTTAATTGTAGGTTTTTAGCATCATGATGCTCAAGGGTATTAACATCAATACGGTGCTGAATATTAGCAATCGAACCTGAAACACTGCGAGTTGCCAGTTTCATAATATATTGTTTGCCTGGTGTCAGTGAGTTTTCTGCCATCCAGACGATATTGGCATCAAACTTATCAGCAACACTAGGTAGGTTGCCGCTGCTGACAATCGTATCGCCGCGGCTAATATCAATTTCATCATCCAAGGTTAAAGTAACAGCCATGGGTGGAAAAGCTTCTGCTAATTCGCCATCGAAAGTAACAATCGATTTGATTGTGCTGGTTTTTCCAGAAGGTAAGGCGGTGATTTTATCGCCTTTGTGGAAAATACCAGAAGCTACAGTACCGCAGAAGCCACGAAAATCGAGGTTAGGGCGGTTAACATACTGCACAGGAAAACGTGGATCTTGAAAGTTTTCATCACCAGCGATTTCCACAGTTTCCAGAGTTTCCATCATGGTTTTTCCGGTGTACCACGGCATACTGACACTTTTATTGACCACATTATCACCATCTAAAGCTGACATAGGAATAAAGTGAATATCGTCTAAACCATCAAGATTGCCCACGAAATCTAAATAATCTGCTTTGATTTCTTCGTAAGTCTGTTCACTGTAGCCCGCTAAATCCATTTTATTGATAGCGACAATAATATGTTTAAGGCCTAATAAAGAGGCGATAAAGCTGTGACGTTTGGTTTGTGTTTGTACGCCATAACGCGCATCAATCAAAATAACCGCTAAATCACAGGTCGAAGCACCTGTTGCCATATTGCGAGTGTACTGCTCATGCCCTGGAGTATCGGCAATAATGAATTTACGCGTTGCAGTAGAGAAGTAACGGTAAGCCACGTCAATGGTAATGCCTTGCTCGCGTTCTGCTTGTAGGCCATCGACTAATAAAGCTAAATCGATTTTCCCAGTACCAGTAGTGCCTGATTTAACGCTATCAGATTGCACAGCGGCTAACTGATCTTCGTAAATCATTTTGGAATCGTACAGTAAGCGTCCAATAAGTGTGCTTTTGCCGTCATCGACATTACCACACGTTAAAAAACGTAATAATTCTTTGCGTTCGTGTTGTGCTAAGTAAGCGTCTATATCGCTACTAATAAGATCTGACTGGTGAGACATGGAGAAAATTTTCCTTTAAAAATTTTAGGTTCAAGGTTCAAGGTAAAAAGATCAAGTACTTCTGGATTTAATGAGGGAGAACAACATTTTTGATAGTTGTTCAGTTTCAGTTTTCCAGATAATACCTGTTTCTTTTTTTATGTAACCTATCTCAATACCTATGTATATTTGAGTTCGTAATTCACCGCAAGAGCCTTTGGAATAGTAAAAAAATTTATTACTGTCTTTATTAGTGCTTCGTTCAAATCCTTCAGCAATATTACTGGGAATAGATAAGCTACTACGTGTAATTTGATCTTTAAAACCAAAGTCCTTGCAGTTAGCAAGTTCTTTATAAATAGAAACACTAAGGCGCGAAGACCGCTTCCAAACATCCAAATCCTCAAATCGCATAACTTGAACCTTTGGCCTTGTACCTTTCATCTGCTCTTAAAAATACCCTTCGCGTTTTTTCTGTTCCATCGAGCCTGAAGAATCATGGTCAATTAATCGACCTTGACGCTCAGAGGTTGTGGTTAATAGCATTTCTTGGATAATTTCAGGTAACGTAGTGGCTGTTGATTCCACAGCCCCCGTTAATGGGTAGCAACCTAAAGTACGGAAACGTACCATTTTCATTTCTACTTTTTCATCTGGACCGATAGGCATACGGTCATCATCGACCATAATTAGCATGCCATCTTTCTCGACAACTGGGCGCTTTTTAGCAAAGTAAAGCGGTACAATCGGGATATTTTCTAAATGGATATATTGCCAAACATCGAGTTCGGTCCAGTTAGAAATAGGGAATACACGGATGCTTTCACCTGGGTCAATTTTACCGTTATAGATATTCCATAGTTCAGGACGCTGGTTTTTAGGATCCCAGCCATGGTTTTTATCACGGAATGAATAAACACGTTCTTTAGCGCGTGATTTTTCTTCGTCACGACGAGCACCACCAAAAGCGGCATCAAACTTATATTTATTTAAGGCTTGCTTTAAACCTTGGGTTTTCATTATATCCGTATGTTTTTTACTGCCATGAGTAAAAGGACCAACGCCTTGGTCAATGCCTTCTTGATTCGAGTGTACAATCAAATCCCAATCTAATTCTTTAATATATTTATCACGAAATTCAATCATTTCTTTGAATTTCCAAGTGGTATCAACATGCATTAATGGGAACGGTGGTTTGCCAGGGTAAAACGCTTTACGTGTTAAATGCAGCATAACAGCCGAGTCTTTACCGACAGAATAAAGCATAACAGGGCGATCGAATTCGGCAGCAACTTCGCGAATAATATGAATGCTTTCGGCTTCGAGTTCTTTTAAGTGGGTAAGTTTATGATCGGTCATTAATAAATATCTAAGTCAAAGTGAGAGGTCAATAAGAGATGATTTAGCACGGGCGCTCTTAAAACGTAAGTTTATTTTGCTATTTTAATTTGAATCAGCTTGTAATGCTAGAATCATTACTACTTTAGTGATTAGTGATATAGCTTATGCGTGATATTTTTGGTTTAGCGTTGTTTTTAAATATAAACTATAAGAAGCGCTTAAAGCTGTGCTTGAGCAGAATTAATGCAGCAGGGCTTGGTGCAAAAGCCTTTTACAAGTTTACACTGAGTTTTTACCTAAAATTTGTGGTGTAGACTTGTATTTTATCTATAGGTAAGAGAAAAACTCACAAGCAAGCAAGACAGAAAGTAATTTTCCTGCACCTAATTTACTTATATAAATTAAGGTATTGAGGAGCTATTCTTAACTAAAAATGATTTCTGTACTTGCATGGAGTATCAGTATATCCATGTGTTATGATTCAGCTTTGTAGATATTGTTAGGAAGGTCAAAATGCATACTTATAATAAAAATAAAATGATCGTACGCTTACTCGCCTTGTCGATAGCGAGTACCGTTTTGGTGGCTTGTGATGATAAAAAGCAGAATAAAAATGGCCTGACAGTTCCTGTGCAGGCGTATAAACAGGTGAAAGTACTAAAAGGTGCTGTGACTGATAAAAATGGCTCGGTACTTAATGCTGAAATTAACGTAGCAGATAGTTCGGGGAAGATTGTTGCTCGCACGAAATTAGAAAATAGTAAGCATTATTCTGTTGAAATTCCTCAAGGAACCACTTTACCAGTTGTTTTGACTGTTAGTCCTGAAGGTTCGCAAGAACAGCTAATTGCAGTGGTTATTTCTCCGGCTATTTCCAGCTATGATATTAGTTCGCTGACAACTCAAATTGCCAATCGAGCTAAAGCTTTAGGTGGCTATACTTATGCGAATATGGTCATGGCGGCGGATAGTACCGTTGGCGTGCCAGATGCGAACAAAACTTCGACAGGCTTTCGTGGTGATCCAACTAAGCAATATGGTGGTTGGCACTAAGAAAAGCACTGCGCCCCAACTATCTTTTGATAATGGGAGGTTACTCGTCTTGCTCTAAAGGACTACCACAATACTTGCAAAAATCTGCATCCTGATCATGACCAATCTTACCGCAGTTGGGGCAGGCATGATTAACCAGCTTATCTACTTGGTAATGTTTGATGAGTTCCGCGCTATAAATTCCAGTCGGAACCGCTAAAATTCCATAACCCATAATCATAATGCTGGAGGCTATAATTTGACCTAAAGGTGTTTGCGGAGCAATATCGCCATAGCCTACGGTGGTTAAGGTAACGATTGCCCAGTAAACTGATTTGGGGATACTAGTGAATCCAGCAGCACTGCCTTCGACCACATAAAGTAGAGATCCGCAGATAATAGCTAGGGTTAAAACGACATATAGAAAAACTAAAATTTTATGACTGCTACTTCTAAGTGCAGACATTAAAACTTCAGCTTCCTCCATGTATTCTGCTAATTTAAAAATACGGAAAATGCGCAATAAACGTAAGACGCGGATAATCAGTAAATATTTGACACTTGGAAGCAGCAAGCCGAGATAGCTAGGTAAAATAGATAGTAAATCGATAATACCAAAAAAACTGCGAACATACAGTTTGGGCTGACGTACTGCAACCAACCGAAAAATATATTCCAAGGTAAATAGTAGGGTAAACCCCCACTCTATATAAAAAAACAGGGCGGTATATTGCTCATAAAATGCTTCTACGCTGCTCAGCATGACCACTAATACACTGATGGAAATACTGATAATTAAGATAATATCAAACAGCTTTCCAGCGTGTGTTTCCGCCCCAAAAATAATGGTATTAAGGTTTTCACGCCAAGGCGATAAATGCTTACCAGAATTATAATGTGGCTTAGCTTGTTTGGTTTCCTGAGGTTGCATAGGCAGGGTTGAATTTGTTTGTAAGGCAGATTTTGCTAGTTACTATCGCACTATATTATGCTATTGTAACGCACCTATTATAGAGTGGTTTACCATCTATCGTGCACGGCGTGATTTTGCTTGTGCTTTGTTTAATTCTTGTTTCTAAAAAGCTAAATGTCAACCATAGAAAATTTACCTGCTACAAATTTCATACGCCAAATAGTCGCTAAAGATTTAGCTGAAAACAAACATAACAAAGTTATTACTCGTTTTCCACCTGAACCTAATGGTTTTTTACATATTGGACACGCAAAATCTATTTGCTTAAATTTTGGCGTTGCCTCTGAATTTCAAGGCCTATGTAATTTGCGCTTTGACGATACTAACCCTGAGAAGGAAAGTATCGAATATGTACGTGCCATTGAAAAAGATGTGCATTGGCTGGGGTTTGAATGGGCTGAATTAAGGCATTCTTCTGATTATTTTGAGCAGCTTTATGGTTTCGCTGTTGAACTGATAGAGAAAGGCTTGGCTTATGTTGATAGCCTTAATGCAGAGCAAATGCGTGAATATCGCGGTTCATTAACAAAGCCTGGTAAAGAAAGCCCTGACCGTAGTCGTAGTATTGCTGAAAATTTGGATTTATTTTCACGTATGCGTGCGGGTGAGTTTGCTGATGGGCAATATTTATTGCGTGCCAAAATTGATATGGCAGCATCAAATATGAATATGCGCGACCCTGCTTTATACCGTATCCGTCGAGTGCATCATCAACGTACGGGTGATGCATGGTGTATTTACCCTATGTATGATTATACACACTGTATTTCTGATGCTTTAGAAGGAATTACACACTCATTGTGTACGCTTGAGTTTGCCGATCACCGTCCTCTATATGATTGGGTCTTGAATAATATCAGTATTGATTGTCACCCACAGCAAATTGAATTTTCCCGTTTAGAGCTGGAATATACTATTGTTAGTAAACGTAAATTAAATCAACTGGTAGTTGAGGGGCATGTTAATGGTTGGGATGATCCGCGTATGCCAACCATTGCTGGTTTACGTCGTGCTGGGTTTACGCCTGCTGCTATTCGTGATTTTTGTGAGCGTATTGGGGTAACTAAAAAAGATGCATGGATTGAAATGTCCGTACTTGAAAGTTGCATTCGTGAAGATTTGAATAATACAGCTTTCCGTGCGATGGCTGTTTTAGAGCCTCTGAAAGTTGTACTGGAAAATTACCCAGATGCTCAAGTTGAGCAGTTAGAAATGGGGAATCATCCGCAAGATGAAACACAAGGTAAGCGTAAAGTCCCTTTTGCTAAAGTGATTTATATAGAACAAGATGATTTTGCTGATGTTCCACCGCCGAAATACAAGCGTTTAATTGATGGTGGTGAAGTCCGCTTACGTGGTGCTTATGTGATTAAATGCAATGAAGTCATTAAAGATGCAGATGGCAAAGTCATTGAGTTGCGTTGTACTTACGATGAAAATACGCTAGGAAAAAAACCTGAAGGACGTAAAGTAAAAGGGGTGATTCATTGGGTGGCGGCTGATCATGCTTTAGATGCTGAAGTGCGCCTGTATGATCGTTTGTTTAATGTTGCTAACCCTAGTTCTGAAGATAATTTTTGCGATGCGTTAAACCCTAACTCTTTAGAGGTTATCAGTGTTGCTAAAGTGGAACCGAGTCTCGGACAGGCAGAGTTGGGTAGCAGGTTTCAATTTGAGCGTGTAGGTTATTTTTGTTTAGATACTGAAGATAGTTCAGCGAGTAAATTAGTGTTTAATCGTACCGTTACTTTACGAGATACTTGGGCGTAAATGCTTTAATTACGGGCAAAAATTAATAGTGAAGGTATCTTTATGATGTATGGTATTTTGTTTATTGTTATAGGGCTAGCCTGCTTGCTTTTGGTTCAGAATATCAAAAACAAGAGGCAAAATGAGCCACAATATATTCAGGAAGATTCTTCGCCTTTAACTAAGAAGCAAATACATCTGATTCAAGAATCGTGGCAACGTGTTTTACCTATAAAAGACCAAGCAGCGGAATTATTTTATGCACGCTTATTTGAATTAGACCCCAGTGTTAAGAGGTTATTTAAAGGCAAGTTGGATTATCAAGGTGATAAGCTAATGACCACTTTAAATGTCGTCGTTAATTCACTGGATAACCTAGACGAAGTAGAGGTTATGTTGCAGGCAATGGGTAAGCGACATATTATTTATAATGTCGAAGCGGCTCATTTTGAAACAGTCGGTGCCGCTTTATTATGGGTTTTGGAGCAAGGCTTGGGTGACTACTTTACTGAAGAAGTTAAAGAGGCTTGGGTTATTGCTTATGGTTTAATTGCCGACACCATGAAGCAAGCCGCTTATGGTTCTTAACCTGTATTCTGTAGGGCGGACTTTAGTCCGCTAATTTAGTCAAAAGCCGATCGCTTTGTTTATCTATTTTAGTAGGCTGAACCGCGTATATCGCCAAATACTGTATAGCTTTTTGTTGTTTAGTTTAAGTTACTGTTCAGCTATTTATGCTTTAGATTCTGTAACTGTTAGTGTCGATAAAATAAGCGCTAATGCTTGGTCAATACAAAATGCCCAGCTAAAAATAACCCAGCTTGATCAGGCTATCCCGCAAGTCTCCCTTATTTCTGCAGATCTACAGTTACCTCCCCCCTTTAATAAGCTTCGTAAACTTACTATTCGCTGCCAAAAATTTACTTGGCGTGAAAATTATGTGGATTGTCAGCAAGGGCAAGGGCGCTTTAACGGCAGTGATTTAAAAATACACGTTTTTGATTTCTCATTTCAAGTTAAAAATAAAAAAAGTAAATTAGTCATCAATGATTTGACGTGGTTCGATGGGGAAATTTCTCTTGATGCTCAAGACCAGTCAGGGAAATGGAAAGTGCGTCTTAAAGCAAAAGGTTTAAACCTAGTGCAACTTGAGCCATTCTTGGCTTTAGATTTATTAGGTATTAGCCAAGGGTCAGCTGATCTTGATATGGAGTTTACAGGGGAGCAGGGTGACGTACAGACGCTATTCATTGCTGCTCTACTGGACAAACTTTCAATACAAGACCAGCAGGGGTATTTTGCTAGTGAAGCGCTCTCATTAAAAACTGAACTGATAGCGAATAAGGAAAAAAAAGCATGGCAATGGCAAAGTGATACTGAGATTTCTTCTGGCGACTTGTATATAGAGCCGGTTTATTTAGCCATTGATAGTGCTCATGCCGTAACGCTTACAAATCATGGTTTATGGTGGCCTGATAGGAAGAAGGTTGAGCTAACGAGTATTGAATTTGAGCATACTAATTTGGCTAGTTTCCAGGCAAGTGCTGCAATAAATTATCAATCAAGTTTAATAATTGAAGTCGCTGAGCTAGCGCTACATATCCCCGAATTAAAGCCGGTATCCCCCATTTATCTAGTTCCATTTTTAGAGGCAAGTCCTTTAGAAGGAATTGAATTACAAGGGCAATTAGAGGCTAATCTACAGTTACATCATAATGTTTTGTCAGAAATTAATATCGCTGCTCGGTATTTGACTGTAGATGATGCCGAGCAGCGATTTTACCTAGATAAAGCTAATGCTCAACTTCATTGGACTAAGCAGGATCATAACAAAGCTTCTTTTCTTAATTGGCAAGAATTAAAGCTTAAGGCGATTGCATTTGACCCAGGGCACTTAGATTTTTCCTTATTTGATAAGCAAGTTAAGCTATTGCAACCGGCTGATTTGGCAGTATTAGGTGGAATATTTTCTATTCAGAATTTTAGTTTTTCTAAAGCTGAAAATAGTGAGGATTCAGTCGTACATTTTGAAGGTTTGGTGGATGAATTATCCTTAGAGCAATTATCAACAGCATTGAAGTGGGAGCCGTTAACAGGTTCAATTAGTGGCTATATTCCAGCTGTGCGCTATGAAAATAAAACCTTATCCTTGGATGGCGAGCTAAAAATGCAAGTATTTGATGGTGAAGTAAGAGTTAAAAATTTGGCTTCATCAGGACTATTTACAAATTTTTCCCGCTTCTATATGGACCTAGAATTTGATGGTTTAGATTTAGGTACCATCACCCGTAAATTTCACACAGGTAATATTGAAGGTAAATTATCGGGAGTAGTGCAGAATCTGTATTTAGAAAATTGGCAGCCAATTTCATTTTATGCCTGGATGGGGACGCCTGAAAATGATGACTCTACCCATAAAATCAGTCAGAAAGCGGTAGAAAATATTGCTAGTATTGGTGGTGGTAGTGCAGCCGATGTTATATCTAAGGGGTTTCTAGGCTTGTTTAGTAGCTTTAGGTATGACAAGCTAGGTTTTGGCTGCTATTTGTATCAAGGTGTTTGTCAGTTAATGGGGGTTGAGGCGGTAGATAATGGCTTTTATCTCATTAAGGGTGGGGGGCTGCCGAGAATCGATATTATTGGATATAATCCTAGATTGAACTGGAGTGTTTTACTTGAACGGTTACGCAGAATAACAGCTTCAGATGAATTTATTATTGAATAAAGGAATAAGCGAATTATGAATATTAAAAAATTATCAATGTTTGGTGTATTGCTTTTAACAGCGTGCGTAACGATTAATATTTATTTCCCAGCTGCAGCAGCAGAAAAGGTAGCCGATGAAATCATTCAGGACATACAAACCCTAGAACCTGAGGAGAAACCACAGGCTAAAATTAACCTGCAAAGCACTTTACCTGCATGGCAAGTGAGTGTTTATCAGCTTGTTGATCAAGCTATTTCTGTGGTTATTCCATCAGCTCATGCGGAAGCCAATTTATCCGTTGATAGTGCTGATATTAGACGCATAACGGCAGATATGCGTGCTCGATTTGGCGAATTAAATACTTTTTATGATCAAGGTGTTTTAGCAATTAAAGCCGATGGTTTATTGACAGCTAGAGGTAAGGTCTCATTAAAAGATCGGAATAAATTGAGCAAATTAATTGCCGTAGAAAACGCTGATCGATATAAATTATATCAAGCCATTGCCAATGCAAATGGTCATCCGGAATGGGCGAAGCAAATTAAATCTACTTTTGCTCAGCGCTGGATAACTAATGCTCAGTCAGGCTGGTGGTATCAAACGGCTAATGGCAGTTGGAAGCAGAAATAAATACCGATGTGATGAGTGCCCTGAATACGTTAACTTTCAGCCTAAACCACTCTCTTGTAGCCTGTTATGGCGCTTGTGGAATACGAGAAATTCGGAGCGGCTATTTCCCGTATTCCGTAAACTCCATGCAGGCGACAATGGTAAACGGTTTGATATTAAAAATATTGTTCAAGGTAGCTGAGGCTTGTAGCTAATCAGGTAGTCTTTTTTTAGCTGCTATAGAGCTTGGGTTTTGCGCATTATTAAAAGCGTCAGTGCATAATAAATAAGAATCAATAGCTTAATGTGATTTGTAAGTGCGTTAGATCTTTATTGGTTTGGGCGACAAATTTTTCAATATTGATATTGTGTTGTTTTTGTAAGCTGTCTAGCCAGCGCAGAGTGGCATTGAATAAAGCATCATCGAGTACAATCAATAGGCGGTTTTTGCTTAAGGGCTTAATCTGCGTGATTTTTAATTTCTGTTGTTTAGCGCTTTTCTCAATCAGCGTCATAACCCGAGTATTACTGAGTGGATCTTGTTTGGCGCGGCTTTTTGTACCACTGAGAGATGTAACTTTCTGCGCCATCTCTTGCATAGACTTTACATCTTCTTGATAGCTACTGATGCGAGCTTGTAGTGTTGTGTTTTCACGGGCTATTGGTAGGTATATAAAAGTATAAAATAGTAACAATAAGGCCAATGCGGCACTGACCATTAATATTTTTTGTTCATTAGCTGTTTTTTGTAGAAACCAAGCTTTCATAATTGTCCTCCCGTTATTTTTAATTGCGCTAAGACGCGGTTATCTGCTTTAGTGGCGGAGGATATTTCTGCTGTTATGCCTTGCTGGGTGATGGCATCTTTAAATACTTCAAGTTGAGCAAGTGAGGGGGTAGAAAACTCGATTAGCATGCTTTGTTGATGATATTGAATGCTACTTAATTTTATTTCTTTTTGTGTCTTTATGGCGCGTGAGATGCCAGCAAGTAATGCGGTGAAGCCGCCTTGTTGTATTTGGTTGTTTTGCAGTTGTTTTAATCCATTGCGCATTTGTGCGACTGGATTAATAATGCGCCGAGCTTTGGGGAAGCTAGTTTGATAAATAGCTTTTATCTCTTGTTCAAGCTTAGTTTCCTGTTCTTGTAATTGCTGGTTTTGATAACCTTGAATTAAAGTTAAAACACTGAGTAGGATAAAAAGTCCTGCAGCTCCCCATTGAATTAAACGCCACGTTTGTTGAGTTTTCGCTTGAAAATTACCTTGTAATAAATTGAGCATGCCTGTTGTTGTATAATGCTGACATAACTGGCTGAATAGAGGGGAGGGATTTGTTTGAGTCGTAAGATTCACAGGGCAGTTTTCTAATGCCAAAGTAGTGGTGCTGTATGTGTTGATAGATTTAGGTAGGTCATTACCAAAACTAGCCAATGTCGCTGCTAAATTTTGTGTATCTAAGGCATAGCAGTTTTGTTCTGTTTTGAGCAGAGCATAGTCATTATCATGCAATATTAACCAAGGCTCAGGAAACTGATCCAGTAATTGAGTATCGGTAAGTGCATAAGTTAATTGAATATTAGCTTCTGCAAGTACGGTTAGCCAGTTTTTTAAGAGATCTTTTTTGATGATCGCTATATCAAGTGTTTTTTGTGCATTCTTTTGATAAGCAAAGTGCAACGTTTCAACATCTTCGGCGAGTTGTTCTTCTAAATCGTAAATTAAGGCTTGTTCTAATTGTTTACGGTTTTTAATCGCTAGATTTGATTGTGTTCGGTAAATACTTGAACCGGGTAAAACGGCGATACAGTGACTTTTATCTGCGAGATCTTTTAAGTTACTTAGCTCGTCACAGCCTGTGCTAATTTCCTCATTGTCTTGTTTATACCAATTAACTTTTGTTGTTATATCAATATTGCCGTGTTTGGGGAGTTCTATAAAAAATAATGCGTCCATAAAGTTTAGTTGTAAACAACGGTAATAAAAGGTTGGTGAAGCGCAGTTTAATAAAAGCGCGAGCGGTAGAATGTGTCGATTTTTTTATTACTATTTCGATACAGCAGGCTTTGGTATTGTTGCTCTAAATTACCAATCCAGCCTGTGTATCGAAGCATAAAGTAAAAGCTATTAACGCCTAGTATTTCTTCATTTAAGGTACTGCTGAGTTTAGGTTCTTGTGGGTTTTCTTCATCTAGTTTATCAAAAAATTCTTGTACAGACTTAAATCCTTGTTCTTGCCGGTATAGTATAATTTGTTCTAGCTTGGCGCTTTGCATTTTCTCCGATAGCGAGAGGATTAACTGTGGACTCATGGTATTAATATTTAGAGTGCTAGCGATGGTTTGTGCAGGAAAGTAGCGACCGACTTCAGAAAAGGCTGGAGGGCTTGGTAATACGCAAATATCGGCAGCTAGAGCGGTAATAGTTTCAGTATTCCAGTTGGCTACTGCATAAAGCTCTGCTATTTCTGTTAAGGCTTGATTAGCCGCACGGTAAGGCGGGCTAAATTGGCTATAGGTTTCCCATTCAGCACCTTGTGCCTGAGGTTCATCATCAGCATCCAGCCAGTCGACTAAACTCCAGATAAGATTTTCATTGAGCGACTTTTGCTTTAATAAGTTTTTTAAAATGGCAATTTGGTCGTTTTGTATTGTACCGGCAAGCACTAAGTTATTTAGGTTGAAGCAAGCTTGGTGGTCAGTTATTTTTGCTTGAAAATGTCCGCCTTCTGCTGCAATAGGTGGCATCTCTTGTGCCCAAATATCCAATGAAGTGTCATTGGTATTTTTCTCTAAGTCTTCAATTAATAAGATTTTTGCCCACTGTTCGGCACTGAGAAACAATTGAAATACTTGGTCGGCTTGCAGCTGATTAAAAGTACGTCTTAAATTAATTTGTTGCTTATAGAAAATCTGTGTAGCAACGATGGTAGAGATGGTGATAATTAAGAGAGCAGTAACTAAAGCAATGCCTTGTTGTTTAAAGGATTTCATCGGGTCAGCTCAATAAGTTGTACAAAATCACCCGTATCTTTTTCAGATATTGTGAGTTTTATGGCTTTAGGTAATATATCTAAAGGTGCATCTGTAGGGGGCCAAGTGGTATACCATCGGCCATTATCGGCAAATGCTTCAACTTTTATCTCGGTGATATTTTTCAGCAACTCTTCTTCTTTGAAGCTTTGTATATCTGAGTTATCAGGTGCATACCATATGCGTTTCTTTAGCGTATTATCATCCATAAAATAATCAAGACGCTGTAAAGAGCTTCTTCGTAAACCAGAAGGGTTAGGGCGTCCAGCGCGCGTGAAACTAAATTCAGTGTTATTACTATAGCTAAGAAAAAAAGCAGCCAAGGGGTTGTTATAGGTATCGGTAACAGGTCTAGCGACTATATGTTGTAGCTCGGTATGTAATTGATTAAAAGTGTAATTAAATTTTTTAAATTTTTCCTGCTGCTCAGAAATCCGCTCATGGCTAATCAAAACGGAATTAAGCCCCGAATAAGAGAGGCTGAGAAGGATCGCTAGAATACTAATGGAAATAAGCAGTTCGATCAGGGTGAATCCTTTTGCCTTCATTCTGATTGACCTATATAAATGGTCTGTTGCAGAACGGGCTCTTCAGTAATGCCAGCCATTGCAGGTGATAAGCTGATTTTTACTTTACGTATTTTAGGATTGTCCGTTTTTTTGGTGTCGGTTTGCCAGCGCCACGATTGGCCGAAGATTTTATCAGTACCCTTATTTTGTTTAATGCTAGGCCAAGTACTTTCTAAGCGAATTTCAGCCATTTTATTTTGCATTAGCCAGTAGGCCGTCATTTTATCTTGAGTTAGGCTCGCACCTCTGATTTCTTGATTCGCGGCATTTAAGGTCGCTAATAAGCCAATAGCAACCACTGCTAAAGCAATCATTACCTCGATTAAAGTGAAGCCCTTATGCTTTATGCTCATAGTGAATCTGGGGCAAGTGATATTAATTTGATTTCATTTTGTTCGTTATAAATCTTGTAGCCTTCGTTGAAGGTGTTTTTTAATTGTACAGTCAGTTCAAAGTTACTTAAGGTGGCATCGGGATAAAAAATCACTTGAGGTAGAGTACTCGCCAAAGTAACTGCGGGTAGACCATCTATTTCTAAATGATATTCAAGCTCGGGATTTAGCTTGTAATTGCGTAATAGATTATCTTGCTTGAGAGCTAACCATTGCTGATTTTTAAAGCGCGAGAAATTATGCTCTTGCTCGGTTAGTGTCCAGCCCATGATTTGCCCGCGTAGAATTGCATCTTCGAGCGCAAGATTAAGCAATTGCTGTACTTGATAGGCTTCTTGCTTAGTAGGGTCAGGGCGCGCACTAAGACTAAGGGCTGCAAAGGAAAAAAGAATACCGACAATGACTAGAACGACTAAGAGTTCGAGTAGGGTGAAGCCGTTATTAGTTAATGGTCTGTATGTCTTATGCATTCAGTTTATAGGCCGGAACAATTGATTTTGTTTTGCTGATTTCCAAGTATCGGAAAACTAAAGCCATGATGCTTGCATGTTATAAGTTCAAAAAGGTTTCTTCTTTAGGTGCAGAGGCAGATGGGGCAGCACTGTTAGTGCTGAAAGTATTATTAAGGGATTGTACTAAGCCTTTTGCGCGAGTCATAAGCATATCTAATGTTTCCTGAACTTCTTTAGTCCAACCAACGGGTTGCCTGATAGGTAGGAGTATGCGCCATAAGGTAATACCTTTGTTAAATAGAGCGGGTAAGTTTTCTATTAGACCGAGCTCAACTTGGCGTTCTTCCAGTTTTTTGGCGATAAATTTGGCATGCACCTTACTGCTGTATATATGTACGGGAATCAGGAGAACAATCAGTAAAAATAAAGCGACTGAGGCGACAAAAGGGTCAAGTAAGACGGCTACTAAACCCATTTGGATTTCACCGGCAACGAGAGATAATGCGATAAAGCTCAGTACGGCCGTTAAGGTGAAGTGTGAGCGGTCTTTCCAAAGGTCGATACCTTTTTGTACTTCATGCACCACAACTGTATCAAATTCAGTAATATGCTGTTGTAGGTTATTAAGAATACGGTAAGCACTTTCTACATCAATATTAGTTAATTTTTGTTCAATTGCTTGTTGTGTAGTTGATTCTGTACTTTGAGATAAGACAAAAAATTGTCCCGCTTCTAAGCCCAGGTGAATTAACTGTTGTTTCCAGTCATTAAGGTCAACCGCATCGTGATTACTAGAAGGCTCATTAATCACGTAGATAAATTTACTCGGATTATTGCTTCTTGCCGCATGCTTGAGGAAGGGGCTTAGTGAGCTACGGAAATCTTCAAGCGTAGAATGTCGAGCATCAAAGAAAATAAAAACCAAGTCGGAAAGCGTACTTGCGTGTTCACGTAGTAATTCCGCCTCTGCTTGTTTTTGGTTAGCGGCAAAGCCTGGAGCAAGGATAATCGTTTTATCTTTGAGCTGGTTATTATTGTTAGTCTTTAATTCTAAGTAGCTATTTATATTGCGGCTGCTTCCTTTTTCTAACAGCTCTAAACGCTCACTAATATGGTAGAAAGGAAAACGCGGGTCGCCATCAACAGCTGTTCCCGGTAAAGTCATCGGAGATGCATCATCACGATATACCAATACTGTAAATTGAGCATGAATCCCGTTTGGGTCAATGGCTGGCGTTGTCGAGTTTAAATAGCGGTTAATAAATTCATTTTTTCCAGATGAGGGATCACCAATAACGGTGATGATCGGCGACCATGAATTTTTGTTTGCTAAGGAATCATCCATGCCAATAAGCCCTAGATCATAAGCCACTTGATCCAGTTCATGATACAGTCTAAAGGCTTGCAGTAAGGCTGGATTTTTATCAGCGAGTTGTTGTTCTAATTGTTGTAGTGAGGAGCTTACAGATTTTTCAGACATACTCATTAGCGTTAAACCGTTATGTTCAATAATTGAATAAAATGTGCCCCTCAAAAAAGGGGGTATTATTAGTTAGTAATTGAGTTTAAATAATAGCAGCAAGTCGCCTGCATGTAGCTTGGGAATGCAGGAAGTTACTAACACCTACTTTCCCGTATTGCGCTAAGTCCATACAGGTTACATTTAGATTGTCGCTATTATTGAGCTCATTATTGCTTAATACTTAATTATGCGCTGTACGTACGCTTAATATAGTTTTCTACGATGACTTGGAATTCTTCTGCAATTCTATCACCTTTAAGGGTAACTGTTTTTTCACCATCTTCGTAAACTGGAGCAACTGGTGTTTCGCCAGTGCCGGGTAAACTGATACCAATATTTGCATTTTTACTTTCGCCAGGGCCGTTAACAACACAGCCCATAACTGCTACTTCCATTTCTTCTACACCTTTATATTGCTCACGCCAAGTTGGCATTTGCTCACGTAAATAGCTTTGTATATCCATTGCCAATTTTTGGAAATAATCACTGGTCGTACGGCCACAGCCTGGGCAGGCAATAACCATTGGTGTAAAAGCGCGAAAGCCCATTGTTTGTAATATTTCTTGCGCGACCACGACTTCTTTGGTTCTCGCTGCACCTGGCTCAGGTGTTAAAGAAATACGAATCGTATCACCGATACCTTGTTGCATTAGAACGGAAAGTGCAGCCGAAGAAGCAACAATACCTTTAGAGCCGATGCCCGCCTCAGTTAAACCTAAGTGTAGTGTGTAATCACAGCGACTTGATATATCTTGGTAAATGCTGATCAGTTCTTGTACATTACTGATTTTACAAGACAGGATGATTTTGTTTCTTGCTAAACCATAAGATTCAGCGGCGGCTGCACTTTCTAAAGCAGAAATAATAATAGCTTCACGAGTAATAGCGGCTAATTCTAGCGGCTCTGCTTTCGCTCTGTTTTCATCTAATAAACGGGTTAATACCGTTTGATCTAAACTGCCGCCATTAACGCCGATACGTACTGGCTTATCGTATTTAACCGCACATTCGATCATTTGTTGAAACTGAGTATCTCTTTTGGCACCTTTGCCGACGTTACCGGGATTAATTCTGAATTTTCCTAGTGCTTTAGCACACTCAGGATACATTTCTAGTAATTTATGACCGTTAAAGTGAAAGTCTCCCACTAAAGGCACAGAAAAACCGTTAGCATCTAGTTGTCTACGAATTTCCGGTACCGCTTTCGCCGCTTCCTCGTTATTCACGGTAATACGTACCAATTCAGAGCCTGCATTAGCAAGTTCCATCACTTGTTTTACTGTTGCTTCAATATTAGCAGTGTCAGTATTGGTCATGGATTGGACCACAATAGGAGCGCCGCCGCCGACTTTAACGTTTCCAACAAGAACTGCTTCAGTGAGTTTTCTAGAGCTAATTGACATAGTGAGTGGTTTTTTATCTTAATTACAATTACACTGAAGTATATATGAAGCCCGATAAAAAAAACAGATTGCTGTAGGTTAGCTTAATATGAGAATCAATTATTTCTCAGATATACATCTAGAATTTGGCCCCGCTGATTTACCTGATAACGATGCGGATATTATTGTTGCAGCGGGTGATATAGGTATCTATGATCAAGGTATAGAGTGGCTACTGTCCACAAAAAAACCAGTGATTTATATAGCAGGAAATCATGAGTTTTATACGCGTGAATACCATGACACCCTGCGTATGTTACGGGATAAATGTGCCAATACTAATATTACTTTTTTAGAAAATAATACCGTTAAGTTTAAAGGCGTACGTTTTATTGGTTGTTCATTGTGGGCGGATTTATTTATTGAAGGTCAAGATACTGCGGACGCTTTATGTCTGAGTTTGAATGATTTCAGGAAAATACGCTACGCTGATGGCATGTACAATCCACAACAATTTACTGCTTTACATGCTCACTCAAAATCATGGCTAGAAAAAGAGCTAGCCAAGCCTTTTGACGGTCAAACCGTGGTTGTAACGCACCATGCTCCAACGCAATGGAGTTGGTATGATTCTCCCAATGCGATTAAAAAACTAGCCTATTGTAATGATTTGAAATCACTGTTTCATGAGTATGATATTGCCGTGTGGTTTCATGGCCATACGCATAGTATCGGTGATTACCGGATAGCCGGCGCACGTATTTTATCCAATACGCGAGGTTATGTAGGGCGAAGAGTAGTCGATGATTTTGATATGAATAAAATCGTGGCTATTTAAGCGAGGCTGGGTCGAAGATGTTGTGTTAAGAATACCTAGGAGGCTGTTCAAGAGCTCATCAAAATGACTCCCTTTCCGGATTTTATTGTTTTAGTGTCGCTGCATTGTGGGCAGTGAATCTTTTGATGACATGTTATAAATCATAATTATACAGAAAACGACACGTTCAACCCACTACCTACAATTTTAGGCAGTTAGTATTTTTATAGTATAACTGTTTGTTTAAATTTAATATTTATAGAGTGGTCTGATATTTGCTTATGTTATTGTATAGTACAATAATAGGGCGATTTTATGACGATTTCTACCTCTCCACAAAAAACTGAGCAGCTTACCGATGCGTTTCGTACCTTTAATCAGCTATCGGAAAACTTAAGTAACTCTTATCAAGGTCTTGAGCAGCAAGTTGAAAAATTGCATCAGGAATTGGCCGCGGCTCGTAGTGAGCGGGTGAAAACATTGGTGGAAAAAGAGAAGCTAGCGCTACGGTTACAACAAATTTTGGCGGCTTTACCGACTGCAATTATCATTCTTGATACTCAAAGTCGGGTGGTTGACTGCAATTTGCAGGCGACGCATTTTTTAGGTGAACCTTTGATTGGGCTGCTTTGGTCAGATGTTGCCATGCGTAGTTTAATTAGCGTATTGGATAACCCTTTAGAGCGCCAATTGCTAAGTGGTTTGCGGGTCAATATGACGCGTAGTCGTTTGCCAGAAAGTAGTGAGCAAGTGATTGTCTTGAGTGATGTCAGCGAAATGAATGCTTTGCAAGAAACGATTAATCAGCAAAAGAATTTATCCGCAATGGGTGAAATGGTCGCAAGTATGGCGCATCAAGTAAGAACGCCACTCTCTACGGCTATTTTATATGCCTCGCAAATGTCTAATCCTAAACTTGGTGCGGAGAAACAGCAGCGTTTTTCTAAAAAAATCCTAGAGCGCCTGCATTATTTAGAGCTTCAAGTGAATGATATGCTGGTGTTTGCAAAAGAAGGGCGCTTAACAATGGAAGGTTTTTCATTGCAAAGCTTGTTGGATAAGGTACAAGCAGCAATGAGTGATTATGTGGCTAATGGTAAAGTGCAATTTAAGGTGTCGAATTTTTGTTCCGTAGATTTAATGCAAGGCAATGAACATGCCTTACAGGGAGTGTTGATGAATTTATTAACTAACGCTCTGGAAGCAATGCCTATTGATGGAAAACTTAGTCTATCTGTTAAGCAGAAAAATGAGCAATCCATAGAAATTAGTATTCAAGATAATGGGCGCGGAATTGAGCCTGCACACTTGCAACGCATTTTTGAACCATTTTTTACCACACGCGTGAATGGCACAGGCTTGGGTTTGGCGGTAGTTGATAGTGTGGCTAAGGCGCATGGTGGTAAGGTTTGTTGTCGGTCTAAAGTCGGTGTGGGAACTGAGTTTAAACTGTCTATTCCGTGTATTGAACAAGCTTTTCAGGCAACTATTTCTATGGGAGCAAGCGCATGAAACAGTATGATGTTTTAGTGGTCGAGGATGATGCCTCTCTTTGTGAGGCCTTATGTGATACTTTGGAGATAGAAGGCTATCGCGTTGTGTCTGCACGTAATGGCACAGAGGCATTACTTAAGCTATCTAAAGGTGATTTTAAACTAGTGGTCAGTGATGTGCAGATGCCAGTGATGGACGGCTTTCAATTATTGAATAATATGCAAAGCCAATATGCGAGCACACCAATATTATTAATGACGGCTTATGGATCGGTGCCAAAAGCGGTTGAAGCGATTCAGGCGGGCGCGTCTGATTATTTGGTTAAGCCATTTGATGCTAGTGCTTTAGTGGATAAGGTCGCGCAATTAGTGGTGCAAAATCCCACTGCAGCTAATGATCATGTTGTTGCAGACGGGGCAATGCAGTGCTTATATCAATTGGCAGAGAAAGTTGCTAAAACTGAGGTGACTGTCTTAATTCAAGGTGCGAGTGGTGTCGGTAAAGAGGTTTTGGCGCAATTTGTGCATCAAAATTCGGGCTATAAAGAGGGGCCTTTTGTGGCTATTAACTGTGCGGCTATTCCAGAAAATATGCTCGAATCGATGCTTTTTGGTTATGAAAAAGGGGCATTTACTGGGGCGATTCAAGCTATGCCGGGTAAATTTGAAATGGCGCAAGGTGGGACTTTGTTATTGGATGAGGTTTCTGAGATGGATTTAGCGTTACAAGCTAAATTATTGCGGGTTATTCAAGAGAAAGAAGTCGAACGCTTAGGTAGTCAGAAAAAAATTAAATTAAACGTCAGAATTTTGGCGACTACTAATCGTAAATTGAAAGATTATGTCGCGGAAGGTTTGTTTCGCGAAGATTTATATTATCGCTTAAATGTTTTTCCCCTGATTATTCCTTCGTTAGGCGCTAGAATCGATGATATATTGCCGCTGGCAAATGATTTAATGCTACGTCATTTATCTGCCGGTAAGAAAATGCCGTTATTTAGTGCGCAAGCGATACAAAAAATGCAGGCTTATCATTGGCCAGGCAATGTTCGTGAATTGGAAAATGTTGTGCAACGCGCGCTGATTATGCAGGCTGGTGATATGATTAATGAAGAAGATTTGATTTTCGAAGAGGCTATGCCAATGCCGGATGTCAAGCTTGAAGTAGTCGCGTCAGTCGTGGTTGATGAGCCAGCTAATGAGTCTGAACAGCTTGATTTGTCTGAGGTAGCTGAGATAAATCTGGGGACTGGTTTACGTTCAGCAGAAGATAAAATTATTTTGAGTACTTTGCAATCATTGCAGGGGAGTCGGAAATTAACAGCGGAAAAGCTTGGTGTTAGCCCTAGAACTTTACGTTATAAAATTGCACGAATGAAAGACGATGGGATTGTTATTCCATGTTAAAATGCTTCACAATTTTTCTTGGCGTAAAAAATGCTTGTTGTTTGTTATAAAGATAAGTTGAGCAGGGTAATACGATGAGTGATATGAATGTAAACCAAGTTTTAGCGCAAATGCGTACGATGTCTATAGAGGCTGGCAATAAACCAGCACCTGTTGATACGAATAATGATTTTGCTGCACTACTAAAACAGTCTATAGATGGCGTTAATGAAACCCAGCAAACAGCGAAGAAAATGAGCTCGGGATTTGAGACGGGTGAATCTGATGCGAGTTTAGCGGAAGTGATGGTTTCTTTACAAAAAGCGAGTGTTTCTTTTCAGGCGATGGTGCAAGTACGAAATAAGCTTACCGATGCCTATAAAGAAGTGATGAATATGCCAATGTAATGGCGCAAATAAAATAACATGAGTGAGCAAGAGTCGAGCAATACTTTAACAAGTACCGCTAGCAAAAAAGGTAGTCAGTTAGTCCCAGAGGAATCAGGGGCTAAAGCGATACACCCTGCTATGGAAGGGCTTGTACAAATGACCGTGATCAAGCAGGTGGGCTTGATGCTGGGCTTAGCCTTCAGTGTTGCAATCGGTGTGGCTGTAGTTTTATGGTCACAAGCACCGGCTTATGATTTATTGTTTTCCAGTTTAGGTGAGCAGGATGCGTCAGAAATTTTAGAGACCTTAGATAAATTAGACGTTCCGTATAAAATTGATGAACGCTCGGGAGCTGTGATGGTTGCTGCGGGCAAAGTAAGAGATATAAAGCTAAAACTAGCAGCGGAAGGTTTACCGCGTAGCGATAGTTTAGGTTATGAATTGCTGGATAAAGAAGCTAGCTTTACGACCAGTAAAAGTGTCGAAACTATGCGTTTTCAGCGTGCTTTAGAGGGTGAAATTGCACGCACTGTCACGACTATACAGAATGTGAAATCAGCGCGAGTGTTATTAGCCTTGCCTAAGCAGTCGGTTTTTGTGCGCAAGCAGAAAAAGCCCAGTGCTTCAGTAATTATCAACCTCTACCGAGGTCGATCTTTAGAAAAAGGCCAGATTGATGCCATAGTGCATTTAGTTGCATCCAGTGTGCCGTTGATGGAAGCCGCTCAAGTCACAGTAGTTGACCAACAAGGCCGCTTACTTAGCTCTAAAGATAGTGACTCCAATTTAGCTTTAACCAATAAACAGTTCGAATATAAAAAAGAAGTCGAAGATCATTTAATGGCGCGTATAGAAAATATTCTGATGCCTATTGTTGGTCCTGAAGGTATGCGCGTGCAAATTTCTGCTGAGGTTGATTTTACCGTAACCGAGCAAACGCAAGAGACGTTTAATCCTGATTTGCCTGCTTTAAGAAGTGAACAAACCACTGAAGATTTAAGTACTTTATCTGCTATACAAGGGGTTCCTGGTGCTTTATCTAATCAGCCACCACCAGCAGGAGTAGCTCCTGAGTTAGCCGTACAGCCTGACGCAATCGGTGCTAACGTAAAAGCCCCTAAAACTCCAACATCATCCAGTAAAGCTGCAACGCGCAATTTTGAACTAGATAAAACTATTACGCATTCACGCCTAGCTTCGGGTGTTGTGCGGCGCTTATCTGTCGCCGTAGTGATTGATGATAAACGCATATTAGCAGCGGATGGTTCGGTAAGTACTTTGTCGTTTGCTCAAGAAGACTTGAATCGTCTTACTGAGTTGGTGAAACGTGCGATTGGCTATGATATGCGCCGTGGCGATGAAGTTACCTTGACTAATGCGGCCTTCAGAGTGCCAGATAAATTAGAGGCTTTACCTGCTGAACCTTTATGGGAGCAAGCGTGGTTTCTTACTTTAATGAAGCAGCTTGCAGCTGCCTTAGTGGTATTGTTTATTGTTTTTGGTGTCTTACGTCCGACTATGCGTGGCTTAGTGGCTAAAGAAGAAGAGCCAGAGAAAGAGACTGAAATGGTTTTGGATGAAAATGGTATTCCTGTTGCTGTGCCTGTGCGCTATGATGAGGAAGGAAAGCCTATTCCTGTACAGGTAGATGATGACGGACATTTGATATCCTCTGAAACAGAGGACTTATTGTTATTAGAGGCCCCTCAGAGTTATGAAAAGCGCTTAGAGTATGTGAAAAAATTAGTGGACGAAGATCCTAAGTTGGTTGCACAAGTACTGAAAGGATGGATGGGTCAAGATGTCTGAGAATTCTGAATTAAATCAAACGGAAAAAACTGCCTTATTGCTTTTGACTTTAGGGCACGATAGGGCGGCAAATGTTTTAAAAAATATGGGGCCTAAAGAAGTTCAGGCCATAGGCACAACGATGGCGACTTTATCTAATATTTCCAATGAAATGGTCGATGGTGTGCTTGAAGAATTTATTGTTACCATTAAAGACCAAACAGCTCTAGGCGTTGATTCTGACGCGTATATTCGGGATATGTTAACCAATGCCTTAGGGGCAGATAAAGCCGGTAGTATCATTGATCGCATTTTATTAGGGCGAGATAGTAAAGGGATTGATCAATTAAAATGGATGGACTCCCGAGCAATTGCAGATTTAGTTAGGCTGGAGCATCCGCAAATTGTTGCGATTATTTTATCCTTGCTTGATGCTGATCAATCGGCTTCTGTATTAAGTTTATTGCCGGAAAATATGCGTTCCGATTTATTAATGCGCATCGCTACCTTAGAGGGAGTTCAGCCTGCTGCATTGCGTGAATTGGATGAAATGATGGAGAAACAGTTGACTGGTGGTGAAAGCGCACAAGCGTCAGCAATTGGTGGTATTGATACCGCGGCTAATATCTTGAACTATATTGATGGCTCGATTAGTGAAGTTATGATGGAAGAAGTCAGCGAAAATAACGCCGAGTTAAGTCAAAAAATACAAGATAAAATGTTTGTTTTTTCTGACCTAATTGAAGTGGATGATCGCGGCATTCAAGCTTTATTACGCGAAGTATCAACCGACCAATTGTTATTAGCGTTACGTGGTGTTGATGATGCTTTGAAAGAAAAAGTATTTGGTAATATGTCTAAGCGTGCAGCAGAAATGTTACGCGATGACTTAGAAGCAGCGCCACCGACTAAGCTCAGTGAAGTTGAACAGGCACAGAAAGATATTCTTAGTATTGCTAGAAAATTAGCTGATGCGGGCGAAATTTCCTTAGGTAGTGGCGGTGGTGGCGATGACCTCATCTAAAGGTCGAGATTTCTCTCAAGATGAACTGGATACCTTGAGTTTATGGGATGTACCTGATGTTTTAGGTGGCCGATCAGAAGAGATTAGCTTAGAGGATGCTGCATCACCGGTTTTGACTGTTGAGCAAATCGAAGCGATGCAAGCACAAGCTTATGATGAAG
The DNA here is from genome assembly GCA_965365945.1 of uncultured Gammaproteobacteria bacterium. Lineage (GTDB taxonomy): Bacteria > Pseudomonadota > Gammaproteobacteria > Methylococcales > Methylomonadaceae > Methyloprofundus. The sequence goes on from CBDUDP010000003.1 coordinate 69,563, forward strand.
CTTTTGCTAAAGGTAAACAAGAAGGTTACGAGGTTGGCTTTTCTGAAGGGAAAGAGCTTGGCGCTGCAGAAGGTAAAGCAGAGGGCTTAGAGCAAGGCTATGCAGAAAATAAACATTTGTTGCAAGAACAAGTTGCCCGATTTATTCCCTTACTAGAGTCTTTAACTGAACCGTTTGAGCAATTAGATGAGCAAGTAGAACAGGCTATCGCCCAGCTCTCTATCATTATTGCTAAACAAGTTGTACGTCGAGAGTTGAAAATAGATCCCAAGCAAATTGTCGCGGTGGTCAAAGAGACCGTTAAAGCTTTACCTGTGGCTAGACAGAAAATAACACTTGCTTTGCATCCTGAAGATGCGCGATTAGTGCGCGAATCTCTTTCTTTGGATGCTGACGCCCCGACCTGGGTGATTGAGGAAGACCCTTTACTCACACGCGGTGGCTGTGTTGTGTCAACAGATACTTCACATATTGATGCGACAGTAGAAAATAAACTGAGCACTATTATTGCAACTGTTTTAGGTGATGAGCGGCAGGGTGATTCGGAATGAATGCACCGGTGATTCCTGAACCAATTCGCACACAAAAATGGCTAGAGCGTTTAGCACCTTATATAGAGCGAGCAGAAATCTCCCCTGAATTAGTCGTTGAAGGTCAGCTATCACGGATGGTGGGTTTGACTTTAGAGGCGGTGGGTTGTCGTGCTGCAATAGGGTCACGCTGTAAAGTACAAAGTAAAAATGGCAGTTTTATCGAAGCGGAAGTTGTTGGTTTTTCCGGTGATTGTATTTTTTTAATGCCTTCGGGTAATCCGTACGGCCTAGAGCCTGGTTGCCGTGTTATTCCTTTGGGTAGTAATAGTTTGGCCAAGGTCGGTTTTGGTTTGTTAGGTCGAGTTTTAGATGGTTCGGGTAAGCCTTTGGATAATAAAGGACCATTAAAAACAGAAGCCAAACAGTCCATGTCAGGCGAAACGATTAACCCCTTAGCGCGCAAGCCAATTCGCGATACTTTAGATGTCGGAGTGCGTGCAATTAATGCGATTCTCAGTGTCGGTCGTGGTCAGCGTATGGGATTATTTGCTGGAACAGGGGTAGGTAAGAGTGTACTTTTAGGCATGATGACAAAATTTACCAGTGCTGACGTTGTGGTTGTGGGTCTTATTGGTGAGCGAGGTCGAGAAGTGAATGAGTTTGTTTTGAAAATCTTAGGTGAAGAAGGCATGGCGCGCGCTGTTGTCGTGGCTACACCGGCAGATGACCCACCATTAATGCGGGTTCATGGTGCAATGTTAGCGACTAGTATTGCGGAATTTTTTAGAGCACAAGGTTTAGATGTTTTATTGCTAATGGATTCTTTGACACGGTTTGCGCAAGCACACAGAGAAATTGCCTTAGCAATAGATGAACCGCCAGCAACCAAAGGTTATCCTCCCTCAGTCTTTGCCAAATTACCTAGCCTAGTTGAGCGTGCAGGAAATGCCGATGAAGGCGGTGGCTCTATTACCGCTTTTTACACAGTCTTAACTGAAGGTGATGATAATAATGATCCCGTGGCTGATTCTGCGCGAGGTGTTTTAGATGGGCATATTGTGTTATCACGTAGCTTGGCTGAATCAGGTCATTTTCCTGCTATTGATATAGAAGCTTCTATCAGTCGAGTGATGCCTGATGTGGTCGATGAGCAACATATAAATCAGGCGCGTGAGCTACGCCGTTTGTACTCGTTATATCAACAGAACAAAGATTTAATTAGTGTTGGTGCCTATCAGCACGGCTCTGATCCACGCATTGATGCGGCGATAGCGAAAAATCCAGCCATCCTCGAATTTTTACAACAAAGTATGAATGAAGCGGTTGATGTTAGTCGTAGTTTAAATGAACTTGATGCACTTTTGGCTAGCTAAGGAGATATAGTTGTGAAGAGGTCGCAGCGGTTGCAGGTGATTGTTGATTTAAAAATTAATCAGGAAAAAAAATACTTAGAAGCTTTAGGCAAGCAGCAGAATATAAAAATTCAAAAAGAAACGCAGTTAAATAGCCTGAAGAACTACCGACAAGATTACAGAGGCAAAAATGAACACCTTATAAAAAGCGGTATCTCTGTTATGCAGTTAATAGAATTTAGAGCTTTTATGGAAAAAATGGATAAAGCCATAGAAGGAGAAGAGGTGACATTAAAATCGCTGGATAGTGAGCTGGAGCGCTTGAGAAAAAACTGGGAAGAAGCGCATATGTACACGCAAGGCATGCAGAAAATACAAGGTAATGCACGCTCAAGTGAGCAAAAGCAAGAAGAAAAAAAAGAGCAATTAGAAATGGATGATAGAGCTGCCCGTAAAAAACGTTAGAAATGGCATAGATAGTGCTTTTGAATATGTAAATAGTCAGAAAAACAGAGGAGAAGGGCATGGCTGCAAGTGTATTGAATGCATTAACACCGTTAGCAACAGTTAATGACTCGGCGGGTAGGTTAAATAGTGCTCCTAGTATGGGGGCTGGAGAAGAGTTTTCTGCTTCTTTTTTGCAGCAAATAAAAGGCCTGCAAGCTCAAGCCTCTGAAACTACACAGTCTGGCAGCGTATTAGAAAAAATTGCAGGTTTAATTAAAGGTAAGGAGGGGCAAGACTTTTCCGCTTTATTAGGTGATGCATTGCCGCAAATTAAGCAGCAAATGCAAGCTCAAGATATTAATTTAGATGAAACAATGGCGGCGTTAAAGGATATATTGGCGCAGTTAGATTCTTTGAACATTGATAGTAAATTGCCTGCATCTACGCCTCAGGGATTAGCGGCTAAGTTAGAGCCGGGAGCAATGACTGATACCGGTGCTGAAGTATTAACAAGTGTTGGGCAAGGTATAAAAAGTTCTGATAACTTAGTGAGTCAGGCTCCAAGTTTATCAGTACCTTTAAGTGAAAATGACATGACTAATGCATTAACTAGTAATGATCAAGAGGCTTTAGCCAGCGATCAAGCAATTAATACACATGATTTAGCTTCTAATCTTTCTAGCTCATTAACTCAGGTTAATCAGCCATCCCTACTAAAAACTCATGAACCCCGTCATTATTCTGGCACTGATAAGACTGATGAACAAGCTGAGCAGGAAATCATAGTAGACACGCAAGCTGTGGCAACTAATGTCTCGATGCAACAAGCGCAAGTTATGTCTGAAACGGATGATCAGGCGATAGCGCAAAACGCTCAAGCAGCGAGACCACGATCATTAAAACAAGAAAAAAGTGTCTTACAAGATAAAAACTATGCACAAACAGCGCTCTCAGAAGAACAAAGTACTGAGGGTGATGTTAAGCCCGAGATTAATCTTAACCAGCTATTAAAACGTGAAAAATTAATTAATAATAGCAATAATGATTTTGCAACACTTGCTAGTGCTAAAGGAGTAGAAAAAACAGTTGATTCAGCTTTATTGTCTACTAGCCAATCTGGCAGTGAACAAGCTAATAAATTTTCTACAGCCGATTTAATGGCTTTAAATCGTCAAGTAGAAAGCAGCGTTACTAAGCAAGAGTTACCACCGATGACTAAACCATTTAATCATCCAGAGTGGAAACAAGAGTTTAATGAACGTATTGTTTGGATGCATACCAAATCAATTCCTTCTGCGGAACTGCGCTTAAACCCACAAGGTTTAGGGCCTATTTCTATCCAAGTTAACGTGGATAAAGATCAGCAAGCGAGCATCGTATTTAATGCGCAGAACGCAGGTGTGCGTGAAGCAATTGAAGCGTCAATTCCTAAATTACGCGAAATGCTCAATGCGCAACAATTTAACTTGGCAGAGGTAAATGTTTCTCAGCAGCAACAGCAAGGGCAAGGAAGTGCAAGACAAGCGATGCAAGATGCAATGGCAGAAAACAATAGAAATAACACGGGAAACTCTACAGGGTCTACAGAAATAGAACCTGAAGTGAATGATATAGCAGAAGAAATTAACCAAGGACGTGCGGTTGCCAGTAAAGGCTTATTAAGTATTTATGCTTAATAAACTGATTTTATTGGTTAGCGGGGGTTGGAAGTTACATATATGGAGTCGAGGGGTTTTGCTGGTAACAAATAAAATTTTCAGGATAGACCCAGCCTAAAGCGAAGCCCATCCTTGAATTTATGAAGCTAAAATTTATTTTTTGATAAACTGATAAATATCGCCAAATCTAGCTTTCAATGTCATATTTTTTTCATCTTTGTTGATTACAGAGAAAGTATCAAATTTTCCTGATCTGCCTAAAATAGCGACCTTTAATTTATCACTTTCAACTTCATAATTTACTGGTAATTGATCATAGTAAGTTCCTTCACGAGGAATATTTTTAATAGTAACAGTGCCGTTATCATTAAATACCCAAGTATCTTCCCGCGGTAATAGTTCCTCTGATTTTTCAGATTTTTTAGTATATTCCAGCGTCCAAGTTCCTTGAACGTTTTGATTTGTCAGTGGTTCAGCGTATACATTGATACTGAATATTAAGATACTTGATAAAATTGCTACTACATTTATTTTTGTCATTTTATTTTTTCATTTAACTGATATTGAAAGACCATTGTACGCCCTCACATTAAGAAGAGTATCTTTATATGCTAATTAACATGAGAATTGAAGAATAATTGGCGTTAGGTTAAATTTCATACGCTAGAAATGCAAGCTGGGTTTCAGTATTGAATTGAGTAGAATTTTTATAGTGAAAAATAAGGATCTTCCCGATTTCGCGAGGTAGACACTATATGTAGTATCTTGCTATTTGATTATTTAGGTATTGACTGAGTATGATAGCTACCTTTTTGAGAGGCGAGCTTTAAATAAATGAACCAGATGTTGTTGTGGTCACCCCGCGAAATCGGGAAGAGCCTTATTTATTTGATGAGAAAGCCTGTTAGGGTAACCGATATTCCATTTTTTATTTTGTTAGAATTATTGTGGACAACTACTTACTTTACTTTTATAAACCAAATTCAAAAACCATTTTAATGGATATATAGATAACCAATATCATCGCAGCAATAAAGACAATCGTCTGTGCAGGGTTGCGCCATAAATTTTTGAAAAAAGTATCTTCCTCGCCACTTTGTTTTAGCTGTTGATACTCTTCTTGCAAGGTAATGCGTCGTTGTTCTTGATACTCATCAATTAAACCTCGTGCTTTAGCATATTGCTGGTCATCAGATAGCCAAATAGCGGGCATTGAAATTCCCCAATTTCCGGCATTGGTTTCATAAAAATTAAGTTGGTTTTCTACTAATAAATCGCGAATATCATCGGCTTCATCATCAGGTACGTGGCGTAAAGAAAAGAGTAATAAAGCCATTTTATTGTTTCTCAGGGTTATTAATAATATTTTGTAAAATCGACCAGCGTGTTTTATGTTTACTGGCACCTTTGCCTTGAATCCAGTAGTCGTATAAATGCTCTTTGTTGCCAGTCGATTTTTGGATCTCCAGCCAACTATTTAACATGGCTTGTAAGGCAAGGTTATTTTTTTGCACGGCGTAACCGATTGGGAAACGCTGTATTCTTGTTGGATCAAAGCTGACCGTGTATTCGGGGTGCAGCATTACAAGCGTCATGCCTTCTTCTATGCTGCTAATAAAGCCATCAAAGGTGTTCTCTGGGGCATTAAAGAATATTTTAGGGCTAATAATTTTTTTAATTTCAATGTTTGGGAATGCCTGCTTAATATAAGTTAAGCGTGGATAATGATCCATGGTGGCTAATTTTAAATGTGAAAATTTGGTGAACTTTGAGTAATCGGAGAATTCTTTTTTACGATAATCTTTGACGATAACGGCTGTTGTTAAATTTAAGGTCGGCTTAGTATAGAGCACAGAATTTAAATATTCGCTACTGATATGTACGCCTGAAATAACGATGTCAATTTGTAAATTGTCTAAGGCCTGATATAAGTTTTTAGGCTGAGTAAAAGGAATAAATTCTAAACTTACGCCTAATGCAGAGGATAAATGATTCATCATTTCTATATCAAAACCAACTAATTCGTGCTTATTATTATAAAAAGAAAAGGGCACGCGAGTGGGGTTATAGCCTATACGTAAAGTTCCTCGTTTTACTATCACTCCCGGCGTAGGCATAGAGAGTTGATTTTTATTTGTGCTCTGTAATTTGTATAAAATTTTCTGCGGCGCTTTCCAGTCAACTTGCATTTGCTTTAATTTTTCACTGACATCTGTTGCTCTTGTAAAAAATTGACTGAAAAAAGTTTGGGTAAGTAATACTGACAAGCTAATGACGAGTAAACTAGAACCAAGAAATAATAAGATTTTTTTAATTTTAATCTCAATAAGTCCGAGTAAATAGGCTGTTGAAGATAAGGTAAAAGAAATTAGAAAAACAGCAGAAGCTAGCGTAGAAAAACGCTTGGTTAAAACATCACCAGATAGATAAAGCTGATACATATCACTGGGTAGGTGTAGGTAACTAAGCAAAAAAGGAATACTGATATGTACGCTGGCAAATAAACTAAATAGGCCATTAAATGCGAGTAAAACTTGTTGTCCTGCATCTAATTCAGTATTGGTGAACCAAGCAGAAAATAAGAGAAAGGTGAATGCTAATAGCTTACCTACAGCCGGAAAGTTAAAGGCAATTGGAATAATAATTTCATTGTACTTATCGCTGTCAGGTGTGCGTAGTTTATGCTTTTCAAAAATGTCATTACAGGCTTCTGACATGACGGGGATAAGAATAAATAAATTACCTGAGGCGAACGCAGTGATTAAAATACTACGACAGCCTTGAATGATGTCGGCATATTTAAATGGGGTAATGGCACTTATGAAAAATGGAATAACCCAAAAGGATAAAATTAAAGCGGTGACGATATAAACTGTAAAGTAAATTTGTAACTTTTCAAAATCATCCGCAGCGATTGTACCTGCCGCAGAGGCAGAAATAGCAAAAATACCAACCGGTAAAAAATGCACAATGCCTTTGGTTATTTTATTAAATGCTTCAAGTAATACTGTCGCAGGATTAAGAAATTGTTGTTTTTCTTTGATGGTAACTAATGAAATACCGAGTAATAAGCTAAATACGACAATCGCTGGAACGGTATTTTCTGCTAGTGATTTAAAGGGGTTGGAAGGGATATATAAGTCTAAATAATTAACTTGTGGTATTTTCGCTATTTGAGAGGTACTGAAAAAATCTTTACTTTCCCACAAGGGAAAAGCATGCGCCATTGAAAAAATAGTAATGAGGGTTAGCGCCCATAAAGAGAGCAACATAAGAATGAATTTCTTGGCAATCTCTCTGGATTGCTCATAACTTAAAGAACCTACACCGGTAACCAGTGATAAAACAATATAAGGAATAATGGCGACTTGGAGCAGTTTAATAAAAGCCATGCCGACGATATTGAGCCATGCCACTTTTTCACCAAAAAATAGCCCTGTAAAAATCCCTACACTCAGGGCTAATAAAACTTGGCCAGAAAATGAGAGATTAAAGTTTTTAATCATTTAATTTAGCAGTCCTTTGTTAATCTTGCACCAGTGCTTGAAGAATAAATAGCTGAGGAGATTGATCGGTTTCCTGCATGCTATGAATAAGCGTAATAGCAAATTGATGGCTGTTTAATTGTTGATACCAGTTAGTAACGGTGGCCATTTCTTCCTGTCCCCCCGTATGACCAGGGTAGCATAAAATACTGATGATACCGCTGGGGGAGAGTATTTTAAGTGCCTGATTTAAAGCGCTTAGCGTACTCATCGTTTTGGTGATAATGGCTGTATTGCCGCGGGGTAAATAGCCGAGATTAAACATAATAACATCCATTTTTTTATCAGCTGGAATATGCTGGCACATACGTTCATGACTATCGTGGATTAACACAACTTTATCAGTAAAGTGATGTTTTTCTACTTGCTGATAAGTCGTATCAAGAGCGGCTTGTTGTATATCAAAAGCATAAACTTTAGCGCTGTGTCTAGCTAAAAATAAAGTGTCATGGCCATTGCCCATAGTGGCATCAAGAGTAATGCTAGCTGCTGATAGTGTACCTTGAATCGTTTTATGGGCTTCAGTCACTAATGAGTGCTGAGTGAAACGTGTACTTAACATTAGGGTGTAGGTTTGATAATAGTATTTTGTGCTGGCTGGCTATTATCTAGCTCTGGGTAGTCTAAAGTATAGTGTAAACCTCGGCTTTCTTTGCGTGCTAAGGCACTTTGAATAATTAAGTCAGCAACAATGACTAAATTACGTAACTCTAATAAATCACTACTAACACGGTAATGTTGATAATAATCATTGATTTCATTTTTCAGTAATTCCAAACGCCGAGCCGCTCTCTCTAGGCGTTGCGTAGTGCGCACAATACCCACGTAATTCCACATAAAGCGGCGCACTTCATCCCAATTATGCGCAATCATAATTTCTTCTTGCGACTCAATTACTTGAGATTCATCCCAATCGGGTATTTTAGGTAAAGGCTTGTTAAGGTCTTGTTTTAAAATGTCTTCGCAAGCGCGGTCAGCAAAGACTAGGCACTCTAATAAGGAATTGCTCGCCATGCGATTAGCTCCATGTAAACCGGTATGTGCAGCTTCACCTAGCGCATATAGACCCGAAATATCCGTACGTGCATAATCATCGGTCATTACGCCACCGCAGGTATAGTGCGCAGCAGGAACAACAGGAATAGGGGATTTAGTAATGTCGATATTAAACTCGAGGCATTGCTGATAAATAGAGGGGAAGTGACTTTTAATGAAATCAGCTGGTTTATGACTAATATCTAGATAAACACAATCTATCCCGTGTTTTTTGATTTCATGATCAATGGCTCGTGCGACTATATCACGCGGGGCTAGTTCGGCTCGTTCATCATAGTGCTGCATAAATTGCGAGCCATCCGGCAAGATAAGTTTAGCGCCTTCACCGCGCACTGCTTCACTAATTAAAAAGGAGCGAGCATCAGGGTGGTATAAGCAAGTCGGGTGAAATTGCATAAACTCCATATTAGCGACACGGCAGCCCGCACGCCAAGCTAGAGCAATCCCGTCACCAGTAGATATTTGCGGATTAGTGGTATACAAATACACTTTATTAGCGCCACCTGTGGCAATGGCGACTGCGTTGGCTGCAAGTGTTTTAACTTGATTATTTAGCGTATCTAAAACATAAGCTCCGACAACGCGTTGTTCGCTTAAACCTAGTTTTTTGCTAGTAATTAAATCCACCGCATTATAATGCTCTAATAGCTCGATATTGGGGTGTTGCTTTGCTTTCGCAATTAAAGATAGAGATAGTGCTTTTCCGGTGGCATCGGCATTGTGTACAATGCGCCGCTCTGAATGTCCACCTTCTTGATTTAGATGTAATTCCGATTCGCCTTTTTTATTTTTTCGCTCGGTAAATTCCATACCTTGTTGATGCAAAAAGTCGATGCTTTTTTTGCCGTAATTGACCGTTAGGCGGACTATTTCTGGATCACATAAGCCTGCTCCCGAAATTAAGGTATCCTCAATATGTGATTTTATCGAGGCTTCTTGTGAATCTAAAACTGCCGAAATCCCGCCTTGAGCATAGAAGGTGCTGCCTTCGGTTAGAGCAAATTTAGATAAAACAGCAACCTGACAATGATCTGCTAATTTAAGTGCTAAGCTAAGCCCCGCACCACCGCTACCTATAATAAGAACATCGTAGTTTTTTTGTGTAGACATGGCGTTGTTAATGGGCATAAAGCAGTGAAAAAAGGCGAAAATAAAGTATCATTGGCGATTACGAGCTATACAATGTTGATCCGTTATAAGCGACAGAGGATAAAACATTATATCTGTAGTGTAAGGTTTTAAGAAATTTCCTTGCTATAAGGCAGAATAAGCTAGTTAAGTAGCAACAAATAATAGAGTAATCTATATTCAATAAGAGGTTTTTATTTTGGAATTTAAAGTTTTTTTATTTTTTATTGCTTGCATTAGCACTTTTTCATTTAGCGTGCATGCAACGTCCGCAACTAAAGTTAATACTAAGGTTAATTTCGAAATTACCCGCGATAACCTACAAGCTAAAATAGAAGCTATAAATGCTAAGCAAGGTGTTGATGAGGAAAGTAAAATCAAAGAGATTAAATGGTATGAGCTAGCGGCTGAAAGTCTCGCTAGCGAAGAATGGTTTATACAGCTTTCTAACAGCTATAAAGACATACTTAAAACGGCATCGAAGAAAAACATCAAGAAACAGCCTAATAATATTTTTCCCGGAAAAATACAGCTTAGTGAGCAGGATAAAAACTTATCAGAAGAAAAGCTAGCGCTACAACTAGTTCATTTAAAAGAGGCTCAGCGTTCAATCAATGATGCTCTGAGTAAATTAACAACAGACTTAAGTCAATATAATAATCGGCCACAACAAATTAGAGGAGAGATGCAGACGAGACAAGCTAAGCTGGAACAAGCTAAATTAGACCTGACGGCAACGCTTAAACCAAATGATAATAAATATGAATTTGCAGCACATCAAGTCTATTTACAGTCATTAATAAGGGAGTTGACTGCAGAAATCACAAAATTAGACTTGGAAACGGCAAGTAACCCAGTACAGGTCCGATTAGCGAAGCAAGAGGAGGAGGCTTTAGTTACTCAACAAGAAAAATTGACCGATATTATTGCTGAACGAGAGCTGTGGGTGGAGGCATTTCATACTAAAAAAGCAACACAATTGGAAGCGCAAATTTTAAAGGAGCAGCAAGAAAACCTTAAGAAACCTCTAGTTATTCAAGGGATTGTTAATAATACGATTAGTTGGCGTAGTGCTTTACAGCAGGTATCTAAAGCTACGAACCAACATAGTCATGCTATAGCAAAAATGGACGCGTATAGGAAAGAGGTTAGTAACTATTACAAGCATGCTAAAGAAAAAATAAAATTAGCTGGATTAAGCCCCGCTTTAGGCCGAGTTCTACGTGAGCAAAGACGAAGTTTGAGCAATAAAAATGGACTGTATCAAGGTAGTGATGAAATCCAGAATGAAGCTAATTTAATAAGCCTAGAGCAATATAAAATTGAAAATAGGCAAACTCAATTGCGTAATATTCAATCTGAAGTTGATAAGTATGTCACTGAGTTGCAAGCAGAAAAACACACGCCGCCCTTTAATGGAGAACTAAAGGCGACTACAGAAGAAATACACGATTTATTAATTAAGGAAGGTGTAGTATTAGACGAATTAAGTGCTGCTTATTCAAAAGGGTTAAGAGTACTAGGCGATTATGATTTTTCCAGACAACAGTTATTGATGGAAATTAGGGGCTATGAAGCGTACTTAGGTGAGCATTTGTTATGGGTACCCAGCTCTAAGCCTATTGATCTTAATTTTCCAATAGAAGTCTATAGTTCTGTAGTTTGGTTGGTTTCGCCTACTAATTGGCTGCAACTAGGGAAATATCTGTTTGTTAGTTTAAAAGATCAATTACTTTTGAGTTCTTTAGCGTTTATTATGTTTGCGTTTTTAACTTATATTCAAGGCTTTATTAAGCATAAACAATCGCTGCTGAAGTCACTTGTATCAAAGCATTCCACCGATAAAATTAGTTATACTTTTGAGGTTTTAGCTTATAACTTTATTTTGGTACTGCCTATCCCATTTGCTTTATTGTTTATTGGCTATGTACTTGAGGGAATGCCCTTTGAATATGACTTTAATCGTGCTATTGGTTCAGGTATTTATGGCGCTGCCTTGATGTTATTTATACTCAGCTTCTTTTTGAAATTTTTTGAGCCTGATGGCGTTGCCGCATTACATTTTAAATGGCAAGAGAATACGGTTTTGTGTTTAAGAAAACAAATATCCTGGATGCGCTTTATTGTTATTCCTAGTGTTTTTTTCATTTATATGACAGTTATTATGTCTACTGCCGGGCACAATGAAAGCTTAGGGCGTTTAGCCATGATAATTTTTATGAGTGTGGCATGTGTATTTTTTATACGCGTATTGCACCCTAAAAAAGGAGTGTTCGCTCGCTATTTTATGAGCCACCCTGCTCTATGGTGGACGAAACTAAGGTATGTTTGGTTTGTTGTAGCGCTTAGTATTCCGGTAGTAATCATAGGGTTTACTTTGATGGGCTATTTTATAAGCGCCCTAGAGTTGCAAAGTAAAGTTATTATTACCATGAGGCTAATATTTATTGCCATGATTATGCATAGTTTTGTGTTACGTTGGCTAACTTTAACAAATCGAAAAATGGCTTTGAAAAATGCACGGCAAAAACGTAAGGCAGAGGAAACAAGTGAAAAATCGACAGAGTCTTTAGCCATCGAAGAAATATTAACACAAGAAGAAATGCTGGATATACCTAAAATAAATGAACAGACGAAGAGTATCGTTAATATAATGATTGTAGCTAGTTTATTGGTGGGACTTTTTTTGTTATGGCGTAATATGGTGCCGGCGTTTTCTTTCTTAGATAATATTGTGCTATGGCAGCATACTGCTATTGTGGGTGGTGAAGATACTCTTCAAGCTGTGACCTTAGTAAATTTATTGTTTGCTGGGTTATATATATTTATTATTGCCAATGCAGTGATAAACTTTTCAGGTGTTATGGAGTTATTGTTTTTTAGAAACTTTAATATAGAAGCGGGTACGCGCTATGCTGTCAATCAAATAGCAAAATACACATTAATTGTCATTGGATTTACTTCTGTTGCTAATGAGTTAGGCGGTAGTTGGTCGCAAGTGCAATGGTTAGTTGCTGGTTTAACTGTAGGTTTAGGTTTTGGGCTGCAAGAGATTTTTGCCAATTTGGTATCGGGTGTTATTTTGTTGTTTGAACGTCCGATTCGCGTCGGAGATCTTGTCACGGTTGATGGTAATGATGGAAAAGTGATGCGTATACAAATGCGGGCAACCACTATTTTGGATTGGGATAAAAAAGAAGTGATCGTGCCAAATAAAACATTCATTACTAATAAGTTAGTGAACTGGAGTTTAACTGAGACGATTACTCGTGTGGTTATCCCTATTGGCGTAGCCTATGGCACCGATGTAGAAGTCGCGCATCAACTTATTTTAGATACAGTACGTTCTGCGCCTTTAGTTCTTGAGGAGCCAGAGCCAAGTGTATTTTTTGTCGAATTTGGTGATAGTTCACTGAACTTTACCGCACGGGTTTTTGTTAGTGAATTAGCTAATCGTATGCCTGTAACTCATGATATTCACATGCGCATACTGGCAGCATTTCGCAAAGAAGGCATTGAGATTCCATTCCCTCAACGTGATGTGCATGTAAGGCAAGTACCAGCGAGCAGTTAATATTACTGCAACTTGAAGTCTCTGCTTAGACCGGGACTTCTTCTTCACTTACCAGATTCTAAAACAACCCTGAAAATACCTGTACATCAACCCATTCACCTTTTTCTACGGTACTTCTATCATGCTCTAAAATAATAAAAGCATTGGCCGTACTCATCGAGCTTAAAATGCCTGAGCCTTGCTTTCCGGTAGTTTTGACTTGCCATTCTCCATTTTCAGTTTGACTGACAATACCTCGCGGAAATTCGGTTCTGCCTGGCTTTTTACGTAATGTTTCTAGGCTACGTGCTTTTATAATGGGCGCGATAGGTTGATCAGTAATACCTAGCATTTTTTCTATAGTAGGTAATACAAATTGATAAAAAGTCAGTAATACGGCGACGGGGTTGCCAGGTAAGCCAAAGAAAGTACTTTGTTTAATATTACCAAAAGCTACAGGCCGTCCTGGCTTTATAGCAACTTTCCAAAAATTAATCTCGCCACTGGATTGCAAGGCTGCTTTGGTAAAATCAGCTTCACCAACAGATACGCCGCCAGTGGAAATAATAATATCGGCATAATCAGCTGCATTATTGAAGCTAGTTAATAAGTCGCTTTCTTGGTCTCTAATAATGCCCAAATTAATTATCTCAATATCAGCTCTATCAAGGGCTGCCAGCAGGCTGTAGCGATTACTGTCATAAAGCCCTCCAGCGGGTGGCGTCTGCGCAAGGCTGTAAATTTCATCGCCAGTAGAAGCAATAGCAATGCGTAATTTACGTTTGACTTTAATTTCTGGCATACCTAGTGATGCTAATAAGCCGATATCGGGTGGTGTTAGCTTTTTCCCTGCCGCTAATACTGTTGCACCTTGACTAATATCTTCGCCAGCTAGTCGGACGTTTTGCCCGGCTTTATGCCGTGCATCAATGCGAATAACGTCTGCTTCACGTTGACAGTATTCTTGCATAATAACGGTATCTAAATCATTGGGCATCGGTGCGCCCGTCATAATACGTATGCAATGTTTAGGTAAGCATTCTGTACTAAGAAATTGCCCCGCTAATACTGTAGCCTGAACGGTTAGCATACACTCCTCATTTTCGGTAGGTAAATCGCGACTGTGTAATGCATAACCATCAACGGCTGAATTAGTATGTGCAGGGACATTGATCGGGCTAATAATCGATTCTGCTAAACATCGCGCTTTTGCTTTTTCTATGGGGATTTGTTGCTGATCTTGAATGGCGCTAATATTATCCAAAATCATTTTTTTTGCGAGTTCAAAATGGATTAAATCAGATTCATTGCCATCAGAGCAGTTTGCTTGGATTTTGATCATTTACGTGTTGAAGGGCCGTTAAGTGGCAAGCCATTTGCCATATAGCTTAAGAAAAATTCGAGTTGGCGTAATGCAGGACTTTGAGCCATGTCTATAGGCGCGCGAATCAATTTATTACAAGCCATAAAACGGCGGTGTAAAGTGCCCATTTCGCCTGTATTTAAACGGTAAGCAGGCCAATGCGTGGTATGTCCAAGTGCTGGGCTAAGTATTTCTGAGCGTATAAATTTTCCGGCATTATCTACATGGCAACTGGCACAGGAAAAATTAAGTTGCCCACGGCGCTGATAAAAATAATCTTTGCCTTGTTTATAAGCATTAAGTGCTTGCTGGGAATGTTCAGGGATTATTGTATTAATCAGCTGTCCGCGTGAGGTAAAAGCCATATACGCGAGCAGTTTTGTTATCTCACCTTTAGCATAAGGTAGAGCAGAGGCTTGATTCTGTAGACGGCAATCATTAATAGCGCCGGCTAAAGTGATAATGGTTTGTTTTTGTTCACCCCAATATGGGTAGTTTTGAGCAATAGCAATGCCTTTATTGGGAAAACAATCGGCATAGCGAGCGCCATTATTAAAGGGGCGATTAAATAATTCTTTGCCTTCTTCTAGGGCAAATTCATAAGGCGGGAATTCTTCAATAGCTTGCCAAGAATTTTTGGCATCGGCATCAATGGCATAAACGCCATGCGCATAACCAGCTAATTGTAATTCTGGGAATATTTGCTGATAAAAAGTCAGTATTTGTTTTCTATCTTGCTCGGGACTTGCCCAAGTTAATGAGCTGGAGATAATTAGATTTATAAAGAGATAAAAAATAAGAAAGGGCGATTTCATGGAATAATATGCTCTAGAGTATCGCTATAAGCTAAATTATCTTGCCAGCTGATGCTGACTTTATCGCCTGCTTTCGCTGATTTTATTTTAAAGGAGAAAAAAGGATTCTTAGATACGCCGTAACCCATTTGGCATTGACTCAATACTTTGCCATTATGTTTAAAGGTTAAAGTTTGTATGAAATGTGCAGGAATTAACTCACCTGTGGCATCATTTTTATTGTGTCCTGTTTCCATCGGGTGAGCGATTAAAGTACGCACAAGAGTGTAAGCAGCAAAGCGTTTACTACGAATTTTAATGGTCGACATATTAACCTCCGCAGCCGCCTAAAGTAACCTTTACCTTTTGCCGCGTTTGATAGTATTGATCTTTGGCTTTCAATACGACAATCACATCACAAGTTTCTTGCATTTTAAAGCGCGCTCCTAGATAAGTTTCTAAATCAGGGTCAATACTAAATTGGGCAATCAGTGGTACGGGGTTTTTTTCCGATAAGATATAGATGGTATCAACATCAGGGATTGTACTGCTAATAGTAATTGGGACAACTGAACCATTTTCAGCGGTGCGTGGTAATTTTAAGCTAATACGGTCACTCTTTTGTAGCTCTTGATTAGGAAAGAGCTGGGTAATCGATTGACTGAAAGTTTGTCGGCTAAAATTATCAGCTATCCAGTTAGCTAAGCTGATTTTAGAGAAGCCTAGACCTAAAGCATAGCCACTTAATGCGAGCATTTTTTTAACAAAACGACGACGTGTTGTAAGCATAAGTATTTATCTATTAAGTGACCAAATATAATCCACGACATGATCTAACTCATCGGGTGTTAAAATTTCATTTTTGCCAAAAGGCGGCATGCTGGTTTGTGCATTAAATTGTGTGGCATCCCAGATTAGCGCTTTTAGATCTGCTTTTGTTGTAAAACGTGCCGGTATGTTGACTAAAGCAGGTCCTATATTGCCGGGTGCTTCGCCATCTTCTATGGCATGACAGGCGAGGCAGTTGCCCTTGTTGCGTTGAAAGCTTAGCTGTTTGCCTATGCTTAAGTCTTGCTGCATTTTAGGGTAAGTACATGCCGTGATCAGTGCAAGAAAAAATAGGCCGACGAGTTTTTTCATTTGAATAAAGCTTGATAGGCTAAAGCCGATTGATATGGCGCGTGATCAAAAATTCCACCTATTACCGCTAACATATCTGCTCCAGCAGCTAATAACTCTGCACCATTGCCAGGTAATATACCGCCAATAGCAACAATAGGAACTTTGATGCTGTTTTTTGCATTCTGTAAGGTAGAAATATGTGCAGGGGCGGCTAGTGGCTTTGAATTAGAAGGAAAAAAACGCCCGAAAGCGACATAATCAGCTGTATTCTGCTCGGCTTCTAATGCACGCTCTAAGCTGTCATAGCAAGAAACTCCTATGATCACATTTTTACCTAAGATTTCACGTGCATAACTGAGTTGTCCATCTTCTTGTCCGATATGTACGCCATCAGCGCCAATAAGTTTAGCTAGTTTTATATCATCATTTATTATCAAAGGGATATTGTGTGCATGACAAAGCTCTTTTAATGCGCCCGCTAAAAAAACAGCATCAACTGGCTGCTTATCTCGGTACTGTAATACTTTAACTCCAGATTTAAGAGCTGCACTGACTTCATTTAGAATTTGATCAGGCGTTTTGTTTTCTGTTTGCGTAATGGCATACAGACCCGTTTTAGGAAACATCATACGTTTTCTTGCATCCAAAATAAGCGATTTGGAATATGTTGTCCTTTACCTGGTTTATATCCCTCATTTAAGCTGCTCCAAGTATATTCTTGCGCTTCCAGTATGCATGTTTCAACTTCTAATCCATGCGCCAGCATTGCGGCAATACTGGATGCTAAAGTGCAGCCTGAGCCATGATAACTATGAGCTAATCTATCCCAGGTATAGGTTTCTATGCATTTGCCTTCATTAAATAACTGGTTATTAACTGTCGGAGTTGTTTCATGTGAGCCGGTTAGTAGTACGTAATCACAGCCTAGTTCTAATAGCTTGGACCCTGCTAATTGTAAATCATCACATTTTGCTAGCTGCCTTGCTTCTACGCTATTGGGGGTGAGAATGGTCGTGCGTGGTAACAGCAACTCTATAATGGTATCAATCAATTCATTACTAGATAGCACAGTGCCACCACCAGCGGCTAAAACGGGGTCTAAAATAACGGGAAGTGCAGAGTATTCCGTTAGAATAGTATGGATTGCTTTAGCTGTTTCAACGCTCCCAATTAGGCCAATTTTAATAGCTTTAACCGGTAAATCTTCTAAAATAGTACGTGCCTGAGAAATAATGGCCGCCGCAGATTGAGGCAGCATTTTCTTTACATTGCTAGTATCTTGCTCAGTTAAGGCTGTTATTACACTTGCGGCATGGCATTGATGGCTAATAAGTGTTTCAATGTCAGCTTGTATGCCCGCTCCACCACTGGGGTCATGTCCAGAAAAGCAAAGTACTACAGGTTTACGTACTTGATTCATAATATTAAAGAGTAATGTTGAAAATATGCTGCTATTTAACCAGAAAGTTATAAAATTTTCCGTAATAATTATTGCTTTTGCATTATTTTCAGGTTGTGCCTTTATTCAAGACCCCTTAGGTCAAAAAAAAATGGAGCAACTCAGACAGGATGCAGAGTCGATTTTTAGGCGTCAAAATACAGCAAGCAGTCAGGTTATGATCCTGACCATGGATGAAGAAGATGATGTTTTATCAGACGCTGAACTAACAATGCAGGAAGCATGTGCAGCGCTTAATACCTATGTTATTCGAGCCATTAGTAGTGATGACTTCTTAATGCTTGATTTTCTAGCTCAGCAGCAAGTTATTAACTCATTAGATGATTGTGATGCAGCGACAAAAAAATTAGAAGCGCTGTTGCCACCATCGTTTTCTGTTGATGATTAAAGGTTTTCCTGATTACCCATAAGCTTCCGTCATTTTAAAACAACCAACTAGACACCTCGTCATTCCTGCATTTTCTTAGCAGGAATCTAAATTTTTACTACATAGATTCCCGACAAAAGACTTCGGGGATGACGTGTTATAGAGTATTGCCGTTTCTTTATCCTAATTTGGCGGAGACTCATGCGTAATCAGGAAGGTTTTTGATCTTCCTAGGGTTGAGCATGAATTAACTTGTACAACTTTATCGGGGCGCAGGTCTTTAGCCTGCATTTTATAAGCAGCCTAAAGTGCTGCGCCCCAGCTTAAGTACTACTTACAAGGTGCGATATAGAGCTAGATATTGCTCTGCACTCTGTTGCCAAGAAAAATCTTTCTTCATCGCGATTTTTTGTATCTTTTGCCAAACTTTTTTATTGTCATAAACAAATAAAGCTCGTTTAATCGCTTCTAACATAGCGCTGACAGAGGCTTCATCAAAGACAAACCCCGAGGCTGTTTGCTGAGCGATAGTGTCAGGCATTGCATCCACTACGGTATCCGCTAAACCGCCGGTTCTCCTTACAATTGGTAGTGTTCCATAGCGTTGACTGTACATTTGATTTAGTCCGCAAGGTTCAAAGCGCGAAGGCATTAAAAACATATCTGAGCCTGCTTCGATTAAATGCGCAAAATCTTCATCATAGCCAATAGTGACGGAAATTTTCTCAGGATGTAATAAGCTGAGGTTTTTTAATTGATGCTCATAGCCTTTATTGCCCGCCCCTAATAATACAAACTGCAAAGGATATTCAACTAAACTTTCTAAGCACTTAATGACTAAATCAATGCCTTTTTGATCCACTAAGCGACTAATGAGGCTGATCATCGGTATAGTTGGGTCTTCCGGTAAAGATAGTTTTTGCTGTATTGCCGTTTTATTTAGCGCCTTTTTCGTCAAAGTCTCTGCTGTATAAGTTTGTGTTATACGTTTATCTATTGCAGGATTCCATTGATCTAAATCAATCCCATTGATAATGCCGTTAAGGTCATGTTCGCGGTGATGCAATAGTCCTTCCAAACCATAGCCGAAGTCAGCGGTTTGAATTTCTAGCGCATAATTAGGACTCACTGTCGTAATATGGTCTGCACAAGAAATGCCGCCTTTAATAAAGGAGAGCATGTCATGATATTCCAGAGCAGATGGTTGCCATAATTGTCCAGGTAAGCCTAAGGCATGAAAAGTCTCTTGTGGAAAGATGCCTTGGTAAGCCATATTATGTATGGTAAATACAGTAGAAGGACGTAGAGGCTCTAGTGTTAACAAGGGAGGTACTAAGCCACTTTGCCAATCATTACAATGGACTATATCGGCCTTCCAGTCTAAATAAGCTCGGTTTTGTGCAACTTCAACGGCTACACGGCAGAATAATGCAAATTTCTCTGCGCTATTAGCCCAAGCATTACCAAACTCATCAGTGTAAGGGTTACCTGGAGTAGCAAAATACTCAGGGCAATCCACTAACCAAACGATAACACTACTATTAGGGAGTTGTGTTTCGAAGATATTTACATCACGATTATTGACCCTAATAGTGCTGCGGTATTGTGGTTCTTCGGTTAATTTAATGCCATGATACTTAGGTATAATAATATGAATATCTTGACCTAACTCTGATATTGCAATGGGTAAACTACCTGCAACATCAGCTAAACCGCCAGTTTTAATCAGTGGGTGTACTTCACTAGTAACAAAAAGAATTTTTTTCATAACTATAGTTTTAAGACGATGCCTGCTAAAGGGGGAATGGTTAAATTGACTGATTGATCTTGGTTCATCCAAGGTGTATCTTCAGAAACGATGTAGCCGTTACCAGAGTTACTTCCCGCATAATACTCCGAATCAGAATTAAAAATCTCATGATAAGTACCCGCTCTTGGGACGCCAATACGATAGTTTTCTCTTGGTATGGGAGTGAAGTTTAATATCACTATTAAAGTTTCTTCTTCAGTTTTACGCGTAAAGCTAATAATAGATTGTTCAACATCATGGCAGTCAATCCATTCGAAACCTTGATTATCAAAATCGTGCTGGAACAATGCCGGATGTTTAACATACATTTTATTTAAGTCTTTGACTAAAGTTTGTATGCCCTTATGGTATGAGTAATCTAATACATACCAATCTAATGCTTGGTTGAAATTCCACTCAGCTCCTTGAGCAATATCACAGCCCATAAATAGTAATTTCTTACCTGGGTAAGTAAACATAAAGGTGTAAAGCAAGCGCAAGTTAGCAAATTTCTGCCATTCGTCGCCCGGCATTTTATTTAGCATAGAACCTTTACCATGAACCACTTCATCATGTGAAAAAGGTAGCATAAAGTTTTCGGTAAACGCATAGAGCATACCGAAAGTTAACTGGTCATGATGGTGACGGCGATGAACAGGGTCTTGCTGCATATAAGACAGCATATCGTGCATCCAGCCCATGTTCCACTTCATAGAAAAACCTAATCCGCCGGTCCATGTAGGGCGTGTTACTTGTGGCCAGGATGTTGATTCTTCAGCAATAACAACGGTGCCAGGATGTTGCTCGTGAGTAACTGTATTTAATTCACGTAAAAAATCAATTGCTTCTAGGTTTTCATTGCCGCCATACTGATTTGGCACCCAATCATCTTCTTCGCGAGAATAATCAAGATAAAGCATAGAAGCAACGGCATCAACGCGTAAACCATCCAAATGAAATTCTTCTAACCAGAAATAAGCGCTGGATAATAAGAAGTTTTTAACTTCATTACGGTCGTAGTTATAGATCAGCGTACCCCAGTCACGATGTTCACCTTTGCGTGGATCTTCGTGTTCATAAAGGGCACTGCCATCAAAACGAGCTAAGGCAAATTCATCTTTAGGAAAATGAGCGGGTACCCAGTCAAGCAGGACGCCAATATTATGTTGATGACAATAATCGATAAAATAGCGGAAATCATCCGAACTACCATGGCGACTAGTCGGTGCAAAGTAGCCGGTTGTCTGGTAACCCCATGAGGCATCAAGTGGGTGCTCAGTAATGGGTAAAAGTTCAATATGAGTGAAACCCATATAGACAACATACTCGACTAATTCATGTGCAAGATCACGATAATTTAAAAAGTTGCCTTGTGCGTCGCGCTTCCATGAACCTAGATGCACTTCATAAGTTGACATGGCTTCATGCAGCCAATCATGCTTAGGGCGTTTAGCCATCCAAGCTTCATCGCTCCAAGTATATTCAGCTTCATCAATAATGACTGATGCTGTTTGTGGGCGGAACTCAAACTGTTGCGAATAAGGGTCTGTTTTAACTGAAATTTGGTTGGTATTACGATTGAGGATTTCATATTTATATAAGCAGCCAACGCTTATTCCAGGGATAAAAATCTCCCATATACCGCTACCGCCTAAAATACGCATTGGATGACAGCGACCATCCCAAGAATTAAATTCAGAAACAACACTGACACGACCGGCATTAGGAGCCCAAACAGTAAATAATACACCTTCGATGCCATCAACGGCATGCAAATGCGCACCTAACTTTTTATAAATATGCCAATGTCGGCCTTCAGAAAATAAGTGTTGATCAAACTCTGGAAGCTGAGACCCAAAAGAATAGGGGTCATATTGCGTGTGCTTATTGCCGGCTTTATCGGTATATTTTAACTGGTAATATTGTGGTAATGCTTTGTCATCTATAATAGTAGCTTGAAAAAAATCTGTATCGGGTATACGTTGTAACTGAACTTTAGCATCGGCGATTTCTACAGATTCAGCATAAGGTAAATAAACCGTAACGGTCGTTTTAGCATCTTTTTTATGTCGTCCAAGAATAGAAAATGGGTCATGATGCTTTGCTTCAGATATTTTTAACAATTCAGAATCAAGCGGATTTATTTTTGTTGGCTTGTTTAGCTTGTTCATTTTGCAATGCCTCAGGTATAGTAGAATTAGTTTTCTTAGAATAGTAACAAATTAAAGCACAAATGTAATAGCCTATTTAATAAAAGAGGAAATCTATGTCGTACGAAAAATCGCAACACCATGACCGTTTCGTTAGTCACTTAACACGTAATACTATTGCTTTAATTTTAGCGGGCGGACGTGGCTCTCGACTGAAAAATATGACTGATTGGCGTGCTAAGCCAGCAGTTCCTTTTGGTGGAAAGTTTCGTATTATCGATTTTCCCTTATCAAATTGCATCAACTCGGGTATTCGTAAAGTTGGGATTTTAACGCAATATAAATCAGATTCCTTAATTCGACACATACAACAAGGCTGGGGTTTTTTGCGCGGTGAGTTTGGTGAATATGTTGATTTAATGCCGGCACAACAAAGACATGATGAAACCTCTTGGTACCAAGGTACTGCTGATGCCATTTATCAAAATATCGATATTTTACGTAGTCGTGCGCCTGATCATGTGGTTATTTTGGCGGGTGATCATATTTATAAAATGGATTATGGCGCAATGTTGGCTGATCATGTGGAACAGAATGCCGACCTAACGATTGGTTGTTTGGAGGTTTCTTTAGAAGAAGCTAAAGACTTCGGTGTCATGGCTGTTGATGAAAACAGGCGCGTAAAAGCTTTTGTTGAAAAGCCAGCTAACCCACCGACTATGCCAAATAAAGCAGATAGAGCTTTAGCTTCAATGGGTATTTACATATTTAATACCGACTTTTTATTTGAGCAACTACTGAAAGATGCCGACACCCCAGGGTCTACGCATGATTTTGGTCATGATATTATTCCTTCTGTCATTGAAGATCATAACGTTAATGCTTATCCTTTTTTAGATTTACAAAGTGGCGAGCAAAGTTACTGGCGTGATGTGGGTACTATCGATGCTTATTGGTCTGCTAATATGGAGTTAATCGGCGTTAAACCTGACCTTAATCTATATGACCAAACATGGCCTATTTGGACGCATCAAGTGCAAACTCCACCAGCAAAATTTGTTTTTGATGACGATGATAGACGCGGTCAAGCAATTGATTCGATGATTTCTGGAGGTTGTGTTATCTCAGGGTCGACTATCCGGCATTCTCTATTATTCTCAGAGGTTCGAGTTAACTCATATAGTACGATTCAAGACTCTTTGCTTTTACCTGAAGTCAATGTCGCGCGACACTGCCGTATTACTAAAGCGATTATTGAAAAAGGATGTCAAGTACCAGAAGGAACGATTATTGGTGAAGACAGAGCAGAAGATGAAAGACGCTTCCATGTTAGTTCCGGTGGTGTTGTATTAGTAACCCCAGATATGCTGGGACAAAGACGACACTATGTCAGATAAGAAAAAATTGAAACTCGTTTTATGCTGGCATATGCATCAGCCAGAGTACCGAGATTTACAAACAGGTGAGTTTCAACTGCCGTGGACCTATCTACATGTCATCAAAGACTATGTAGATATGGTTGCGCATTTAGAAGCAGAGCCTAATGCTAAAGCTGTGGTCAATTTTGCGCCTATTTTACTAGAACAAATAGAGGACTACGCAAAACAAGTTAATTGCTTTTTGCATGATCACATTGAAATGAAAGATCCTTTGTTAGCTGCCCTTGCAACTTCAGCAATTCCAGCTAGTATTGATGAGCGGCAAGAGCTAATTAACAATTGTATGCGTGCCAATCGTGAACGTCAGATTGATCGTTACCCTGCGTTTAAAAACTTGGTACAAATGGCAGAATGGGTGCAAAGTCATGCTGATGCCATGCAGTATATTAATTCGCAGTTTATAGATGATTTTTTAGTTTGGTATCATCTTGCTTGGATGGGGGAAACGGTCAAACTGTCAGATACTAGAGTACAGCGATTAATTGCCAAGGAAAGAAACTTTACCTTGCATGACCGCTTGGAAATGGTAGAAATCATTGGTGAATTATTATCTAAAGTAATTTGCCGTTATAAAGCTTTAGCAACAAAAGGTTGTATTGAACTTTCAGTAACACCTTATGCACACCCAATTTTACCTTTACTCTTAGATATAAAATCCACTCATGAAGCGATGCCAGGAGCGCCGCTTCCCGAGCTGGATACTTACCCTGGCGGTGAAGAAAGAGCAAAATGGCACCTAAAGCAAGGCGTTGCAACGTTTAAACGCTTTTTTGGGTTTACTCCAGAAGGTTGTTGGCCTTCAGAAGGTGCAATTAGTACGGCTACTTTAAAAATAATCAAAGAGGCAGGGTTCTCGTGGACTGCAACAGGTGGACAAGTCTTACATAATAGTTTGAGCCTATCAGAGCTTGGCAGTGATATTGGCGTGCATCACCCTTTTCAAGTAAAAGGGACAAAAATTCCCTGTTTTTTCCGTGACGATGGCTTATCAGATTTAATTGGCTTTAAGTACTCTAAGTGGCATGCGGATGATGCCGTGAATGACATGATTCACCATTTAGAAACTATCGCTGAAAATGAATCTGATGATAGTGTTGTATCGATTATTATGGACGGTGAAAATGCATGGGAATACTTTCCCGATAATGGTTATCATTTTTTAAATGCATTTTATCAACGTCTGGCTAATCACCCTGATATAGAATTAACGACATTTTCAGAATGTTTAGAAGACAAAGTTACAGTAAAAGAACTTCCTAAGCTCATGGCGGGAAGTTGGGTATACGGTACCTTTTCAACTTGGGTAGGTGATCCTGACAAAAATCGTGGCTGGGATATGTTGGGGGATGCCAAATGGGCCTTTGATAAGGTACTAGCGACAGGGCGCTTATCAAAAATGCAAATTATGGAAGCTGAATTCCAGTTGGCGGTTTGTGAAGGCTCGGATTGGTTCTGGTGGTTTGGTGATTATAATCCTGGACAAGCAGTTAGTAGTTTTGAAAAACAATTTCGCTTAAATTTAGCTAATTTATACTATATGCTAGGCGAAGACGCGCCAGCTTATTTAGCGCTATCTTTTACTCAAGGTTCAGGTGCTCCCGCTATGGGTGGTACTATGCGCAAAGGCACTGATTAAATGATTCTCTCTAAGGACAAAATGTGACTGGCATTAATTTATTATCCCAAAGACGCTCAGGCGTACTTTTGCATATTACCTCACTTCCTAATAATAACGGTGGAGGTAACTTAGGTAAGGAAGCCTATAATTTTGTCGATTTTCTGCATAATGCAGGGATTAAGGTATGGCAAACTTTACCATTAGGCGTGCCTCATGCCGATGGGTCACCTTATCAATGTTTGTCGGCACATGCGGGTAATCCAGCATTAATCTGCATTGAAAGTCTTAAAGAGAAGGGTTGGCTACAAGAGGCTGAGCAATGTAATGAGTGTGGTGCAGGGAAAAGCTTTAGTTTGCATTGTCTAATTGCTAAGGCTTATACCGGCTTTGTAAACCTAGCCGATAGCCAAGAAAATCAAGCTTACCTAGACTTTTGTAAAGATAAAGCAAGTTGGTTAGATGATTACTCATTATTTGTTGCTTTACGTAATGAATTTTCTGGACAAAGCTGGAGTCAATGGCCTAAAGATTTAAAAGAACGAGATACTAAGTCTACTAAAGAAGAGAGTCGTAGACTCGGTTTAGCAATAGAAATCATTAAGTTTGAGCAATTTGTTTTCTATTCACAATGGATGGCGCTTAAAGCCTATGCCAATGAAAAGAATGTTTTATTGTTCGGTGATATTCCCATTTTTGTTTCTTACGACAGTGCTGACGTCTGGTCAAACCGGAAGGTTTTTAAATTAGACGGTAATGGTGAGATGTCGGTTGTTGCTGGCGTCCCTCCTGATTATTTTTCTGAAACAGGTCAGCGTTGGGGTAATCCTCATTACGATTGGAAATATCTAAAAAGAACTCGTTTTTCTTGGTGGAAAAAACGCCTAGAGAGTCAATTAGAAATGTTTGATATTTTACGTATCGATCATTTTCGAGGTTTTGAAGCAGCCTGGGAAATTCCGGCCACTGAAGAAACAGCGATTAATGGCGCATGGGTTGAAGCGCCAGGCAAAGAATTGTTAACAGCTCTTACAAAAGAATTTGGTAATATTCCTCTGGTAGCTGAAGATCTAGGTATTATTACTGAAAAAGTCGATGCGCTTAGAACAGATTTTAATCTGCCAGGCATGAAAATATTACAATTCGCTTTTGGCGATACCGCTACTAACCCGTATTTACCGCACAATTATGAGCCCAACTATGTTGTTTATACGGGGACGCATGATAATGATACAACTTTAGGCTGGTTTAATTCATTAAATGACCACGAGAAACAAAGAATTTATCACTATTTAGGACATTCACAAGCATCTATGCCTTACTTGTTGATTGGTGTTGCTTTTTCTTCTGTTGCCAATCTATCGATTGTGCCGATGCAAGATATTTTAGAGTTAGGCAGTGCTGACCGTATGAATACGCCAGGTACAACAGAAGGAAACTGGCAATGGCAATTTTCTTGGGATCAATTAACTGAAGATAAGGTTGCTAAATTAGCTGGTTTAGTAACCATGTTTGCTCGGTAGTAGAGATTTTTTGGCAACCCATTGTGGGAGGAAATTTTAGCCGCGACTTGTATGAAATCGCGGCTAAAATCCCCTCCCATAAAAAACTCGTATATTCACTCGTCTTTATTATTTATCGTTTTTTAAATCTTTTGTCATGACTTATTCCACCATCGAAGCCTTTGTTGGCAATACGCCTTTAGTTAAATTACAGCGCCTTGTTAAGAAAAACTCTAATACCGTTTTAGTTAAACTCGAAGGTAATAACCCCGCTGGTTCGGTAAAAGATCGTCCTGCTATCAGCATGATTAAACATGCAGAAGCTCGAGGTGAAATTAAGCCGGGCGACCGTTTAATTGAAGCAACCAGTGGCAATACAGGTATCGCATTAGCGATGGCTGCCGCAATTAAAGGGTATAAAATAACCTTAATTATGCCGGATAATATGAGTGCTGAACGTCGCGCGTCTATGAAAGCGTACGGTGCAGATATTATATTAACGCCTGCAGCGGGGAGCATGGAAGCGGCTATTGATTTATCTAGGAAAATGGAAGCGGATGGTGAAGGTCGTATTTTAGACCAGTTCTCTAACCCTGATAATCCTAGAGCACATTACGAAGGCACAGGCCCCGAAATTTGGCGCGATACGCAAGGTCAAGTCACTCATTTTGTCAGTGCTATGGGGACTACCGGAACCATTATGGGGACATCACAATTTTTGAAAGAGCAAAATCCAGAGATACAGATAGTCGGTGTACAACCTGAAGATGGAGCTAAAATCCCTGGTATACGTCGCTGGCCTGAAGAGTATTTACCTAAAATTTATCAAGCGGCACGCGTTGATCAAATTATGAATATGGATCAACACACAGCAGAGCAAACTATGCGTGATTTAGCGACTCAAGAAGGTATTTTTGGAGGCGTTTCATCAGGTGGAGCTGTTGCTGCAGCATTAAGGCTGGCACAAGAAGTTGAAAATGCCACGATAGTCGCGATTATCTGTGATCGTGGTGATCGTTATTTATCGACTGGGGTATTTCCTAGTTAACCTCAGAAGAATCAAATCACTATGACAGTTAGCATTCGATTGTAGCTGTATATTGTGCTTAACCTCGCACTTAAGACGAAACAGATGATAACTCGTAGGGCCGACTTACCATTTTAAGTTCGTAGTCCATTTACTTATATAACTCAAAAAGAAAAACATGGCACGTAGACGTTCCCCTAGAAAAAAGAAATTACCCGAAGAAGCAGTAAAAGTTACGATTGAATCTTTAGCTCATGATGGCCGTGGTGTGGCTCATGTCGATGGCAAAGTCATCTTTATTGATGAAGCTTTGCCAGGCGAAGAGCTAGAGTTCATTTATACCGATAGCCGTAAAGATTATGCTGAAGGTAGAGTGGAAACACTATTCACACGTGCGCCTGAACGTGTTGATGCTAAGTGTGAGCATTTTGGTAAGTGCGGTGGTTGCAGTTTTCAGCATGTAGAAGATGCTGCTCAAATCAGCTTCAAACAAGCATTACTTGTTGATCAATTTCAACGTATCGGCAAAGTTACTATTCCTGAGATATGGGAACCACTTACTGGCCCACATTGGGGTTATCGTCAAAAAGCGCGCATGGGCGTGAAGCACGTAGCAAAAAAAGGCCGCGTATTAGTGGGGTTTCGTGAGCGTCGCAATCAGTTTTTAGCTGAAATTGAAAGTTGCAAAGTGATGAACCCAATTGTTGGTGAGAAATTAATGGCTTTATCAGAAATGATAGGGAAATTAACTATTAAAGATAAAATCCCTCAAATTGAAGTCGCGATTGGCGATGAAGATTGTGTTTTAGCGTTTCGTGTTTTAGAACCAGCAACAGCAGAAGATAAAGAGATTATGCGTGCTTTTGGGCATGAGCATAAAATCTCTCTGTGTTTACAATCTAAAGGACCAGATACAATTGTGCCAATTGAAGGTGAGCCAGAAGTTATGCTCACTTATGCTTTACCTGATCAAGGTGTACATTTTCGCTTTAAGCCTGCAATGTTTACGCAAGTGAACTATGAAATTAACCGTAAAATGATTACTCGCGTTATGCAGGAAATGGATTTTAACGAAAATGATCGTGTTTTAGATTTATTCTGTGGACTGGGTAACTTTACTTTGCCTATTGCGACTAAAGCAGGGCATGTAGTCGGTGTTGAAGGTGATCAGCCTTTGGTTAATCATGCGAAAGACAATGCTCAATTAAATAATTTAACGAATGTTGAGTTTTTTGCCGCTGATTTAAGTAAAGATGTTAGCGGTCAAGCATGGGCTCAACAGAGCTACAATAAAGTGATGTTAGACCCATCGCGAGCAGGTGCTTCAGATGTTTTGCCTAATTTGAAAAAATGGAATCCAGAGTTAATTATGTATGTTTCTTGTAACCCCTCTACATTGGCTAGAGATGCAGGGATTTTAGTTAATGAAATGGGCTATACCTTAGTTAAAGCGGGTGTCATGGATATGTTTCCGCAAACGGGGCATGTAGAATCAATCGCTTTATTCAAAAAGTAAAGCTATGCTGAGCGATCCTTTACCTAAGCGATATATTGAAGTTTGTATCGCAACACAAACTTTAGATTTGATTGAAGATAGTGCTGTTATCCATAGCTACCCAGTTTCAACGGCTAAAAATGGGGCAGGTGAGCAGATGGGCTCGGAGTGCACGCCACGAGGTTGGCATAAAATCAGAGCTAAAATTGGTGCTGATCAGCCTTTAAACTCTGTTTTTATTGGTCGACGGACTACCGGTGAAATTTATACGCCTGAACTAAGTCAGGAAAATCCAGACCGCGACTGGATTTTAACGCGTATTCTTTGGCTCGGTGGCTTGGAAGCAAGGGTTAATCGCTATGCTGAAGTAGATAGTGCATGGCGCTATATTTATATCCATGGCTGCCCCGACCATTTAATGCAAGGAAAGCCTGAATCCCATGGCTGCATTAGAATGCATAATGCTGATGTTTTAGATTTATTTAATCAAATAAATATCGGTGAGTATGTATGGCTGCATACTTAGGAGGGATGTTACGTATGCCATAAATGAAACGATATAGTAATAGCTTGTGGGGATTATAAAGGCATGATTTTATTCTCCTCACCCAACCCTCTCCAACAAGAGAGGGCTTAAGTCAAAAGCCCCCCACACATTCTTATTTCTGTATTACTCTAAATAGCGGTTAATCGCTTCAATATCTGCAATATCTAAAGTGCTCGCTGCATTTTTCAAACGTATACCACTTACTAAATAAGCGTAACGAGATTTTGAATATCTACTTTGTGCACTAGTATAGTTTCTTGTTGCTGATAATACGTCAACCATTGTTCTTGTACCGACTTCAAAGCCTGCTTCAGTAGCCTCTAATGCACTTTTACCTGATTTAACTGCGGACTGTAGTGCTGAAACTTGGCTGATACTATCGATAACAGCTCGGTAAGCATCTTTTACTTCTTTAGTTACGGCTCGCTGTGTTGCTATTAAAACTTCTTGAGTTTGGGTATGTTGATATTCCGCTTGACGTGTTCTGGAGGTGACTGCTCCGCCTTCAAAAATTGGAATATTTAATTGTAAACCAATATTTTCTGTATTGCCATGTGCCCAGAGATTACCGGTTGTATCATTAAGCCCAAACTGACCAACGATATCTAAAGTAGGATAATGGCCGCTACGCTGGAAATTAATATTTTCTTGAGCAATTTCTGATTCGCTCTGGGCGACCAAAATTTGTAAATTCTGGTTGAGAGCTTGACTACTCCACTCTTCTATATCATTAGGCTCCGGTAAAGGTAAGGGTAATTCCTCACCTAAGTTACTTAGTTTATCTAAGTTGGGACCAATAATTACCTGTAAAGCTTCTTTTGCGTTTGAAACTGCATTTTCAGCAGCAATAACATCTGCTCGACTTTGGTCATAACCTGCTTGCGCTTCATAAACATCGGTAATGGCTATAAGGCCTACATCAAAGCGTTGTTGTGCTTGCTCTAGTTGTCTGGCAATGGTGTTTTGTTCCGCA
Source organism: uncultured Gammaproteobacteria bacterium (assembly GCA_965365945.1). Classification (GTDB taxonomy): domain Bacteria; phylum Pseudomonadota; class Gammaproteobacteria; order Methylococcales; family Methylomonadaceae; genus Methyloprofundus. Next base: position 100,477 of record CBDUDP010000003.1, read on the forward strand.
AGTGAAAAGGTGAGATCATCTTGCGCAGCTAAAACATCAAAATAGGCATTCGTTGTTTTTAGAATAAGTCGTTGCTGTTCAGCAAGGTAACTAGCATCAGCTTGGGCAATTTGCTTTTCGGACTGAGATAGCTGTACCCACATATCCCAATGAAAAACAGGTTGTACTAGGTTAATACTAAACCGATTATCCCAGTATTCATTTTTATTTGATTGACCAGGGAAGTTTTCGTTAAAAATTGATTTTTGATGAGACCAGTTATAAACAGTTGAAGCGCCTGCGTTTACTGATGGTAAAAGTCGTGCAATACTCTGCATTTTTGTTTCATCTACGGCCATTTTATTAGCATATGACTGGCGTAGAAAAGGGTCATTTTGCAAAGCTAAATCATAGGTTTCTAATAAGTTTTGTGCTTGCAGTGTACCTGAAAATAAAAAAATAAATGAGAGTGTCGTTTTTTTCATAAACGTTTTCCAAAGATAAAGGAGATATGTGGTTAATTATAGAGTAATGATAAAATTCTGTAGAACTTTTACTGGTTTATAACATGCTATTGCTTTAATGCCCAGATGACATGCTCTTTAACTAGCTCAGAAGAATGGTTAATTTTATTATTTAATGTTGCTGTTATCTCGGCTGATGCAGGCGCGTTACCTAGTGCCACGGCAATATTGCGTAACCATTGTTCATAGCCTATACGCCTAATTGCAGAGCCTTCGGTTTTTGTTAAAAACTCTGTTTCTGACCAATTAAATAATTCAATTAAGTGCTGGGCGTTGAGGTTATATCTAGGGCTAAAGTCAGTTTCAGTACTAAGCCGAGAAAAGCGATTCCAAGGGCAAATTAATTGGCAATCATCACAGCCATAAATACGATTTCCCATTAATGGTCTTAACGCTTCAGGTATGGAGCCTTTCAACTCTATTGTTAAATACGAAATACATCTTCGTGCGTCGACTTGATAGGGCGCAACAATCGCTTGGGTAGGGCAAATATCAATACATGCAGTACACTGTCCGCAATGATTACTACTCGGTGCATCGATAGGCAAAGGAATGGAGGTGTAAATTTCGCCTAAGAAAAACCAAGAACCGGCTTTTTTATTAATGATATTGCTGTGTTTGCCGATCCAGCCTAATCCGGCTTTTTCAGCGATGGCTTTTTCCAGAACAGGAGCCGAATCGACAAAAGCACGATAACCAAAGGTACCGACTTCTTGTTCAATACGTTGCGCCAGTTTTTGTAAGCGTTTGCGTAATACCTTATGATAATCACGGCCCAATGCATAGCGTGATATAAAGCCAGAAATTGGATTATTAAGGGTATTTTCTATAGATTCTTGTGCTTCGGGCAAATAATCCATACGCACCGAAATAATGCTCACTGTTTCTGGTTGTAAAAGAGCAGGGCGGCTACGCTTTAGGCCATGTTTATGCATATAATCCATATCTGCATGATAACCTTGGGCTATCCAATGTTGTAAGCGCTGCTCTGCTTGTTGCAAATTCGTATCGCTGATACCTACTTGCTGAAAGCCCAGATCCAAACCCCATTGCTTTATTTTTTGGGACAGTTCATTCATTGCTTTATCCATTCTATAATGCTTTCATTTATATTTACGCGCTCACTTAACTATGCAAACTCTACCAACAAAGCTGTACTCTGCACAACAAGCCAGAGAAATAGATCGTATAGCTCAGGAGCAAACAGAAGTCTCTGGTTTTCAGTTAATGACTAAAGCGGCGCAAGCTAGCTTTCAAATCATAAAACAATATTACCCTGATGTTAAAAAAATCGCCGTTTTTTGTGGTGCGGGCAATAATGCCGGTGATGGCTATTTAATTGCCAAACTCGCATTGCAAGCTGGCTATAAGGTACAGTTACTTTCTGTAGTTGCCGAAGAAAAATTAACTGGCGATGCAGCATTAGCTAAACAAGCTTATAGCAATGCTGGTGGGGTAATTTTATATGACCTTCATTTGTTAAATAACGCAGACTTAATCATTGATGCATTATTGGGTACTGGGCTGGATCGCCCTGTGATGGGTGAATTTGCAGCCGCAATACAGCATATTAATACATCAGGCGTGCCGGTTTTGGCAATTGATATTCCATCTGGCTTAAATGCCGACACTGGTAATATTATGGATTGTGCTGTGCATGCTGAGTTGACTGTTACTTTTATAGTCTTAAAGAAAGGACTTTTTACCGGTTTAGCAGCTGATTATTGTGGCACAGTGCTATTTTCAGGTTTAGACGTTCCTAATGAAATTATTGAATATGAATTAAGTAAAGATAGTTTGTTACAAGCGACTACATTAGCTAAGCGATCACGCTGCGCACATAAAGGTATGTTTGGTCATGTCTTAGTGGTGGGGGGCGATTATGGTTATGCGGGGGCAGTCAAATTAGCGGCTGAAGCCGCCTTAAATAGCGGGTCAGGTTTAGTTAGTGTGGCTACGCGCAAAGCGCATGCTAGCCAAATGTATCTTACATGTCCAGAATTAATGGGGCATACATTAGAGCAATTGGCAGATATTGAAGTGTTGCTAAAGAAGGTTACTGTATTAGTTTTAGGGCCAGGATTAGCTCAGCGATCATGGGCAAAGAGTGTGTGGCCTAGTTTAATTAGCCTAAGCCTACCGCGAGTGATTGATGCAGATGCATTGAATTTATTGGCAGACAGCCCTGCTTATTCAGAGCAATGGATATTAACTCCGCACCCCGGTGAAGCCGCTCGCTTATTACAGTGTTCTACTGCGGATATTTTGCAAGATAGATTTAAGGCTGTACGTGCGCTACAGACAAAATATGGCGGTGTTTGTGTGTTGAAAGGTGCAGGCACGCTGATTTGCGATGGTAAGCAGGTGTATGTTAATACTACAGGCAACCCTGGAATGGCGTCGGGCGGTATGGGGGATGTTTTGTCTGGCATTATCGGTGCTTTATTAGCTCAGCACTATTCTTTACTGGACGCAGCAAAAATAGGGGTTTATTTACATGGCTTGGCCGCGGATAAGGCTGCCGTTTATTTTGGTGAGCGCGGTTTGCGCGCGACTGATGTTTTACAATTTTTACGAGAAGTCGTTAATTAATGATGCAATTTATATTGAATACAGCGGAAGAAACTGAAGCTTTTGGCGCTAAATTATTTCAAGTGCTACCGGAAAAATGTCTTGTTTTCTTGTTGGGTGATTTGGGTGCAGGAAAAACAACTTTAACGCGTGGTTTTATGCGTGCAGCAGGCCATATAGGTACTGTTAAAAGTCCTACTTATAATATCGTCGAAGAGTATAAAATTGAAAACCGGCTTTTTTTTCATTTTGATTTATATCGCTTAGCTGATCCTGAAGAATTGGAATGGATAGGTATTGCCGACTATTTACAAGAAAAATCAGTCTGTTTTATTGAATGGCCAGAAAAAGGAGAGGGTTATTTAAGTGAGCCTGATGTTATTTTATCTTTAACAACAAGCGATAATGGCCGTAAGTTACATATTGATAAAATGCCAGAGCACATAAAGAGTAAACTTTCTGATTGAAAAACAAACACATACTGCTATAATCTAATTGAATTTATTAGCATTTAGGTGAGGTCGTGAGAAAATTTATAATTTTATGTTTATTATTGATTTTAAATATCTCAGTTGTCTCTGCGGCGCAAACAAAAGTAAAAAAACTACGCATTCAATCGACGAATAAATATACACGCTTAGTTTTTGACGTTTCTTCTATTCCTGAGCATCAGATTTTTCAACTTAAAAATCCTGATCGTTTAGTTATTGATTTTAATAATGCTTTCTTAGCGAAAAATCTCAAGCAGCCCCCTAAAAATCATCCTGTTTTAGCAGGATTACGGTCTGCACATAGAAATAAAAAAGATTTACGTGTTGTTATCGACTTAGAGTCAAAAGTTTTACCTAAGAGTTTTGTTTTAAAAGCAAATAAAAAATATGGACCTCGATTAGTTATTGATTTACCAGTTAAATCAGCCAAACCATTGGCTAAGAAACGGGTTAAAAAAGCTAGCAAAGTCGTAAAAACCAACATAGGTAAAGCGAAACTTTTTGTCGTGGCTGTAGATGCGGGGCATGGCGGTAAAGACCCGGGGGCAAGAGGAACTCATGGTACTTTAGAAAAAAAGGTGGTTTTTGAAATTGCGCAAAAGTTAGCGACACTAATTAATAAGCAACCGGGCATGAAAGCCATTATGGTACGTAAAGGAGACTATTTTGTACCTTTAAGTAAGCGTAGAAAAATTGCTCGGAAAGCCAATGCCGATTTATTTGTATCTATTCATGCGGATGCTTTTAATAATTCTAATGTCACTGGCGCATCGGTATTTACATTATCTCGTCGTGGGGCCACCAGTGTAGCTGCGCGATGGTTAGCTAATAATGAAAATGCGGCTGACTTAGTCGGCGGTATAAGCCTTGATGATAAGGATGATGTTTTAGCTTCAGTGTTGTTGGATTTATCACAAACAGCTTCACAAGATATTAGTCAGCTAGTTGCTAAAGAAGTGCTCAATAATTTTGGTCGTATTGGTGAATTACACTCTAAGACTGTGCAAAAGGCGGGCTTTATGGTTCTAAAATCGCCTGATATCCCATCAATTTTAGTAGAAACTGCTTTTATATCCAACCCAAAAGAAGAGCGCCGTTTAAAAAGCGGAACTTATCAGTTAAAAATGGCTAAAGCAATTCAGCAAGGCATTGTGTCTTATGCTAAAAATCATAATGTTGCATTGGCAGCAAACATTGATAAACCAGTGCATAAAATAGCTAAAGGCGAAACCTTATTAGGCATTGCCTTGAAATATGGCGTTACTTTAGATCAGCTTAAACATGCCAATATGATCGCTAGTATTAATTCGATTAAAGTCGGTCAAGTTCTGTCTATTCCTGTTGGTAGTTAATTAAAGCTGAACTTGCATGTACTCTACTTGCTTTAAGTGGTTTTACCGTGCAATTTAGAATAAATTCAAGCTCTTCAATGTATTATTCTTCATACCAATGCCAGTATTTGCTCTCTTGCTTGCATACGCTTAAGTACCTTGTATAATTTATAAACATTAGTGCAGGTAATTAACGTAAAGCAACGAAAGTAGAGCATTTCCCGTACTTGTCATGTGCTTTTATTTAGTTATATAGAATAGCACTCAGTTCTGAGGGATTTATAATATCGAAACCTTAGTAAAATATCATCTAACGCTAGCATACGAGCTGACTAAATAATGACGTTTTGGCAATCAAGATATAACCCTCAATTAAAACTTTCCCAACAAGATTTACTTGATATTAGCGAGGAAATCACTCAAGCATACGCGCCAAATGATAGTTATATGCAATCTGAGTTAGTGCTTATGCCAGTTGACCCAGTTACTCTTCATGCTTATTGGAATATAAAAAACAATACCATTAGTAATCTAGGCACTCAGCTAATTATGAGAGTGTATTCTGACCCTACACTCAGCGAATATCCTAGTAGCCTGAACTTAAGCTTTGATATAAAGCTGTCGAGTTTTCAGGGCCAACAAACAGTGTCTGTGCCAATTGCAGCAACAGCTTATTCAGCTGTTATTGGAGAAGTCAATGCAGATAACAGTTTTAGTGCTTTAGTTACTTCCGATACCATTCATGTACCACGAGAAACTCCAGTAACTATTAGTGATGCTGTTCCGGTTATTGATAGCGAGAGCGCTAATACAGAAGCTGATAACACTCAGGTTATATGGCAGGAAGCGATGCCAGAGCATAGTATAAATAATAGCGAACAGCCCACGCAAGAAATACCAATGTTTGACCGTCTGTTTGTTGCAGAAATCAACAACGTCCCTGATGCTATTCATGTTCAACGCGAAAATTCAATATTTCCGCCGAACAACAATAACGCTAGACATCAGTTCACTTCTACTAAAAATGCTACAGCTCCAGAAACTGAGCCATTTATTTTAAAAAACTTCAACAATCAAGGTTATGATTTAAAGGTATATGCAAATAGCAGTGATTCTGAATTTGCCAATATTCTAGCCAAACAAGAGTCAGGTTTTTATATTAGTCCTAAAAAATCAAATATAACTAAGCTAAACAGCTCTGGACTAGGACTTTATTGATAGTGGCTATGCAAAGAGGCTTTCTTAGTATTGTTCTGCATGCGCATCTGCCTTTCGTAAGACACCCAGAATACGATAATTTTTTTGAAGAAACCTGGTTGTTTGAGGCGGTGACTGAATGTTATATTCCGTTAATTCGATCACTGGAACAGCTGCATCAAGACGGTGTTAACTACCGCTTAACTCTTTCGCTGTCGCCACCGCTAATTACCATGCTAAGTAGCGAACTATTACAGTCACGTTACATTGCACACCTTAATAAACAAATTGAGCTTGCGGAAAAAGAAATTATCCGCACGGCTGGTAATCCAGAGTATCAACGATTAGCTAGGTTATACCGGCGATTGTATTTGGATACATTGGATATTTTTAGCCATCAGTACAATTGTAATTTATTAACTGCTTTTAAAAAGTTTAATGCCTTAGGCCATCTTGAATTAATCACTTGCGCTGCGACGCATGGATTTTTACCGCTGTTGAATAAGAATGAAGCAGCGGTACGCAACCAGATAAATACCGGTATTGAAACGTTTATATCTCACTTTGGTTTTGCACCAGAAGGTTTTTGGTTACCTGAGTGTGGTTATTATCCAAGCTTGGAGAAGCATTTAAAAAATGCCGGCATCAATTATTTTTTTGTCGATACGCATGGTATCGAAAATGCGAGTGAGTCGCCAAGAAATGGTGTTTATGCACCGCTGAATTGCGGTAATGAGGTCATGGCATTTGCTCGAGACCCTGAATCATCACGTCAAGTCTGGAGTTCTACAGAAGGTTATCCTGGTGACTATGATTACCGCGAATATTACAGTGATATAGGCTTTGAGTTGGAGCTGGATTATATTGCACCTTATATTTTGGATGGTCATACGCGTATAAATACCGGCATAAAATATCACCGCATAACAGGCCAAAACCTTCCTAAGGAAATTTATCAGCCTAAGCAAGCATTATATAAAGCACAGCTCCACGCACAGGATTTTATCAATAAACGTCAATTACAAATTGATCGTTTGAGCACTGATATGAATCGTCCGCTGATCATTGTCACCCCTTATGATGCTGAGCTGTTTGGCCATTGGTGGTATGAGGGGCCGCAATGGTTAGAGTGCGTGTTACGCTTAGCAGATAACAATACTAATGCGATACAAACGATCAGTTGTGCCGATTATTTAAAGCAAAACGTTACACATCAAGTCGCAACACCTTCTGCATCAACATGGGGTGATCAAGGTTATTCCAGCTTTTGGATCAATGAAAGTAATAATTGGATTTACCCTTTATTGCATAAAGCCGCGGCAGATTTGGAAAAGTTAGTACTAGCTTTACAGAGCAGTAAAGTTAACCCTTTGCAGGAAAGAGCTTTAAATCAAGCGGTGCGTTCATTGTTATTAGCCCAAGCATCGGATTGGCCTTTTATAATGAAGACAGGAACAACTGTTGAATATGCTAAAAAACGTATTACTGATCATTTGGCGAGATTTAATTATTTGCTTGATAGCATCAAAACAAATACGATTAATGAGCGATCTTTAAGTGCTTTAGAAGTATTAGATGATGTTTTTCCTGAGATTGATTTTCGAAGTTTTCATTAAGCAGTAGAAATTAAATAATATGAGGTCATAAATATTGTGTGGGAGATTCACATATTATTTACCCTTCATTCCTAAATAGGCCATTTCTAAGTATTAGTTGATACATTCAAGTCCGCATGAAGTTGCGGAATAGCTGCTCCGCATTTCGAAAATTCCATAACGGGCTATATTTTATTTAAAATTATTTTTCAAGGGAGCTGAGGCTTGTGTGTAATCAGGAAAGATTTCAACATAAAGAAATAAGGGATTTCTCTGAGTTCTCTGTGGTTAAAATCTTGTTTCGCCCCATATCATTGATTAGCGAGGAGTATCAAAAGCATGAATAAAATTAAATTACTCTACGTAGAAAATGTCATATTTAAAAGTACTAAGAAAATCCAACAAAAATTAACATTTTTTCTAGCATTAGAAAATATTGGCTATGACAAACAGCTAGATATTCACTGGTCGGGTGAAGATAAAGTCTGGCATATCTTACCAGCGCACTATCACAGCATGTTAGGCAACGGTAAAGAGTACTGGTCGGCAAGCGTTAACTTAAATTTAACTGAAGAGCAGTCGCTACCCGGTAATATTGAATTTAATGTGAGTTATCGTGTTTTAGAACAAGAACACCTGCTTAATAATCACGGGCTTAACTATTCAAGCGAGGCTGATTCTGGCGTCAAACTGATTGATCAACAGTCTTTACAAAATGTTGATTTTAAAAATAAATTACGCGCTGGGCAACAAACGACCTATGTGACAGCAGCTATCAATCAATCGTTTAATGCTGAAAAAGTTACTATCCATTGGACGACTGATGACTGGAAAACAACAAAAAAAACAGCTTGTCACTTTAAACGTCAGCATTGGCCTAAAGTATTAGGCAGTCATGCGCGAAACCCTAATCAATACGGTACACAGCTTTGGACTGGAAAAATCCATCATGCTGAGTTGTTTAAATTAAAATATGTCATCAGCTGTGAAAATAGCGAGCAAACCGTTTGGGATAATAATGAAGGGCATAATTATTCTTTTCAACGAGAACAGCTTAAAGTTTTAATCTTAAATTTACACTGTTATCAAGAAGACAATCAGGACGAAAAATTTAGTACAATTGCTAAAACAATTGATGAACTGGACATCGATATTGTATGTTTACAAGAAGTCGCTGAGCACTGGAATAATGGACAAGGAGACTGGAATTCCAATTCTGCAAAAATCATTAATGAGCGTTTAAGTAAGCCATATCATATACATACTGATTGGTCACATTTAGGCTTTGACCGATACCGAGAAGGGGTTGCTATCTTAAGTCGCTATCCTTTATCTGATCATGACGCTATGTATGTATCGGATAGTCATGATGTATATGATATTAATTCCAGAAAAGTAGTTACTGCAAGAGTTTATGTGCCTTATATTGGTTTTATTCAAGTTTTTTCTGCACATTTAAGTTGGCTGGAAGGTGGATTTCAGGAACAATTCCAACGCTTAAGTACGTGGGCTGAACACAAGAAAGGTGATGCTACTAAAGCGACCTTATTATGCGGTGACTTTAATATTACTGCCTGCTCAACTGGGTATCAACAAGTGGTTAATTCGGATGAATACGAGGATCAGTATTTAGCGGTAAATAAACAAGGCGTGTTTAATAAAATTTTTAAAGTTCATGATGCACAATGGCAAGACCTTTTGGCTGATGACTATCGAATTGATTATATATTTATGAATAAAAATAGCGATATAAAGGCAACTTCCGCAAGCGTTATTTTTACCGACCAAGATTATGGGCGTGTATCTGATCATTGCGGTTATTTAATGACATTTGAATCCCTTTAAAAATAATAAAAAGACAAAGGTAATGGTATGCAACCAATAGCTGAACATTATGCCAAGCCCGTACATGGTGAACTAGGTGGATCATTTGCACGAGTTAATGACTTTAATCATGAATTTTTTCTGCGCTGGGGGAAAATAGAGTTTGACCTATTTCATGGCGAACAAGTTAATCTAAAAGTCGTACTCAAAGTCTACCGCCAGCATAATATTTGTGAAACTTATATTATTGATACCGATGCTTATGATATTAAATGGAATCAGCATAAACGCCGGACTAGAGACTTTTATATACATCCATTTTCTAATTCATTTGGTAGCATCAATTGCATTAAGTTTTCCTTTATTATTCATAAAGATGAACACTCTATCCCTTCGGAAAAAGAATATATTTTTATGGACTGGAACCAGCTGCAAGGCAATCCAGACATTCCAGAATATAGAGAAATAAACGATTTTCATTCCACCCATAATCATTACCGAACTTATGAGTTACAAGCTCATGAATTGCAAAGTGATGTCGATTGGATGAATCATCATTTTGAATCTTTACATCTAGTCCCTAAATTTACTAAAGGCCAGCCTAACCATCCGTACCATCCTAAACGTTATATCCATGATTTAATTGATAAGGTAATTCGTAGCAAACATAATGAACCTGAGCGACTTTGTACCATTAAAGTCAGTGTTGATTGTATTGATGATTACGATTTTGCCAACCATTTAGTTAGCGCTAGTGAACAAGGTGTACTGGTTCAATGCCTTGTCGATTGGCGTAAAATGACAATGACAAATAGTCATAATTATGCGCGTTTAAAACGAGCAGGAATTGAGCTTATTGGTGTTGTTTGTAGCCCGGATCACCATTTAATCGAAGTAGAACCCGATATGCATACTAAATTCATTATATTTAATGATGAAGACTGCATCTTAGGCTCGTTTAATATTACTTTTGAACGTTGGTGGGCCAATTGGGAATCAGGCATGACATTTCATTCCAAGGGCATGTGCCGCTTACTAGATAATATTTTTCAAAGCCAACGCGGTGGGGTTATTCAGCGCTATGGTATAGATCCTTTTAGCCATTTCAATTTGCTGTACACTTTTGGTCGGCATACCATGCAAAGTGGTGAAAATTATTTGCCTCATCATGCTATCCTAGCTGAAATAAACCGCGCTAAACATTCAATTAAAATCAGTTTATTCCTTATTGGCGAATTGCTAGGTAATTATAATGATAGTGTTATTTGCGCCTTAATTAATGCCAAAAATAGAGGCGTGTACGTACATATACTCTTTAATGGCCATTTAGCCAGACAAGGAAAAATTGGTGTTGAACGCAGCATGGAAGACGAGTTAAGTCGGCCACTTTTACCTGTTATCGAACGATTGAGAAACTCAGGCGTGAAGGTAGGCTTAGTTTATGGACAAGATGACCATCCCGTACCATATTCGCCCATTCATTCTAAATACTGCATTATTGATGATTATATTGTCATCGATGGCAGTTTTAATTGGTATAACACTTCAGTTTTTTCGCATGATTTAGTGGTTATTGCCGCTAATCACGAAGTCGCAAAACCTTATCTGCATGAATTTGAACAAATGCAGGAATTATTTAGGGTTTATTGATTGGTGTTGCATAGGGAGTGCTCCGAGGATAAAGTAGTGACGTTTCAATCTTTATTCTCTGGGCTTTCAGCAAGTTTTGTATGTATCCAACTGTGTTCACTGTTGGGTGAGTAAATATGTAGTTAATCAATATTTTAGGAGAAAATTATGAAAAAATTATTAATCCTTTTTTGGGCGTTTTTATTCAGTTTATTAACCGCTTGTAGTTCTGTTTCAACTAAGGATATCAAAGTCGAAGTAGAATCCGATCCTAAAGCTAATCTGGCGGCTTATCATTCTTATGTTTGGTTAGGAGCTTTGGGTGTTTTGAATGATCCAGAAGAAAAGTGGCAGCCTACGGATGTTGACCTAGCAGGAGATATTAAATACCTAATTGACCGAGAATTGCGTAAACATAAAATTTTTGGTGCTAAAAAAGAGGCTGATTTGGGTGTGGCTTATTTTCTTGGTGTTGATATGGATGCTATGCAGTTAAAGAATGATCCTGAAACACAGGTAGATGTTTTAGAGAACGTACCTAAAGGCGCTTTAGTGGTGACCTTAGTTGATATGAAAACGGGGTATGTTGTCTGGTTGGGTAGTGCAAAGGCGAATATTATTAAACAATTTAAGGCGGAAGTTGCCCGTGAGCGTTTAGATTATTCAATTAGTACAATGTTTGAAAATTTAAAGGGTAAAGGTTTACTAAAATGATAACAAAAAAACATTTAATTTCTTTTTTAGCTGCAGGGACTTTTTTATATGGCCTAACAGTCAGTGTACAGGCAGCTGAGCCTTTTATTTATCCTGCAAAAGGGCAGACGGCTGAGCAACTGGAAAAAGATAAATATGATTGTTATGTTTGGGCTAAAGGGCAATCAGGCTATGATCCGATGAACCCGCCACAAGCATCGGCTGGGTCTACGGCAGGTCAGCCTAGAGCAATTCAAGGTGCTGCGAGAGGCGCTGCAGCAGGAGCGGCTATCGGTGCTATTGCGGGTGATGCTGGCAAAGGTGCAGCTATTGGTGCGGCTACCGGTGGACTTGGTCGTGCAGCAAGAAATTCCAGAGCTAGCCAGCAGCAACAGGCTCAAACCCAGCAGCAGCAAGCTTCAATAGCACAGTTAAGTGATGGCTATAGTCGAGCTTATTCTGTGTGCCTTGAAGGGCGTGGTTACCAAGTAAAATAAGCTCCTACTTGGATAACGGGCTTATTTTGTGGGAGTGGTTAACACTGCTCCCATAAATGCTGACTTGAAGCGTCCGCAGAGCATACTAGGGCTGGTATAATTCACTCCGTATGTGATCCGCGACAGAGTCCTCAATATTTTTACGAGGTAGGAAGCGTGTTCCTTTAACTAGGTAATAGCTTACTTTATAGTAATATATGCTATTTAGTGGCACTATTATGAGTGCAAGATTTTCATTTATTGTGCGAAATGGAGTTTTATTTGTTTTTTCTTTATTGGCCTATTTTTTTGAAATTAATATCGCGCATGTTTAGCAGGCGATATTTTCGACCAAAGTTTGTATTTTTTGTGGGTGGAATTATCATTCCCTCTATTTTATTTTTACGAATTATTGTGTTATTTTTTCAAGCTTTGGATTATGTGTTCTTCCCTGGTTTTTGGCGGACACCAGTTAAGCAGCCCTTATTTATTTTGAGTAACCCTCGTAGTGGCTCAACATTTTTGCATCGCATGTTGGAAAAAGATGAGCAATTTACCTATCTGACCTTATGGCAATCCCTGTTTAATTCTATCCTTTTATATAAGTTGGTCATGCTTATTTCAAAAGTAGATAAACAAGTAGGTTCTCCCTTGACATGGCTTATGGAGAAAGTTGATGGTCATTTTTTTAAGGGCTGGGATGGGCTACATAAAGCAGGGCTTAGATACTCTGAAGAAGATGAGTTTCTATTCGTTAGTTCTTTTTTAGCTCCTGGATTGGTCTTGTTTTTTCCCTACTTACACGAAGTGTCTGAGATCTATTCAATTGATAACTTGCCTGATTACGCACGTAAAAGGATTGCTAGGAATTTTCGATTATCTGTATTGCGCCATATTTATGCGACAGGAGGTGCAACTTTTCTGGCTAAAAATGCCGTTGCTGGAGGGCGCTTAGGTATTTATAAAGAAGCTTTTCCTGATATGCGCGCTATCTATATTCATAGTGATATTCTTAAATCAGTTGCCTCATCTTTGAGTGTCTTTACTAAGCCTTGGTCATTTCATTCACCTGATTGTTTTCAGAGAAAATACGAAAGTATGAGTGTTGTGAAAATGGTGTGCACTAATTATCAGGGAATTATTGAGCATCGGCAGGCATTTGACCCTAAAAATGTGATTGATATTGAGTATGATGATTTAGTGACTAGGCCTGAAGCAACGGTGAAGTCTATCTATCAATATTTTGGCATGGCATTGAGTAGCCAGTATCAAGCTCAACTCACTAAAGACAGTACTGCCGCTAAATCCTATAAAAGTAGCCATACTTATGCAGTTGAAGATTATGGGTTTTCGAGGGGTGAGATTGAGAGCTATATGCTGGGTCATTCGAGTAAGCATGAGGTACTTGCATCAGCGCAAGCCGCCCCATTAAATTGATTCAATAAAAACCAGAACGATTAACTTTCTACTTAAATTACAATAAAAGCACGCAAAATGACTAAGCAATCGGTATTACTATTAGATAATTTTCTTGATTGGTGGGGTAGCAAAGTACTACGTTTTTCGTGGTTAGTTATCCTGTTGTTTATCGTTGTTTGTGCAGCTAGTTTACATTTCACGATCAATAATTTAGGGGTTAACACAGATACCTCAACATTATTATCACAAGACCTGCCTTTTCAAAAAAATAGGGCAAGATGGGAGCAAGCTTTTCCACAAGATGCTGGCAATGTTCTGTTAGTTGTAGAATCACCTACCGCTGAGCAAACTAGTATTGCTAGCAATGAGTTGGCTAAGCGTTTGGCTGCAAGTAAACAGTTATTTGAGTATGTTTACATCCCTGATGATAATACTTTTTTAAAGCAGCAAGGCTTATTGTATCTTGAGGCGAATAAACTAGAGGATTTGGCAAATAAGTTATCAGATGCTCAGCCCTTTATTGGCTACTTATCTAAAAATTATCACTTACAAGGATTACTCGAAATTTTAGGTAAGGCCCTGGAAAATACCGATGATGAATTACCGATGGATCTTAATCCATTGTTAACAGAGATTGATCAATCACTTATTGCAGTGCAGGCCAAGCAGAAGCATTATTTATCTTGGCAAAAATTACTTGCAGTGAATGAGGCTAATGATAGAAATACTTTACGTAGCATCGTTAGCGCTAAGCCTATTGCTGATTTTAATAGTATGCAGCCCGCTAAGCGTTCAATGGATTATGCACGCACAATAATTCAGGAAATTAAATTATTAGACCCACAAGTCACGATTCGGATGACGGGGAAAATTGCCTTAGAAGAAGATGAACTTCGAGTGCTTTCCGAGGACACGGTATATTCTGGTTTATTTGCGCTTGTGCTTGTCATTATCGTGCTATTCATTGGCTTACGCTCAACTAAATTAGTACTTTGTACTTTGATAGTGCTGATAATGGGGTTAATCCTAACGGCTGGATTTGCAACTATTGCAGTTGGACATTTAAACGTTCTCTCAGTGGCTTTTGCTATACTCTATATTGGTCTTGGAGTTGATTTTGCCATTCATATTTGTCTTTGTTTCCGCGAGTGCTGGGAACATCATATGACTAGTGAGCAGGCAATACAAAGGAGTATTCGCATACTCGGTTCTTCACTTTTTTTATGTGCTTTAACGACATCTATTGGTTTTTTTGCTTTTATTCCTACTGATTATAAGGGTGTTTCCGAGTTAGGGCTTATTTCAGGGGGGGGCATGTTTGTTGGTTTAATCGTTTCACTCACTTTGTTACCTGCTTTACTCAAAGTATTTTCAATTAAAAAGTTAGCTCAGACGCAAGTGACTCAATTGCCTTACTGGGTATGTACCTTCCCCTTTCGACATGCTCGAGCCATTCGCTATACTTCTTTTTTATTTGCAGCCGCTGCTGTCTTTTCACTTAACTATGTGTACCTTGACTCCAACCCCGTTAACTTGCGAGATCAGAGCAGTGAATCAGTGCAAGTATTTAAGGATTTATTGCAATCGAAAAATAGATCACCCTTTGTTCTAATTGGTGTAAGTGATTCATTGGAGAACGCTGAAATTTTAGCTAAAAAAGTAAAGCAATTACCTGCTGTTAATAAGGCAATTAATTTAAAAAGTTTCGTGGCAGAAAGCCAAGAGGATAAATTAGAAATTATTGATGATTTAAATATGATTCTTGGAGCAGAGCTAGGTAATTTTGACCGCCCCTTAGAAAGCGCAGATTCTCGCCAAGCTTTATTGGATTTAAACGTTAAAATTAATTCGGAATTAGCACAGCCCACAGGAAAGGCATCGCCTGAGTTACTGCAAAAACTACAGCAAGACATTAGCGAGTTTATTGTTTTTGCGGATGCGACAAAAGAGCCAGAAGTAAGTTACCGACAGCTTGATGATAATATTTTAGGCTTGTTTCCACATACTATGCAGCGATTGAGTATCAGTTTAAGTGCCTATGCATTTGGTCTGGTTGATATTCCTGACTATATAAAGATGAACTGGGTAAGTGCATCAGGTATTTATAAAGTGATTATAGATCCTAGGAAAGATTTGAATAATGCGGAGAATTTAACTGAATTTGCAACACAAGTACAATCAGTAGATGATTCTGTTACAGGATTACCTGTCTCTGACTTGGCAGCAGGTAAGGTCATTACTGAAGTTTTTATTCAGGCGTTTTCTACGGCAATTATTGTTATTTTTATAGTTCTATTGGTTATTCTTAAAAGTGTACGCAATACTTTTCTGGTTATTTGGCCATTATTACTAGCTGGTTTGTTGACTGCTGCTGCGAATGTATTACTCAGTAATCCTTTTAACTTTGCTAATATTATTGCCTTGCCTTTATTAATGGGGATGGGGGTCGATAGTGGCATTCATATTATGCATCGACTGAATGCCGGGTTGGGAAGTGAGCATTTATTACAGACAAGTACCGCTCGAGGGGTCTTTTTTAGTTCATTAACGACATTACTTAGCTTTACCAGCTTGGCGTTTACTAACCATCAAGGTATTGCCAGTATGGGGCTGTTATTAGCGATTGGAATCTCTTTTACGCTTATTTGTACTTTGATAGTTTTGCCTGCATTTAGTGCTAAGCGCATTAACCTATAGATTGTTGTAGCTTTTTCTACTAGGGTACGGGGGCACTAGGTAAAGCTATTATTTTGATTCATTTGTAGCTTCTACCTATGGTCATCGGTAAATAATGCAATCCAATTTCCAGCTAATCCTGAACTAGTAGCAGCGTTGTAAGGCTTTGTCGCTGGTTAAATAACAATTCTTATTGCTAAATAAGGCACAAAAATAAACAGCAATATACATAACTTATAGAAGCCCATTCCAGAATAATGAATCGTATCGAACTTGGCTTCTGATAAGGTAAAGCATTTACTATGTAGCTTATATAGCCAATTATAAGCGAATGAAAATAACATAAACCATAAGAGTAGTATCGAGAAATTAATAACTGAGCACCAAGCAAGTACGTCACGGATGAGTTCAATAGTCATAATGTTCCTGTTGTAAATGGCATGAGATTAAATGCCCACGCCTCAAAGGCGTGGGTAAATTAACATGCCTTAAATTAAAACTGCGAGGCAATTTGTGCTTGGATTTTTTCTGCCATCCCTTTACTGTTTTCAGCATCGCGAATAGGGCGACCAACGACAATATAATCCGCACCATTTTGGAAGGCTTGTTCGACACTAACTACGCGTTTTTGGTCATCATCAACACGATTATCTACAGGGCGGACGCCTGGAGTGATAACCAATAATTTGTGATCCAAGTTTTCACGCAATAGTGGCACTTCTAGGCCAGAAGAAACGATACCATCGCAACCTATGTTTAGTGCGCGTTTAGCCCGAGATAAAACTAATTGCTGAACATCACACTGAAAGCCTAAGTCATCTAAATCGCCACGGTCTAAACTAGTTAATGCAGTGACCGCTAAGACTTTTAAATCACCTTTCTCTTTTGCTGCCGCTTGCATAATTGAATCATTTCCATGAATCGTTGCCATATCAACACCTTTACTACTAAGTGCTTTAATTGCTCGGCCTACGGTAGCGGGAATATCAAAAAATTTTAAATCGACGAATATTTTTTTATTTTTAGATTTCAGCCATTCAATAAATGCAAAATAGTCGCCCGACATGAAAATTTCCATACCGACTTTATAAAAAACCACCGAGTCGCCTAGCTCCTCAACCATTGCTTGTGCTTCAGGTATGCTCGGAAAATCGAGCGCCATAATCAGTCTTTCGTTACTTGGTATGGGTTTAGTTGAAATGAATTTTTGAGTCATAATCACTGTTTTTATAGGGGGTTATAAAGGGTATTTAATGTAGGTATTTTTCAGGAAATAAAGCTGCCTGTAAAGTGACATTTTTCAAGCGCTAGGGATTAATGCAAGTGCTTTATCCAAGTCACCTTTTGAATTATAAAAATGCGCAGAAAAACGAATGCCGCCGCCTCGCATAGCACAAATAACATGGCTAGCTTGTAAATGGTTATATAAGGTTTCGTTGGCTATGGTTTTATGTTTAAAAACAACAATGCCAGATTGTAATTTTGCATTTTGTTGGGTCAATAGCTCTAAATCAGGACGACTTTGAATGGCGTTCATTAAATATTGCGCATTAGCCAATATGTTTTGCTCAATTTTGGGCATACTTATTTCGAGTAATAAAGATAAGCTGGCAGATAATGCATGTATGCCAAGCATATTAGGGCTGCCGCATTCAAAGCGTTGCGCTGTGGGGTGGATTGTCCAGGGCTTATTTTCATAGTTATGGATATTTTCCATCATATGCCAGCCATATTGGGTTAGCTTTAGTTTTTCTCTGGCTGCGGCTGAACTATAAAAAACACCTAAACCTTCTGGGCCAAACATCCATTTATGGCCGTCAGCCATAATATAGTCAGCCTGACACTTCTGTACATCAAATTGCACCGCACCTAAACTTTGGATGGCATCTATACAGAATAAAATATTTCGGTCTTTGCAAAATTGGCCGATTTTATCAATATCTAAACGCAGGCCGCTAGCAAACTGTATGGAGCTAATCGTAATTAACCGTGTGTGTTGATCGACTAAAGCAAACAATGCATCTTCTGGGGATTCTCCGTTGGTTAAATCAGCTTCACGAAATTCTACGCCTTGAGAGGCTAAGGATTGCCAAACGATACGGTTAGATGGGAATTCCTCATTACTGGAAACAATATTGTCATCTGCTTGCCAGTCTAAGCCATAAGCAACAAAAGATAAGGCTTCAGAGGTATTTTTGACTAAAGCAATATCATCTTTACTTGGCGCATTAAGTAAAGTTTGTAATTGTTGGCGTAATTCGGTTTCTTTTTTTAGCCAATCTAAGTAAAAAGAAGATCCATATTGGGTGTTTTGTTCAGCAAAATTTTTGACTGCTAAGCTGGTTCGTTTTGGCCAAGGTGCAACGGCTGCATGATTTAGGTGTATGAGTTCGGGAGATAAGGGGAATTCTGGATGATTCATGAGTGTTATATTTTAGGTGATCGCGGTGAATATCATATAGCGAATCTATTGAGCATTCAAAAAATACGACTAAAAACCTTAAAGCTAGAGATTTAAATATTTCAGCCTGTGAGATAGAACGCATATTTTATAAATAAACTAGGATTATACTTAGCTTGAACTACACTTCATTAAACTGAATGAGGAAGATATAGATGCCAGAAAGTTATTCGTTAGTTATAAGTGATACTGTACGCACTTTGAGTTTTTCGGATTACAGTTTTAACGAGCCTGTTTTTTTACTGGAAAATAATACGCAACTTCATTTTCATGGCGCTAATGATGAAATCTTAAAAGATTTGGTTTATACCATTATAAAGCAACCTAGAAATTTACTTACCCATTTGCAACGTATCACACTTTGTTACGAGAAAAATAATGAAACTCAATTGTCTGCGGCCTTGATGGATTTATTTGTTGTTTTAGAGGAGGCTGGTGATGCTATTAAGCAGAGGATGTTAGTTGGAGCGAGAAACCATTTATCTATACCTCTATTTGAACAATTACAGGCTTATCTAAATGCTTCTCAATTAATTCAAGGTAATGTTTATACTGTTTTAACACGAGGCTTGGAGTCTAGGAAGGATTTAGTCTTAGTGCAGCAGAATGATGCAGTTAGTAGTGTAAAACATGATCCATTACAAATTGCCCGAGAGTATATTGAGTACAGTCAGCTAGAGGAAGCAGTTAAAGTGTTAGAGTCGGCTATATTAGAAATGCCACAGCGCAGTGAAATTCATACTGATCTCATTGAGTTGTATCAATCTACTAATGACCGAGATGGCTTTAACAAGATGCAACTTGCTTTGGCAAAAATTAACCATCCTATGCAAGCGCAATGGGATGTTCTAAATACTTACTTCAATCAATAAAATGAAATGAAAAGTAAACCGACTGATCTTTTGGCTGTTTCGCTTTATGGGATGGATGGCCGAACGCATAAAACAATGACTCTGTTTATTCAAGGGCCGTGTAAAGGTGTAGCGAAAATCGTTGAAGAGCATGAAGCAGAAGTGGATATTATTGATGCGGACGCAATAGATGCTAGAGTTACTTTAGATCATTGTTTAGCACGCAAGCCTTTAAGGCCGATTATTGTTTTATCCTTAGAAAAACTAAAGATAGAGCATACAATTTTTGTCGAAAAGCCAGCTAAAACTGAAACTATGCTCGCGGCCTTTAATGAAGCGAAAGATACCTTAAAAGGGAAAAAGAAAACACCCATTAAGTTAATAAAACCTGAAGAGCCTATTCGTGCAGAAGTAAAGGTTGAGACAGCTAAAGTTAGTAAGCTTAAGCCCTCTAAAGAAAAACAAGCTCCCTTTGAATTAGCCACAGAGAAAAAAGTTTTCAGTAACCCTTTGGAGCAGAAGAAAACTGCAAAACATAAAGCTGCCATGATGATTAATGAGCAGAATTTTTCCAGTTTTATTGGCATAGTGAAGGGAGTTAATTTTAATGACCCAGAACAGTGGCGTAACGCAAGGTATCACACAAAGCAATATTATCAGGGCTATGTACAGTCATCGATTCAAGTTGCTTATGAAAAAGGGCAAGTTATTAAGCTTAATTCGGGCTGGAAGCCATTAATTATCTTGCCGCACAGTCATGAGCTTTGGTTGGATGCTGATGATAAACAATTACGTGCATTTGCGGGTGTTGAGGTCAGTTCTATACCTGTTTCTGATGTCAAGGTTATGACTTTATCCAAAGTTAATCCAAAAGAAGAAGGTTTTTCAACAGAATTGGATAAATTTCAGGAAATGAATGCTTTTGTTTGGAAATTAGCCTGTTGGACCTCAAAAGGGCGTTATCCTGCTGTATTGAGCATATCTGAACCGATTTACCTTAAGCAATGGCCTAATTTTACACGCTTAGTGATTACGCCACATGCGATGCGCATAGCGGCCTTACTTGTTGTCGGGCCTAGATCGATGCTGGATATTATTAAAGTGCTTAAAGTCAAACCTCAATATGTTTTTATTTTTGTTAGTGCTGCCTATGCGATTGGTATTCTAGGGCAGTCTAAGCGACAGGCAGATCAAATTATTACGGCTGAAGTACCAGCAATAAAATCAGTACAGAAGAAAAGTATTTTTAGTCGTATTTTAAATAAGCTTCGGGGCACTGACAAAACATGAGTCAATATAAAATAATTTTTACTGGCCCCGTTGGTGCGGGAAAAACTACAGCAATTGGCTCTCTCAGTGATGTGCCGCTAATGAAAACAGATGAAGCTGCTAGTGATATGACCAAGGAAAGAAAGGCTGAAACGACGGTTGCTATGGATTATGGCATTATGAATATAAATGAAGGCGAGAAAATTCACTTATATGGCACGCCAGGTCAGGAACGGTTTGATTTTATGTGGGATATTTTAACAGTTGGCGGTATTGGTTTGGTTTTATTGTTAGACAATTCACGCGCTGACCCCTTTAAAGATTTGCAGTTTTTTTTAAAGTCCTTTGCTGGCTTTATTCAAGAAACAGGAGTTGCAATTGGTGTAACTCAAATGGATGTCAGTACGCGACCGACTATTGATGATTACCATCGGCAATTAAAGGAACTTGATATGAGCATCCCGGTATTTTCTGTTGATGCACGAGAAAAAAAGGATGTATCAATATTAGTACAAGCTTTAATGTTTTCTTTAGATCCCGGCATAGATGAGGAGTAGTTTAATGAGTGATGCTAAATTGGCGGAGGATTTATATATCTATTTGACGCCCGCAGGCTGCTATTACGCAGTTTCTGCAGTAGAAGAGGATTCAGTTAGAAAATTTTTGCGCAATTTATTAGCGCAAACGAAATCGCCAAAATTAGAGATGTCCAGTTTACAGCTGTTAATGAAAAATGATGAACCTGAAAAATGTATTGCATTATTGCAGCGTTGTCAGCAGCTAGGCTGGGTACAAGGCATTAAAGAGGAACGTGCCGTTCCTACAGGTGCATTAGAAGACTTATTACCCGAGTTATTAAGTAAAATTTCAGAAGAAGGCAAGGTTCTATTAGCTGATGATCAAGGATTTTATTTGGCTTGTAATGGCTATGCACATGAAGTTGCAGAAGAAATTTCAGCCCTAAGTGCCGAAATTTCCGTGGTTCATGCCCGACGCACTGGACTATTAATGAAAAATTTAGGTTTAAATAGTCATGCTTGGGCAGTTATTAATGCATCAGGTAACAGCCAGTTAGGTTTTTGGCCTTTATTTATAGGTGAGACACGTTTTGTTATTGCCATTTCAGGCGTGCCACATTTTAATCAGTCTGAATTTATCAGTTTGGTTTGGTTATTAAGTGTTCGTTATGCCAAAAACAAATAATCTATTATTTAAAAAAAGGAAAGGAGAAAGTTATGCGTGAAGAAATGTTAACTTCTACATTAAATGAGTTGAATGGAACTTCTGCTGATATTGAAGCGTCGGGTATTATTTCTACCGATGGTTTGATGATGGCCTCGGTATTACCGGCTAATTTAGATGAGGATAGAGTAGGTGCGATGAGTGCGGCTATGTTGTCTTTAGGTGATAGAACAGCACAAGAGTTAGCTCGTGGAACCTTAGAGCAAGTACTTATTAAGGGTGATAAAGGCTATGTTTTAATGACTTACGCAGGTGATGAGGCGGTATTAACGGTACTTGCTAAATCGAATGCAAAATTAGGTTTAATTTTTCTGGATGTTAAACGTGCAGCGGAAAATATTTCTGAATTATTAAGTTAAAAAATAAGTGGGCTGGTTTACAGCATCGCTCTTTTTATCAATATAAAATAAGGAATAAATTATGTTGCATGATATGAAAGCAGAAGATATTGTCGGCGACTTTACCGAAGTCACGCTTGAGCTGTATGGTGGATTGAGTAGGAAAATTTTATATACTGAAATTGAAATACCTTACCCTGATGGTAAACTTATTGTATCGACAACAGATACCAAAGGAGTTATCACTCATGTTAACCGCTCATTTGTAGAGATGTCGGGGTATGAGGAGGATGAGTTAATTGGTGCTCCGCATTCAATTTTGAGGCACCCCGATATGCCGCCGGCCGCTTTTAAAGATTTATGGGATACGGTCAATAAAGGTGTGAAGTGGCAGGGTTTTGTTAAGAACTTACGCAAAGATGGTGGCTATTATTGGGTAAAAGCGACTGTTATTCCAAATGTCAGAAATGGTGAGGTAATGGGCTACACATCAGTGCGTCGTAAGCCATCCAAAACCAAAGTGGAAGAGTGTATAAAGCTCTACCCTACTTTATTTTAAAGACGGAGAATTTATGTCTTATCAATTTACGGTTAGCCCCGATTTTACGCCAGATCACCTTTCTGGCTGGTATATTTTCAATACTTGGCTACAAAAACAAACAGACAACGCGATTCATTTGGAGATGTACAATGATTTTCATGATCAACGTGCGGCCATTCAACAAAATAACGTCGACTTGATTTATGCTAATCCTTTTGATGCCGCGATGCTGGTGCGTGAAAAAGGGTTTAAGCCTTTAGTCAGGCCCCTGGGTATTTCTGATGAAGCGATTGTTGCCGTAAATGCAGATAATCACGTTGAAGATGTCGCTCATTTAAGTACTGGTATTAAAGTTGCAGTAACAGAAGACCCGGATGTACATATGATGGGTATGATTATGTTAGAGCCAGGCGATTTAGACGCAAGCAATGTCGAAATGCTGCATTGCGATACTTATGTTTTAGTGGCTAAGCAGTTACTTAAAAAGGATGCAGATGTAGGGATCTTTCTAGCTGAAGCTTACGATGACTTATCTAATATGATTAAAAAGCAATTACGCATATTAGTACGCAGCCAAATCAGTGTTATTCATCACTCTCTGATGATTGGTCCAAGGTTATTGGATCAGCGTGAGCATATACAAAACACCTTAGTTCAAATGGCGGATGATGAAAAAGGTAAAGGCGTATTAGAGAGCTTAGGTTTTACAGAGTGGCAAATGGTTGATGATGAGGAAATGGAATTTATGATTGATTTGATGGATACGTTGACAATGTAATGGAATTTAAAGATAAATTAGTTGTAGCAGTTTCATCGAGAGCTTTATTTAATCTTGACGAATCACATCATATTTTTGAAACAGAAGGTAAAGATGCTTATTGTGCTTATCAAGTAGCGCATGAGGATAATATTTTAGAACCAGGCTTTGGTTATGATTTGGTTAAGAAGCTTTTAGCTATTAATGCCTTAACAGATCTAGACAGCCCTTTAGTCGAGGTTATTTTACTATCTCAAAACTCAGCGGATACGGGCTTGCGAATTTTTAATTCGATTAATCACTATGAGCTTGATATTACTCGTGCAGCATTTACCAGCGGTGCTACACCTTTTGGTTATATTCCGGCCTTTGGCGCGCATTTGTTTTTATCGGCTAATGCCCAAGATGTCACTAATGCTTTGGCGGCAGGTTATGCCGCAGCGACTATCTTATCCGGTGTACAGCACCCATCTAAGTGTGAACAGTTACGTATTGCTTTTGATGGTGACGCAGTGCTTTTTTCTGATCAATCTGAGCGTATTTATCAGCAGCAAGGATTAGCGGCTTTTGCTGAAAATGAAAAAAACTCGGCGCGCATCCCATTAACAGATGGTCCTTTTAAAGGTTTTCTAGCGGCATTACATTGTATACAGTCTCAATTCCCAGCAGATCAGTCGCCTATACGCACAGCACTAGTTACCGCGCGGTCAGCGCCAGCTCATGAACGAGTGGTACGTACTTTACGGCAATGGAATATTCGTATTGATGAGGCTTTATTTTTAGGAGGAATGACAAAGCAGGCATTTTTAACTGCCTTTGGTGCAGATATATTTTTTGATGACCAAAAAAGTCATTGTGAAGCTGCAGCTCAGCATATTTCTACTGCGCATGTGCCGCATGGTATCTCTAATCAGGTTGCGCCTGAATCTGGTACATCATAAAGTTTTCTGTGCTTTCATAAAGCCTAGTAAGGATAAAAGCTTGCTGGTTTAGTTCGATGGTTGATGCCGTGGAGTACTTATTAGGAGCAACTAGTAACAAGGTCTCATTGTTGGGTATTTTACAAGTGATCGCTTTTTGTATCTGGCTTTGATTTATTACGGTTGTTGCTTTAAGTTCTGAACTGATTTTTTCGACCAGTAACTGATAGCTTTGTTTTTCATTTTTGAGTTGAGAGATAAGTCTAATAACACCTAATTGAAGTTTATTCTCGCCATCAATAATAATGATATCTTCTGCCGTACCTGAGAAAGAGTTGAGCTTAACTAACAAAAAGTCTGAGTCTAAATCCTCTTTAACCTGCGCGATATGAGTGGTGTTTGTCAGTGCTTTGTTATTTTTCCAAATATCTGCAGCGGATACTTTTTCTAGTTTTTTCTCATAGTCAAAAGGTTGTAACTCTAATTTATCTGCAAGCGATAAAAGGTGTTCTGATGTTTTTCGTATTTTTCTAGTGCGTTTGTGTTGTTCAATTAGTTCGTAGACAGCGCTGATGCCATAGGCAATTTTCTGGCGGGCACCCCTTTCTTTGCTAATATTAGGAATTAATCTCCTGTATGTTGTTAGTTTCGTGGAAATAGCGGAAAAACTTTCTGCTTGTAGAGTAGGGCGTAATAATTGATTGTCTAAGTATAGCGTGCTAAATTCTGTATCAATACTGGGCCTAATGATTTTTGCAGGGCTTGGTTGACTGTAATCCCAACTATGCGTGCAAGTCTCAGTGTACTGGTTGTTGAGTTTTAACTGCTCACTATATTGGTTCAGTACGGTATGCAGGCGCAATATTTCATTCTGCTTTAAATAATAGGGCTTACATAGATTAAACAACAGGACGGTTTTAATGTTTTTGCTAATGGTGTCTTGTTGGTTGAAAAAAGATGTGGAATCATTATTTAGCAATTCAAGTAAGGCTTTATCACTTGAAAGTTGATACATTTGTCCAACGATTTTCCATATTTCTTGTGATGGACGCTCATAAATTAAAGCACTTTGTGTTAAACATAAATCACAAATTTTTATACATCGGTTAATGTATAAAGCTATATGATTATTTTCAGTATTTAGAGTCAGTTGGTAATGTAAGAAAGCTAAATAGCGTAATGAATTGATACTAAGGCGTGCTATTTTGCGTTTTTTCGCATCCAAGCTATCGTCTGCTGTACAAAATAAAGGCTGTAAATCTGTACATAACTGAACCGTGATAGGTGTTAGTGCATCTAACAGTATTGGCAAGTGATGTTGGTATTGAACGGGAGATTTGTTCAGCGTTTTAAGAACGGCATAAATATCATTCGCTGTTTGCACGGCTTGTTTTAAGTTAAGCGAATCTAGCCATTGAGAAATAGCGGTTGCATCTATTGAGAATGGAAGAGCGTGTGTATTTCCCATGTGTTTTATTAGCTTAATTAGTTACTTTTCTTGAGTATTTATATACCTATCTTTGGATGTTATTTTAACGTGTAAAAATATAAATAGTGTGCGTAACCTCAATAATATTGCAAGAAAATATAAATCAGCCGGCTAATTTTGTCGCGCCATTACTGACGCGACAAAGGTCTTGAGGTTTTCTAGTTAATACGTACTGCGATTTCGCCGCCAACACTTGCTTTAACCGCACAGAATTTGAATTCTGGGATCTTAGCAGAAGGATCTAAGGCTTCATTGGTCAGCAAATTGGCACTTGCTTCGTTATAACAGAATGCCATAAAGATAGTGCCTTTTTGTATACCTATATCAGCGCGCGCATAAGCAGATATTTTGCCACGTCGGGATTCAATAGTAATGATTTCTCCCGGTTCTACGCCCATTTTTTGTAAATCTTCTGGGTGTATCGTGACTACCGGATCTGGCTCAATCGCATCTAGTGTTGGTGAATGACGTGTCATGCTACCAGTATGCCAATGCTCAAGCTGACGACCAGTAATGAAGATAATGGGGTACTTTTCATCAGGCATTTCATCGGCATGAATGTAAGAAGCAGGGACAAATTTACCGCGGCCTGAGTCAGTTGGAAAGCCATCGGTAAAGATAACTTGCTCACCTGGATCACCCACATTTTCTAGTGGATAAGTTAAAGAATCTTCATTCTCCAATCTATCCCATGTCATACCTGCAAGACTAGGCATGGCTAGACGCATTTCATTAAATACATCTTCAGGACCTTTATAATCCCAGCCACAGCCTAAACGGTTAGCAATTTCTTGTAAAATCCATAGGTCTTGTTTAGCATCGCCTGGTGGGTTCACTGCTTGACGGCCCATTTGCACGCGGCGGTCAGTATTAGAGAATGTACCGTCTTTTTCGTAGAAAGCAGAAGCAGGTAGGATTACATCAGCAAAACCAGCTGTTTCAGTTAAGAAAATATCTTGAACAACAAAATGTTCTAATTTAGAGAAAGCTTCACGTACATGGTTTTGATTTGGGTCTGACATTGCAGGATTTTCACCTTCAACAAACATACCAAAGATTTCGCCGTCTAAAATCGCATGAATCATTTCTACCGTCGTTAAACCGCGTTTAGGGTCTAATGCCACACCCCATAATTTCTCAAATTTTGCTTGATTTTCAAAGTGTTCAACAGGCGCGTAATCAGGGTAAACCATAGGAATCAAACCTACGTCAGAAGCGCCCTGTACGTTGTTTTGACCTCGTAATGGATGTAAACCTGTACCACGACGACCAATTTGCCCAGTCATTAAAGCTAAGGCAATTAAACAACGCGCATTATCGGTACCATGAATATGTTGTGAAACACCCATACCCCATAAAATCATCGAGCCTTTTGAGGTTGCATACAGTCTTGCCACTTCACGTAACATATCCGCATCAATACCACAGATAGGCGCTACTTTTTCAGGGCTGTAATCTTTCAAATGCTCTTTCATGAACTCGAAATCTTCGGTGTACTGAGCGATGTAGTCATCGTTCTGTAAACCTTCTTCCAAGATCGCATGCATGATGCCGTTTAGCATAGCTACATCGGTATCTGGACGGAACGCTAAGTGATGGGAAGCATATTTAGCGATCGCAGTACGATTTGGATCAATTAAAATAATCTTCGTGCCCGTTGTGGTCGCATTCTTCATAAACGTTGCGCCAACAGGGTGGTTTACTGTTGGGTTAGAACCAATAATAATAACCACTTCTGCTAATTTTACATCTTCAACAGGGTTAGACACCGCACCAGAACCTAAACATTCTAAGAGGGCAACAACTGAAGAGGCGTGACATAAGCGGGTACAATGATCGACGTTATTTGAACCAAAGCCCGTACGGACTAATTTTTGGAATAAATACGCTTCTTCATTACTGCCTTTAGCAGAACCTAAACCAGCGAGCCCTTTTTTACCTTTTTCATCACGGATTTTTTTAAAACCGCTCGCAGCAAAATCTAAAGCCTCATCCCAAGTCGCTTCACGGAATACACTGTCCAAATCATTTGGATCAAGTAATTCAGTGGTTTTTGCTACGCCTTCGCGCCTAATTAAAGGTTTAGTTAAGCGCAGTGGATTGTGGATATAGTTAAAACCGTAACGACCTTTAACACAAAGACGGTATTTATTAGTGTCACCATCACGACCTTCGGTATAAATAATTTTGTCGTCTTTTACATGGTATTTGATTAAACAACCGACACCACAATAAGGGCAGGTTGAATTAACAGTTTTATCTGCTTGCTCAAGGCCAACATTGTTTGCCGGCATTAATGCACCAGTAGGACAAGCTTGCACACATTCGCCGCAAGCAACACAGCTACTTGCCGCCATAGGATCGGCAATATCAAACACGATTTCAGCATGAGCACCACGGTTAGCAAAACCGATTACATCGTTCATTTGCTCTTCACGGCAAGCACGTAAACAGCGGGTACATTGAATACACGCATCCATGTTTACGGCAATAGCGGGATGAGATAGGTCGGCTTCAGGTTGCTCGCGTGATTTAAAACGCGGTTCACCAACTTTTAGTTTTTGTACCCACTGATCTAATTCAGAATCGAGCTTATAAGGCGAACCTATTTGCTCAGGCATATCTGATTTTAGCAGCTCAAGCACCATTTTTTGTGATTTAACAGCACGTTCGCTATTTGCCTGTACGTTCATACCTTCAGTCGGCATACGGCAACAAGAGGGCGCTAAAACACGTTCGCCGTCAATTTCTACAACACAGGCACGGCAATTACCGTCTGAGCGTAAGCCTTCTGTGTAACACAGGTGGGGGATTTCTTTGTTGTGACGTTTTGCTGTCTGCAGGATGGTTTCATCCGCAAACGCAGAAACAGCTTCACCATCGAGAGTGAAGTTGACCATAGGGTTGTTTAAAGTATCTGGATTTGCAGCCATGTCTATTTACCTATTATTTAATCTCTTCAGGGAAGTACTTAATCGCACAGCGTAATGGATTGGGAGCCGCTTGGCCTAAACCACAAATCGAAGCATCAACCATCACTGAAGATAATTCTTCTAGTAAGTCAGTGTCCCAGATTTCTTCTTCCATTAGAGTGGCTGCTTTCGCAGTACCTACACGACAAGGTGTACATTGACCGCATGATTCTTCTTCAAAGAATTTCATGGCATTGATTGCTAATTCTTTAGCGCTATCCTGTTTAGAGAACACCACCACTGCCGCAGAACCGATAAAACAACCGTGTTCGTTGAGTGTATCAAAATCCATCGGAATGTCAGCCATCGATTCAGGCAAAATACCACCCGACGCACCGCCTGGGAAGTAACCGTAGAATTCATGGCCATCTTGCATGCCACCACAGAATTCTGCAATCAATTCACGCATGGTTGTACCCGCTGGTGCTAAATGTACACCTGGCTTATTAACGCGACCTGAGATAGAGAAAGAGCGTAAACCTTTGCGCTCATGACGACCGTGTGAGGTAAACCACTCTGGGCCTTTTTCAACAATATCACGTACCCAGTACACCGATTCCATGTTGTGCTCTAGGGTAGGGCGACCGAATAAACCGACTTCCGCTAAGAATGGCGGACGTAAGCGTGGCATGCCGCGTTTACCCTCAATAGACTCAACCATCGCTGATTCTTCACCGCAGATATAGGCGCCTGCCCCACGACGTAAATGAATGGGTGGCAAACCAGTAATGCTGTTTTCTAAGTTAGCAATTTCTTTTGTTAGGATTTCTCGGCAACCCGCATATTCATCACGTAAATAAATATAAATTTCATCACAACCTACACATAAGGCCGCAATTAACATACCTTCTAAAAAGCGATGTGGGTCTGATTCTAAATAATGACGATCTTTAAACGTACCAGGCTCGCCTTCATCAATATTGACGGCCATTAAACGCGGACCATCAAAGCTTTTAACAATGCGCCATTTACGGCCAGCAGGAAATCCAGCTCCACCTAAACCACGTAGGCCAGAATCTTCCATTTTTTTGATAACGTTTTCGGTATCAATAGAGCCATCTAAAACGCCTTTGAGTGTTTGATAGCCGTTATCTGCAAGGTAGTTATCATGACTAATATAATCTGTAACACTTGCGGTAATTTCTTTTTTCTCAACGGCAGTAAGTACGTTGACCGGTGTTGCTTCATCAATCGGGTTTTGACCAACAACTGCGACTGGAGCATGTTGGCAGCGACCTACGCAAGGTACTTTTTGGACGCGTACCTTATCAGCGTTTAAGCCATTTTCTAGGGCGGTGATTAGGTCATTTGAACCCGCCATAGCACAAGAAAGAGATTCACAAACACGAACGGTTAAAGCAGGAGGAGGTGTTTGACCTTCTTTGACTATATCAAAATGATGATAGAAAGAAGCGACCTCATAAACTTCAGCAGGAGCAAGCTTCATTTCGTGCGCGAGAGCGACGAGGTGCTTAGATGAAATGTGCTGATATTGATCTTGAATTTTATGTAAATGCTCAATCAATAAATCATGTTGACGAGATTCACCCGCTAACAGTGCTTGAACTTCTTCTAGTGCTTTTAGATCAACCGCATGACCTTTGGGGCCTTTGCGTTTCTTTTTAGTGATTTGATCTGGACTTATTGTAATAACTGCCACTCGTATTTCCTCCAGCTCTTTCCGTTTATTGAAGATTGCTAATAAATGCGCGCCAAACTATAGAATTACTATACTTGGCAAATTTAATCCACTTTAACAAAACTGTCATATTGAGTTCAAGTAATCTTTTCTTTAGATGTGTATCATAAAAAATGATACTATCCAGTTTAATATCATTTAACAACTTATATGCACTGAAAATGACCTTGAACCCCCAACATTTATTGACTTTCTCAGTGGTTGCGCGATTAAAAAGTATTACCTTAACTGCGCAGCAGTTACATGTCGGCCAGCCTGCAGTCTCGGGACAGCTAAAGCTTTTACAAGCCTTTATAGGCGAACCTTTATATGAGCGTAAAGGGCATCAAATTGAATTAACCGCTGCTGGAGAAGGATTGTTAAGGTATGCCGATAAAATGGATAGCTGCTATATGCAAGCACATGAATATGTACGCAGTTTGCAACAAATTAGCACTGGCATCTTGCGCATAGGCGCAACGATGACCATTGCCAGTTTTTATTTACCTAAGTATGTCGTCGAATTGCAATCTCAATACGAAGGCGTACAAGTCTTTATGAAAACTTTAGATACCAGTGAAACATTAGATAACCTATATAATCTTGATTTAGGTTTTATTGAAGGTTCTTTGGCTGGAGTAGAATTACCGAGTAATTACCAAGTCATTGCTTGGCAGCAAGATGAAATTGTCTTGGTCATTCCTGATAATCACCCGCTTGCACTAGAGTGCCCAGAGTATGTGCCTTTGGAAGTGTTTACTGAGCATCAAGTGATTTGGCGTGAACCTGGGTCGGGTGCCCGACACGTTGTTGAGGAAGCGTTAATAGGAGCTGATATTAACGCGCCAGTCAATATTGAAGTCACTGGCGTTTCAGCTGTCAAAGAATCAGTTCGCGCAGGTTTAGGTATTGGATTTTCTTCTGCTATGGCCTTAAAAAATGAGGCGGCAGGATTAGCTTCTCGCAGAATAGGCTGTGCCGAAGGACTAACTTGGCAATTAAATATTATTGCTCCTAAGCCAGCTTTGCAATCTCGCGCTATTCAAGCCTTTTTATCTTTTTGCATGGAAGATAAAGGCTAACCACCGGCTTACACTATTTATTATGGAACGATACACTGTGCGTTATTTATTACCGTTATTATTTGCTCTTACAAGCAGTCATGCCATAGCGGCATTTAATATTAAACAAGTGGCTCAAGGTATATATGTTCACCAAGGGCCGATAGAATTACCCGATGTGCATAATCATGATGCTATTGCTAATATTGGCTTTATAGTTGGTAAAAAATGCGTTGCCGTTATCGATAGTGGTGGTAATCCAGAGCAAGGTCGCTTGTTAAAAAAGACTATTCAGAAAATAACGGCTGTTCCCATTTGTTATGTGGTTAACACGCATGTGCATCCTGATCATATTTTTGGTAATAGTGCTTTTCAAAATATCCCTAATATAAAATTTATCGGCCACGAAAAACTCAGTAGAGCCATGGCGGCAAGAGGGTCGTTTTATATTGCACGTTCGATGGAACAAATAGCCGTTAACTTAACAGAAAAGGATATTATTCCGCCGAATATAACGGTAAAAAATACTTTAGAACTTGATTTGGGTGGACGAATACTTGTTTTAAAAGCTTATCCCACAGCGCATACCGATAATGATTTGACCGTATTCGATAGACAAACCAATACTCTGTGGATGGCTGACCTGCTATTTGTCGGACATTTACCAGTATTAGATGGCAGTTTAAAAGGATGGTTAAAAGTAATAGCTGAATTAGAAAAACAGTCATTTGATGTCGTTATCCCTGGCCATGGTTCTATCGATCGTGACTGGCCGGAAAGTGTACAAGCAGAAAAAAATTACTTACAAAAACTGGCCACTGATGTACGTACTAAAATCAAACAAGGCAAGTATTTAGAAGATGTTTTGCAAGATGATGATTCGATATTTAAAGCACAATGGCAACTATTTAATGAGTTCCATAAAAAGAATTTGAGCAGTGCGTTTGCAGAATTGGAATGGGAAGACTAATCGTCTCGGGCTGAAGAGCTGTGAGCTTACGCTATTAAATTAACCTAAAGATATTTCTTTCTGCGGTTTTTATTTTAATGCTTGGTGCAATTATCGCTACTTGGCAAGCAAGAAATGCGGTCAATAAAGAAGTGGATTCGTCTATTAATCTTACCGTGCAATTGATTAAAATGGGAAGTGTACACAATGGGGCAAATACAGCGAATAGTACTCATTGGCTATAAAGCAGTGGCTAATTACAGTACGCAAATAAAGAAAAAGTTAAATGCCTCTAGTGTTGCCGAGTTAGCACATATTGCCGTTTTGTATGGCATGGTTAATCATTAAATGCTTATAAAGATGTATAATGTGCGGCGTTTATTGTTATTAGCGAAAACAGGAATCTTTTATATGAAATTACAAAAAATATTCTGCTTAATTTTAGTGTTTTTACTGCCTACTATGGCATATGCAGCGAAAGATGAAGTTACTTGGAATCAAGTTTTAAAGCAGCAGTTTTTTGCAGGGAAACAGCTTTTAAAGGGTGATGATGTTATTCAACTGAGCACGCCAGTAAGAGCTGAAGACCCTGCTTTGGTGCCGATAAAAGTAACAGCAAGTTTTCCGCAGACTAAAGAAAAATATATTAAGCGTATTTTGTTAGTGATTGATAAAAACCCATTCCCTTTTGTCGGTGAATTTGAATTTACACCCGATAGTGGAAAGGCAGATATTGCCATGCGGGTTCGAGTGAATACTTACAGTTATATTCGTGCGATTGCTGAAATGAATACCGGCGAACATTATATGGTTAAAAAGTTTGTGAAAGCGAGTGGTGGCTGTTCCGCGCCGATTGGCGCAGATTATGATGCGGCTATGGCACGTTTAGGGAAAATGAAATTTAGACTTGATAAGAAAGCCCAAGATGGTAAGCCAACCATGGCGCAATTACTCATTAGCCATCCTAATATTACGGGTATGCAAATGGATCAGGTGACACGATTTAAGCGTCGGGCACATTTTATTAAACAGATAAAAGTCACGTTTAATGATAAGCCAATTCTAACGGCTAAAACGGATATTGCGATTAGTTCTGATCCAAATTTTCGTTTTTATTTTGTACCAACAGAGCAAGGCGAGTTAAAAGCAGAATTTACCGATACTTCTTGTGAAAGCCCAGTTAGTCGAGATGTTTGTGAAGTGGGGCGGTCTTATACTCAAACGTATAGGGTGACTCCTTAATAGTTGCGTATTCCTACGCTGTCAACCTTGGACTGATAGTCCGCGACAGGCGGCAGGGACTGTTGTCTGTCCGAAGTGCGCTAGGGAGATTATTGTTTATTCTGACTGCTGTCAAGTCATAGGGAGAGCTTAACTATGCGAGTTTTATGCATAGTTAAGGTTGACGGAGGACGAACCGAAGCGAATCAATTTTTGCGATAGGAGTCCTAAAATCTATCATTTGGCACGCTGTGGCGCGCCAAGAGAACTGAAAACTTACTTTAATATGAAGGAGGAAGAAGCGGCTCGATGCCTTCAAATTCGGCACTAGGGTGATGTTTAACAATGATTTGGCTAATTTCACCGATCTGTTCTTTAGCCATATCGACCATTACTAGCAACTCACCTTCTTCAATAGCGTCTTCATATTTCTTAACCTTTGAGTTTCCTACTTGCAGGCCAGCCAATCCACTCATCATAGCGCCGATTGTCGCCCCATAGAATAAAACCCCCAATATCGGCCCTCCCGCAATAGCAAACCCCGCAAAGCGTAGCCCAACGAGACCTGCCAGCAACCCGGTTGTTGCACCTAAGGCCGCACCTCGTTCTACAGCAGCTATAAAGTCAGTTTTCTGAAATGTACTTGCTTCGGGTAAATCTTCCAGCGGTGTATCCCTTTTTGCCAGTACATGCATGCATCGATCTTCTATACCCTTTGTACGTAATTCATTAACGATTTTATGAGTAACTTCGATATTTGGGGCTAAAAAATAAATTCTTCTCATGACATACTCCAATAATATTAACAAATTGAAAATAAGATTACTCTTATATTTTTTTCTTCTTCACTCACTTTCTTTGATCTATCAGCCGCCCATTTGATATACAGATTAACTCATTAAGTAAAAATGGCTGCCAAGCTTCTTCTGTTATTGGGATGCTAGCGCATAATATAACCTGCTGGTCTACTTTTGCACCTGGCTGAACCTGAATTCCTGGTGCAACAATATCTGTTTGAGCTTCTTTGCATTGCCGAGATAGTCTCCATAAACCTGGTTCCCTTTCTTTACCTCCTTCAGCAGAATATCTACGACGACTAGCAAAAGCATAGATCCGGCTGCCAACTGCATAAAGGAAATTACAAGGCCCTAATTCAGAGAGTTCACATCCAAATGTATGAATGCTATCCATGATATTTAAGTTATTTGTTTTTGCAACAATTAAACGTTCAAGTAGAACGCAAAATGCCAGCTCAGCATCGGTAGTACCCATAACTTGAAAACGCTTAGTTTCCCCAAATAACTTAAAAATATCTGGAGTATCACCATTAAACATGAATAAATGATTCTGTCCTTGCCATTCACGACTAAATGGGTGTGTATTTGCCAAACGGATATCACCTACTGTGCAGTGCCTAACATGCGAAAGAACCATATTTCCGTTAATGCCTTCATGAGCCAGAAATCGAGCTAAAAAAGACTGTTGGGCACTAATGGGTTCACGGTAAATATAAGCATCATTTCCTTCTAGGCTTGCAAGTCCCCAGCCATCAATATTACGACTACCTGCTTGCGCAACAAATTGGGCTAAAGATAGTTTAATATGGCATGGGTATTTAGCACTTAAAGCAAATAATTCACACATAATTAATGCCTACTTATATAGGAATTACACTAAGGAGCTTAATCTCATACGTTTTATTTAGCCATTGTTTCTTCAGCGGGTAATTTTATCGCTTGTAATTTTTTTCTTTGTTCAAGTGTTAAAGTTGCATCTATATTTTTACGTATAATTATCTCTGCTTCAACCAGAGCATCAAAATCATCTGTATGCGCTCTATTTGCTTTACGTATTGAATCTACAGTTGCGCCGGGGTTGCGTAACTCTTTTAATGCTTTCGTCATACTTTTACGCGGATTACCCAGCAATTCTTTACGAGCCTTTTTGTGATTCATCTGTATACGCATGATCTTACCAAGTTGCTCATCAGTGAGGTTCAAAACTTCAGCTTGTTCCAGCACGATAGTGCTATAACTTTTTGCTTTTTGTTTCATACCTTTTTGTTTCATTTCTTTCTTATCTTGTTTGTTCTCTTTTTGACTTTGTTTATTTATTTTTGTGCTTTGTCTTCTCTCTGATTTCTGCTGTTGTATATCTTGCTCTTTATCAGTATAGGGTTTGTATTCAGCGCTAGCTATGCTGTTACCAAGGAATAGCATAGTAAAAAGAATGCTGGATATTTTTAGTTTTGTTAATTTCATTTTTTTCTCCAATAAATATAAAGAACCCCGACAAAAGTTAAAGGCTTGATTTGGCGAGGGCATAATCGTTATTTATCAATAAAAACTTCATTTACAGCAATAATTTTAGAAGTGATTAAATCTTTATCCTCGGGTTTTGGGAATTTCTTTTTCATCGCTGGTAATAGCAGGTCGTAATAGGCCACTGCTCTTAGTTTGATGATTTTTCCTCTAGGTAAAGAATAATTCAATTTTCTAGTTTCATGAGGTTTTAGGCGTGTATCACCTAATACTTGTGTTGCTTTTGGAGGAGGTGCAGGGTTACCTTCTGAATCTCCTAAGCTATACATAAGCATTGCTTTCTTATCATCTTTAGCGGGGTGTGATTGACTGCTTTTCCAAATTTCCTGTCCTTGTTTATCATACCCTGTCAATTTGACATAAACATTCCTAAACGGGGCTCCAGTTGGAAAGTTATGAGGCAGTTGGTTGGCCAGTTTAATAGTCACTTCAAGTGTTTTGTTTTTCTTGACAGTAGCCATGGTCATTAATAAGCCTTTACTCACCATTTTGGCTGAATGCCCACCTAATAAACTATGGTCAGCTTTACCATTAATAACTGGCATGTGGCAGCTTAAACAGTTATTTGAGCCTTCTGATGTAGCGATTTCATCACCTGTTTGACAGAGTGCTACTTTATTAGAATTTTTTCGCTGGTCATGGCAACCCATACAAACGGCGTTAGTCTTAAAAACGTCAGGGTTTGAAGTGTTTTTAAATATTGGATGCTGCCAATCAGGAGCTGTATTATTGGTTCCAGGACCTTGTAATGATGATTCTGAAAATTCATATGCTTGCATTCCTAATCTCAGTTTACCTTCAGATGTTTTAGTCCCTTTAAAACGACTTATTGTATGGCAGGCAACGCAATTTATACCTTCTTTATAAACTTGCATAGCAGTAAGGTTAGTTTTGCCATCTTTAGCGGCAGCAGGGGCATGGCATTGTAAACAAACTGGATATTTACCTTTTTGCGTAATCCCTTCTTGTGTCGGATCACCAATAACCGCCTGATAAAATTTACCGTGAATGGGGTCTTTCAGTGCTGTGCTGTTTGCATGCATAGAGCCTTTCCATTGGGAGTAAATCTCTTCATGACAAGTTTTACACTCTTTAGCTGATGCATGCTTTAGAGGCTCATTGACCTTAGACCAAGCAGATTGAATAGAGAAGCTGAAAAATATCAGGATAATTAATGTATAAAATGCGGAAGTCTGATTTGTATTTAACATGAAGGCTCCATCTAATTAATATGCTTGCGAGAGAACAAGGGGCTAATGAATGTGGCTAGCCACATATTACTAAATTTTAATATACTAAGATTCCTTGCTTTTTGCAAAGCTTTAGCTATAAAAAGTTTGGCTAGTGTGCTATTTAAGTTATTTTTCTTGCTGTATATCATCAAACTGCATCCGAACCTCTTCCTTGTGTTGTCGGTATAATTTAGCATCGCCATAATCCAGAAAATGTTGGTATCGACTGTGTAAGGTACTAATATGTCGTGCATGTTTGATAGGGCACCAGTATTGTTCGGTACGAGCTGCTACTTCCTGTATATAGGCAATAATGCCGTTAAAATAACTACAATAAGCACAGTTAATTTTTTCTATAATATTCAGGTAGTTTAAATACTGCCGATCAAAAACAATATAGTCAGCACGTTTAACTTTGGGAATACCATAGATTGGAAAGCAGGTCGCCTGATACAGGGTAACGCTAATATCTAGTAATACAGTAGGGATTAATACGACCCAGATAACTGGTGCGCTAAGTATGTTTTTGAGAGAAGAAGATCTCAGATAGTCAAATAACTGCTGTGCATAAATTTTATGCTGCTGGATGACTTGCTTTTCAAATAAAATACGTCTTTGTTGTATCTCGTAAGCAAAGGCTCTTTGCTGATTTTGAATTTCTTCAATGAGTTCTTGTTCCAGAGCTTTAATTTTTCTGAGTAAATCATCAACTTTTGTGGCCATAATTAACGCCTTATAGAATGTAACTGTTTACTTTAAAGACTACGGACAATGCTTTCGACTTATATACTGCGCTGGTTATATTTCTTGTTGTTTCAACACAATATCTCCTTCGGCAATACCTAAGTCTCGAGCAATCACATTGCATTTGGCCTGAAGCAGAAAGAATATGGGAGCAGAACTATTACTTAGGCTTTCATAGTTAGCCTGACCCTTGGCGATAATCAGGTCTGCTTGGTCAAAGCGTTGACGAAATGCCTCTGAACAGTTCTCAAATAGGGTGCCAGGGGCAGTTGAACCATTGTCAATGATAGTTGCTACCTGGTCGATACCGGCAGCAACTGCATCTTCATAGGTTGCGTCATTTATGATCGGTCCGGATTTAACCACATAAGTGACAGAACAAACAAGACTTTCAATGAGCACTCGATCAAATACTGTCTCACCCGCATTGTCTGCAATATAGAGAACAGACAGGTTCTGTGCTAAAGCGCTACGTAATTCGGCTAAATTGTTAATGGCAAAGTCTTGCGTTAGAACACGTTTCAATGTTGCATCCAAATCATAACTATCCGCAACGCCAAGATCTATGATATTACCTGCAATAGCAATACGTACGGCCATTTCAAGTGGATCTGATGCAGCGCCGACTTTTTTCTTCAATTCTGGGTAGAGTGCCAGTGCCTGTTGAGTTGATTGATCCTTGTCATTTCTATAGGGGTCAAGATTGCTAGTCAGCTGTTGGACACATTGATGAATTCGATAGGCTAATTGCGGTGGGGTTGAGCTGGTAGGAAAAACACTTAGTTCTTCCATCGTCTTAAGCAATATAATGTGTTGCTGATTATCAGAAGCACCAGAGCGACGTGCGGCACTCAATGCCTGTCGAAGTAAACAAGGGTAGCAGTCAAGATAGGTTTTCATATGATTTTTCACTCATGTGCAATTATTTTTTCAGTAAAAAGATAATCTTTTAGCTCCTTACTAAAAGCCGTATCTTTACGACGAATCCATTCAAGAACCATTGCTGCATGTTCTTTTTCTTCATCTCTGTTATGAGCAAGAATAGCCTTTAACTCTTTATCTTTGCAGGCGTCTACCCTTTGGTTGTACCAATCCACAGCTTCCAACTCTTCCATCAATGATGTAATCGCCCGATGCATATCTCTCGTTTCATCTGAGAGTTCGTCAATTGGTTCATGATAACCTTCATTTGCCATGTTTTTTTCCTTTCGTTGTCTGCAAATTATATTCTTACCTAAACCTAACTATCGTTTTCACTTGTGTTGTTGGTCTTTAGTCCTTTTATAACCACAAAAGACCCTGTTCCAAAACCACTTTCAAGACGATGAGTCTCATTCCCAGAAAAGATAGTTTGCCGAGTATCAAAGCTTACAAACCCAGCCTCACTTAAACAAGCTAAAACTTCCTCAGTAGAGAAAAATTCAGCAATATTGTAAAAACGACTTTTGTCTTTGTTTGCTCTATAGATTTTGCCTAATTCACTGTCTTTATCAATAAACCCAATAACAATAAAACCATCTTTTTTTAATACGCGGAATGCTTCTTGAAAGGATTTTTTAAGATCATCAACAAAACATATTGTGGTCACCATTAACACAAAACCAAAGGTACTACTCGCAATAGGTAAATCCTCAGCAACACCTAGAAGTACATTAATGCCTAATTTTCTCGCTTTATCCGCCATTTTCTGTGAAGGTTCAACGCCAGTTTTAACCCCCAAAGGAATAGCGAACTTACCTGACCCAACCCCAACTTCCAAGCCGTTACTGTTAGTAGGAATAAAACAACTTAGGGCTCTGAGTTCTGCTACATACTGGTCATTATTTCTTATAAACCAGTCATCGTATTCTTCGCTAAAGTCTTCAAACGGTGCAATTTTAGCCATTTATTTTCTCCATGGATTTATACTTAGCTAAACGATCATTTTTTCTGCTGTATAAAAACTGAAATCAAAAATAATAACGCACTGGTAATAATAATTAACGGGCCGGCTGGAATATCTAAAATAGCATAAGCGATAACACCTAGAATACAGGCAAGACTTCCTGAAATAGTACTGATAATTGTGTATTGCGCTAAATTATTACTGATATTCCTGGCTGTACAGGCGGGTATGGCTAATAGTGCAGCAGTCATCAATCCTCCGACGATACGCACCCCCAATGCGACGGTTACTGCGATGCAAATCAAATATAAAGCATTATTGAGTTTAAGGTTACTCCCACTTGTTTGTGCTAAATCACTGGATATACTAGCGAGTACCATGCTGGAATAAATCTTTTTTACCGTGAAAAACAATAGTATTGAAATAATGACTGTGACTAGAACAGTCATTGGCATTATCTGGGATACATCACCCAGTAAAGCAATATCAATTTCTTCTTTAGGCAGGAAAAGAAAAGCTGTCGCCAGAGAAGAAGAAAAAACCACTGCCGTTAGTGCCTCTAAGTGTAAGCGGGTTTTTAGTTCTAATAGCCATATAAGCAAGACACCAAAAGCCAGAAACAAAGTAGCACCGAGTGACACATCAAAATCATACAATAGTGCCAAAGCAACTCCCGGCAAAGTTAGATGACCCAATGCTCCGCCCATCAATGCCATCCGTTTAGACAGCATCAAAGACCCTAAATAACCGGCAATGGCTCCAACCGTTCCGCTTAAGATCAATGCAAGTAAAATTTCTGTGCTCATGACTTTCACCTGTGCTGATGTTTGTAAAACTTTATACCAGTACCGTAAAGCTTTTTCAATTGTTCAGGCGTTAATACCTCGTCCGGTTTACCCATACACATTTGTTGCTTGTTCAAACAGATAACCTGAGTTGCGTATTCCCAAACAATATTCAGGTCATGGGTAACGAGTATAATGGTCAAATTCTGATTTTCCCAGAATTTATGTAGCAAACTATAAATAGTTTCTTCACCCCCAATATCAATGCCTGAAGTCGGTTCATCCAGAATCAATACATCTGGATTATCAAGTAACGCCCAGCCAATCAACATGCGTTGAAACTGCCCAGTTGAAAGTTCGCCGAACTGATGACTTAAAATATTTTCATCAAGTCCAATTCCTGTTATCATCGACTTGATACTATTGAAATCTGAGGTTTTAAAGGAATAGAACTCTTTAACTGTTAATGGCGGAAGGTTATGTCGCTGTAGAAACTCTTGCGGAGGCAGATAACTGATTTTCTGAGCATTCCATGACACTGAACCTTGGTAAGGTAGCAACCCCTGTAATGCTCTAAGTAAAGTGGTTTTTCCTGCACCATTCGGCCCTAGAATAATCAGAATCTCTCCTTTCTTAACAGTAAAAGACAGGTCGCTGATAATCTGCCCTCCTTCATACGCTATTTGCAGCTTGTCGACTGTTAATACGGTGCTTTCATTAAGCATTTTCTCTCCTTATACCGGCTTTCTATAGCCACTAAAACGAGTATAAATAGTTAGCGACAGATTGTCTTTACTAGAGACAGTAACAAAATAAATTGCACATGTTAAGCGTTTTATTATATTCTAAAGCTAAGTTAACTTTTTCTAGTGAAAAATATCAGGAGCTAGAATATAACTCATTAATATACATAATGATAATTTTTACGTTATGAGCGCTTATATTTCCCTGACGTTAAACAACTCACAGTTGTATGAGCTTTTTATCCTCGGTAATTTAGCAAGGAATTAAAAAATGAAAATTGCAGTAGCCAGCCAAAATCGAAAAGAAATTACCGACCATACAGGTCGGTGTAGAAAGTTCTGGATCTATAAAATAGAAAACGGAACGATTTCAAACAAAACATTATTAGAATTACCCAAAGAACAATCCTTTCATGACAGTTCACCTCATGACCCTTCTCCATTAGACGATGTGCAGGTTTTAATTGCGGGTGGTATGGGGACAGGATTAGTGAGTCGTCTTGAAAATAGAGGCATTAAACCTTTAGTCATTTCGGAAACTGATCCTGATAAGGCCGTTGAGGATTACCTGCAAGGAACCCTGGTAAGTAAACCCGTTGAACCTCATGAGCATAATCATAAGCATGCCAGGTAAAGATTATGACGGATAATGCTTACCAATATCAGTCAGGCAACTGAGAAATACACAAGATTGTAAATTCAAGGCGAAGGAGATGTCTAAATGAAAATTAGTTTAAAAGAGCTTAATATTGGTGACACCGCGCGTGTCGTGGGATTTGATAAAAGTTTTTTGCCATATCGGCAAAAAATGTTAGCGATGGGTCTGACACCTGGAACAGAATTTACCATTATTCGTATTGCCCCTCTAGGTGATCCTGTTGAAATCAGAATTCGTGGAACTGACCTTAGTTTACGCCAAAATGAAGTGGCAGCAATAACAATTGAGCGTGTAGATCGTAAGGAAGTAATTCAAGAAAACAACTTATCCAAAGAAGA
Organism: uncultured Gammaproteobacteria bacterium; assembly: GCA_965365945.1. Classification (GTDB taxonomy): domain Bacteria; phylum Pseudomonadota; class Gammaproteobacteria; order Methylococcales; family Methylomonadaceae; genus Methyloprofundus. The sequence goes on from CBDUDP010000003.1 coordinate 143,337, forward strand.
AATAACGCTTGCAGTTATTGGTAATCCTAATTGCGGTAAAACCACGCTATTTAACGGCTTAACAGGTTCTAGGCAACATGTCGGCAATTGGGCTGGGGTCACAGTAGAGCAGAAAACCGGACAGTATGCTTATGATAATAAAACTATCAAGGTTGTTGATTTACCCGGCATTTATAGCCTTGATGTCAATGATCACTCAACTTCGCTAGATGAAAAAGTCGCAAGAGATTTTATACTCTCGCAAAAGGCTGACTTGATTATCAATATTATTGATACCACACATCTTGAGCACAATCTTTACCTCACCATGCAATTGCTAGAAATGCGTATCCCGATGGTTGTAGTGCTTAATAATATGGATGATGCAACGGGTCGGGATATTAAAATTGATAGCGACGAAATAGCTCGCCGCCTCATGTGTCCATTAGTATCCTTGGTTGCAACGCAAAAAAAAGATTTAAATGCACTGAAATCAACGATCAATCAATTGGTAGAAGCGAAGGCACTCTCTTCTATTCCATTTAAATATCCGGAAGAAATTGACTTTGCAATCAATCAATTAACACCATTAATTACCCAACAATTAAATGATAAGTCCATCAACCCAGAATGGATTGCAGTCAAGTTATTGGAAAAAGATGGCTTTGCCATAAGTCTGGTTGATGAAACCTTGCAGCAGGCAGCGAATGATTGTTATCAAGCGATTGAAGCCAATACTGGGGAAGAGGCCGATATTTTAATCGTCGATAGTCGCTATAGTTTTATCAATACATTGACTCGGGATACACTGGAACAGAAATCAGACGTTGGAAAAAAGCTATCTGATAGTATAGACAAGGTTATCTTAAATCGCTTTTTAAGTATCCCTATCTTCTTCGGTGTCATGTATTTGATGTTTACCTTTACCATCAAGTTAGGTCGGGCCTTTAAACCTTTCTTTAAAGATTTTGCCCAAGCTGTTTTTGTTGATGGTACGGATTATTTATTAAGCTTGATGAATAGCCCACAATGGCTGATTACCTTACTTTCTGGTGGAATAGGTAATGGTATTCGTGAAGTACTGGCTTTTGTGCCGATTCTGGGGTTTTTATATCTGTTTATTTCAATATTAGAAGAATCTGGCTATATGGCGCGTGCGACGTTTGCCATGGATCGCTTTATGGGTGTATTGGGCTTGCCCGGTAAAGCGTTTGTGCCATTAATACTGGGCTTTGGTTGTAATGTACCTGCGATGATGGCAACACGGACACTGGAGCTCCCACGTGATCGTCTATTAAATATTCTGTTAAATCCGTTTATGACTTGTGGGGCACGCTTAGCAGTTTTTACTTTATTTGCTGCGGCGTTTTTTCCGGAAAATGGTGGGCTGGTGGTTTTTAGTCTTTATATGATTGGTGTAGGCGCTGCTTTTTTTACCGCCATGTTGTTGAAGCATACATTTCTCAGAGAAGAATTCTCGCTGGTGGTGATGGAAATCCCCAGTTACCATATTCCGAAGCTAAAAAATGTCTGGCTAAATACTTGGACGCGCGTTAAGTCTTTTATTATCAGAGTAGGAAAAATCATCATCACGATGGTGTTCATTCTACATATATTGAGTAGTCTGGGAACGGATGGCTCATTTAAAGAACACAATATTGAAAACTCAGTATTGAGTGCAGCTGGGCGCACGGTTACACCCTTATTAAAACCGATGGGAATAGACCAGGAAAACTGGCCGGCAACCGTGGCAATTTTTACAGGTATTTTGCATAAAGTGGTGGTTATTAGTACCTTAAAAACCATTTATGCTGAATCAAATCACACTGGTCAAATCACAGAAAAAAACTTTGAGTTTTGGGCTGCGATTAAACACTCGTTTATGACTATTCCCATGGGAATTAACAAGATGCTCGGCATCAATACTGCTGCAACAAAGGATCAATCAAAAAGTCCTTTTTTTAGCGCCTTGCATGATAATTTTCATGGACAAATAGGGGCTTATGCCTACTTGTTATTTGTCTTGCTTTATTTTCCTTGTATTGCCACCACTTCGACGGCCTTTAAAGAATCCAGCTTTGGCTGGACCGCTTTTATGTCTGTATGGGCAACAGGGATCGCCTATTTGACAGCAACACTGTTTTATCAACTAGCAACCTTTAGCCAACACCCTAGCGCAACGATAAGCTGGGTAATCGCTACGGTTATTATTTTGTTGTCAGTGGTGCTAGGGTTTCGCTATTGGGGGACTCGTGAGCGGGTGAGTACGTAGAAAACACGCATTGAATCAATAAATCAACTAAAGATAAAAGGGAAAATTATGCAAAAAAAAGACTACAAAGCTTATTTTGACAAAATTGATGCCGAACTTCTGAAAATCAGTCCTTATAAAGACATTATGCTGCTGCGTGTTATTGCAGCCGCCATTCCGGTCGTCTGTTTTGGTTTGGATGCATTTTATGACATTCCGACTCTTTATTGGTTGGGCTTGCCTTTTTATCTGTTTTGCCTGTTGATCTACCTAGAAGCTTTGTTAAAAACCATCCTGCTGATGCACAAAGTTTCAGCAGAACTATTGATTGTATTAGTGATGACTGTCACGTTAATTGACGGTGAACCGCTAAGCGGTGCAATGGTGGCTTGGTTTATCGGCCTAGGTTTATATGTCTCATTTACGATTATCAGAAAAAATCGGGAAAAAATAGAAAGTCTGATTCAAGAGGGAAAAAGAACCGCAAAAGTACTGAGGGGTAACGACATCGAGGAGATGCCCATCAAGCAAATTCAGAAAGACGATGTGGTGCTGGTTCCTAAAGGTGCAATGGTGCCAATCGATGGAATCATCATCGAAGGCGCAACCTCTATTGATGAATCTACCATTACCGGCGAACCTTTTCCGGTTTATAAGGAAGCCGGCGCAACCGTGACATCCGGAACGTTGAACCTGACTGGGCCGCTGCAAGTCAGAGCAGAAAAAAATGGCGATGATTCCTTTATTTCCGTGATTACTAAAGAAATCGAGAACAGTCTGCTGAATAAATCTGATATGCAACAGCGTGCCGACACGACGGTACAAATTTTATTACTTTCAGTCACAGCTTATTCATTTTTACTGTTGTTTATGACCGGCAGCCTACATTTGATGGCGACAGCGTTGGCCGTTGTCTGTCCCTGTGCCTGGGCATTGGCAACACCAACAGCTTTTGCCGCCAATATCGGACGCTTGGCGCGAGCTAATATTTTAGCTCGCGGCGGCGAACCGCTGGAAAGTATGCAAGACATCAAAACCCTGATTCTGGATAAAACCGGAACGGTAACCATGGCAGAACCTGAAGTCAGCCAAGTAATTGAAATGGGTATGCCAAAACAGCAATTATTAGAATTAGCCGCTTCGGTTGAATCCCGCTTTGATCATCCGATTGCACGTTCTATTATCAACTTTGCAAAAAAGCAGGGTGTGACTCAATTCCTTTCGGTCAAACAGGCTGAAGATTTGCCAGGTCGAGGTATAAAAGCCCGTATTGATCAGCAAGATATTCTGATGGGTAGTGTCGAAACGCTGAGTTCTCAAAATATTGAGATCCCCGTTGTCGACTATGTTGGCCGAGCCATCTGGATAGCGGTAGACAGTGAAGTCAAAGGCGTTATTGTCATTCGCGACATTATGCTATCGGAAATGCAGGGCTTAGCCGATACTATTCGCGCTTGCGGTATCGAAAAAGTGATCTTAGCTACTGGGGACAATGAAGAGCAAGAAGCGAAACGGGTGGCCGACTATATTAATGCTGATGAATACTATTTCAATTGCAAACCGGAAGATAAAACTGAGCTAGTTAAAAAGTTCCAAGCCTCCGGTAAAACTGCGATGGTCGGAGATGGGGTCAATGATGCGCCTGCCTTAGCTGCCGCTAATGTCGGCATCGCCATCGGCGGCCACAAGAATGTCAATTTGGCAATTACATCTGCGGATGTAGTCATTCTTGGAAACGACGCTCAGGATCTGGTCACTATCTTGCAGCTTAGTCATAAAATGGGCGGTATTATCCGACAGAATTACCTATGGGCCGTTGGTTTTAATAGTATCGGTCTGGCATTAGCAACTTTCGGCTTTCTTAACCCCATTTTTGCTGCGTTACTGCATCACTTTAGTTCAGTATTCGTAGTTGTAAATGCCGGCCGCTTGTATTTTACCGGTATAGAGCAATCAATCATTGGACCAATATTCAGGAAAATGGATGAGATGGCCAGAGTCAAAGGAATATGCGGCAAAGAGCGATTATTGACCAGTTCAGAAAGCACTGCTAAAACAGATTTAAAACAACAGTCCTAATGCTATGCAGTGGCTAAATCATTAAGCATAGCCCCTATTGGAAATACGCCATGCCGATTACACGGCAAGACACAAAAAGATTCTTGACGGTCTTAGTTTTTCAATCGAAGAAGGGGAAATACATGCGGTGCTCGGAATCGAATGGAACCGGCACGATTCATCATGGGTACCTAGGAATAAACTTACCCAAGTACGAAATTGAAAAATAAAGAACAGGAGGTTATCGTAGAATATCTAAAAAGTTTATAAAACCATTGATTTAGGTGGGCACATAACCCACTTTTAGTTTAATTTAATGCAAGGAGATTTAGTATGTTTTTTCGACCCTATTTATTACCCATCATATCCATTATGGTAGCAACCCTGTTATCCTTTTCTGTTGCTGCTGATATCAACACTACACCTGGACAGGGGATGGAAACGATCATTTTGGAAAATGCTAGCGATGTTTCCAGCGTTGTCGATGAATTAAAATATGAACTTGAACAGCAGGGGTTTATTATTGCGTTAACTGTGAATCATTCTGCAGCAGCAACAAGCGTTGGTCTTGAGCTCGCTCCAAATCAAGTGATTTTTGCTAGACTCCCAAAATTTCTAGAAAAAAAGCTACTTCGAAAAAGCGAAACTATAGGTCTCGATCTGCCCTTGAAGTTTCAAGTATTTGAAAGTAGTAATGGCTCTATCAACCTGTCAGTCAACACCTTAGGTTACTTGATAGATCGCCATGAAGTCAGTATCAGAGACTTTGTATTGAGAATGACGGATAAGCTAATTGAGCAATTTAATACAAGCCCTGAGAAAGAGCATGGGCTAGTATCAGTTGAAAGCTTACTATCGGTAGAAGATACCGTTCAAGCTCTACAGGATGCTATTTCTGTTAACCCAGCAGTCCGTATTCCTCTGGTATTGGATTACGGAAAAAACAGAAATTCATTCCCTGTGCTTATCGTCTTTGGCAATCCAAATGTAGGGACGCTATTAATGCAAGCTGATCCACGAATGGGTATCGACTTGCCACTCAAATTTTTAGTCTGGAAAGGCGAGCACGGACAAGTAAATATTACTTATACGGATCCTCATTTTATTGCTGGAAGAGTCAATTTGCAGGGGCAGGATGGTCGCCTTGATGCAATAGCCAAGTCTCTTAATAAGCTTGCCATGATAGGAGCAGGTAAAACCCCTTAAACCATTCATACTGGGCTGCTTTAATTTTAAAAGTAGCGCGTGCTGGAGACTGTGAAGGTATTCTGGAATTCGTTCAAGAGCTGTATTTTGAAAAAAAATAAATCAATGACTTACAGAGTATGTTTTGCTCTTTTTAGTGGTTTTATTGAGTACTTTCAGCCCCAATTGGCGTGCCTAGTTAGAAAACAATCAGAAGCTGGAGTGTGCTGTAGCTGAACAATCAATGATTGAATATTCTTTTTTTATGTTGCGAGTATAGCTGTAGAAACGGTGAATTGAGGTATGTGGTGAATCATTTTCGAGACGAAAGCCTCAAAATATCGAGACTGTAATTCATGTTAGTGAAAACCTATAAGCCGTGGTTCAGCAGTTTTTAGTTTATTAGATATTTAGAGGAGGGTGGAAATGAAAAAAGTTTTTATATCGTTGTTTTTTTAATGAAAAATATTAACGATTCACCTTTATTGTTTTATTTTTTAATTCATCACTATCTAGTTGCCAGCTGACTTTGATATTAAAGCGCTGTTCATTCCCATCTTGGGCGGCACTTAACTTTAGTTTCATCAAACCTTCAGGTTGAAAGGTAATCTCATCTTCTTCATCGCTGAATTTCAGTTTACCTTTACCTAAACTTTCACTAATGGCGGCGAGAATTTTTTCTATGCTTTTGGCATCTTGTAAGGATTCGTGTCGAAAACTTTTCTTTTCTTGTTTCATGACTTAGTAAGGGGAGCTTGAAAAAGTTTAATATAAGGGTAATCGGTACTAATGCCTAGTACGCGACCTTGCGGTTGAAAAATAGTGACGGCAGCGCCGTAACCCTGCTGTGTACCGATATGTTCTTTCTTACGGGTATGTCGATCAACCGAGGCATCACACTCAAAATTGACCATACCTTTACGTAACATAATACGTTGCCCATAACGTAGGTTTTTATGGCCATGAACAATGGCATAAATGCCTTTTTCACGTAACATTTTATTGCCTTGTTTAGTCATTGGCATATCAATATCGCGATATTTAGTGCGTATGGTATTGGCTAAAGGGCCGTAGTAAAAATCGAAAATTTCATCATGTAAGTGCTTTTTGAATTGTTGGTTAAGGTGTTTAACTCCTTTTTCACAAATCATATGGGCAATATGGTCGTCTATACCTGCATGTACATATAAAAATGAGCCTTTGTGTAGGGCTAAGCGCATTTTCTTAAAATACCAATGAAACTCACCTTCTTTATCTAAAAACAACTCTTGCCATTTTATCGCTGCTGCATAAGCAATGCGTAAATCTAAGTCTGCTTTATGCAGGTCTTGTTCAAATTCATTAATTTTTTCACGTAAACGTTTTATTTCCTTTTTAATGATTTTTTCTGACAAAATACCTTTTGCCTCTTTAGGAAAGGTATCAAACCAGTCTTCCGATGGGAATAAGCGTTTACGGCATTCCTGTTCATTGGGGATATGTTTTAGAGCGTGTTTACCTTGTAAATATTCTTGCTGAATTTCTTTTAAGAATGGAATTGCTTTAGCGCCCATACGAATAAAGAAATGTTCGCTTCTCGGGTCTTTATTTAAGTTAACCGCATGTATGCCTAATTTCACACGAATATCATGATTACCAGCGAGGATATGAACTTTAGCGCCGCTATCGATTAATAAACGGATGCAGCGCAGTAGCCTTAAATTACTCGGTCCTTTATCGAAACAGTCACCGCCAATAACGAAATGAGCTTTACGGCCTGCATGAGTTAACTTAAATTGCCGATCATAAGCGCCAGTCTTTTTGATACCGCCAGAGGCAATAAGGGAGGCAATAAAGGCGTCAGCGTCCGCATGTAAATCAGAAAAGAAAAAGATGGGCGATTTAGGCCATATCCATGGGTTTTCGTGCAGGGTTTGCTGCAATTGTTCAACCAGTCCGAGGGGGCTACTAAGATCTTTTCCTGATGAATGCACTTTGCCTAAGGGCCAGTTTTGGGTTTTTTTAGGAAGCAGGGTGCTAATCCATTTTTGGCCTTTGTACGAGGGTAATTTAAGTGTATTAAACATAAGTTTTAATCCGTAAATTGACTGTGGGTACTTCTAACTTTCCAAGCACCTGCGATATGCTTCCAGCTATTTTCTGCTTGATATTCAATAAAAATGGGTTGGCAATGAAACATGCTCAATTGCGCAATTTGCTCATACTTCAATACACCTAAATGATAGGCGGCATGGCGAAAAGCAGCACCATGACCGACAAATATTTTGATTTGATTAGCCTGGTTTTGTTGTTGCAATACCTGCATTTCTATTTGCAATAAATTAGCTACGCGCTGACCTGCATCGAGTAAAGATTCGGCTCCTTGAAACGGCAAGCAAAAATGACTATCGGATTTCCAGCCTTTAGGTAAATTTGAATAGCGAGGGTCTTGTTGAGCTATATCAGTAATCTGTTGAATTGATAAATTAGCCGCACTACCCACACCACGCTCTGCTAAATCAGTATATTCTTGTACCGAATATTTTGCGCCATTTAAGCTTTGGGCTAGGGTATTTGCTGTCTGCCAAGCACGTAATAGTCTTGATGAAGCAATGACAGGATTAACTTGGCAATTAAGCTGTGTGCATTGTTCTTCTATTAAGCCAGCAAGCGCATTGGCTTGAGCAATCCCTTTTTTCGTTAAAGGAAAAGGTTGGTGCGCACTGGGTGTATCGGTTAATTGCTGATAGTCACCATGCCTAATTAAAGCCGCAATTACTTTTGCCATTATGCTTTTTTGCTGCTTAGATTTTCAGCTAGTGTTGCAAACATAATTTGTAGCGATTTTTGTTTAACTACTGAGCTGGCTTTTTTGACAGATAACCATTGACGACTGCGGTGATTTTCTTCCCACTCATGATCATCAACTACTTCCGTTACAGCCATAGGATAAACCTGCACAGTGCATGTTCCACCCCATTTTTCATGTAAATAGTGACCAATCATGTGTTCACTGATAATACCGCGAACACCAGCCTCTTCCCAAGCCTCAATAGCCGCTGATGCGGGTGCAGTATAACCAGGTTCAATAATGCCTTTAGGGATACCCCAATGATTATTGCCGCTAGAGGAAATGATTAAAATCTGTAGTTCGCCTTTTGCAATGCGATAAGGAATTGCGGCAGATTGAGAATAGTAATAAGTGGGTCTTTTACGTTGTTCTAGCCCTGCTAAGCCATTAAAAATAAATTTTTTCGGTAGTGTAGCTGGGCGGGTGATTGACTCAACGGTGGCACAGCCCTCATTTAACAAGCCCCAATGTTCAGGCATGGTTAAAATAGCTAAGGTGGCCGTGGGTAAGAGCTTACTATCTTCAGATTTTTGTAATTCACCCTGATGTAAGTTTTCGATTAAGCTTTCTAAACTGGGGTTATGACCAATTAATAAAACGCGTGCTGCGGATTCTGGGCAATCACTCAGTACATTTTTTAAATCAGTTAATCCTGCTTCATAAATACGAGCATCATAGTGCACATGCTTAGCGGTTAAGCCTGTTGCTTTAGCAAGTTTTTCTGCTGTGTTCTTGGTTCGTTCTGCGGGAGAGCTAATAATAAAATCTGGGACTAAGTTTTGTTGTTGTAACCAAGCTCCCATGCGCTGAGCATCGCGTTTGCCGCGATTTTTAAGCGGTCGCCCAAGGTCACTGGCATCAATATTCCAATCAGATTTACCATGTCGTAATACCAGTAATTGCCTGCTCATTATTCTGCCTCTGCGCTAATTTTTTGCTGAAAATAGGATTGCAGTGCTGCAAAGTCAACTTTACCACTGACCTCATAAACACTGACTTTAGATAAAATGCTTAGGTAATTTTGTTCGTTTAATGCCGCATTTCTAGTTAAAAAATGTCCATTTTTATCTTGGTAAAAAGGCCCTGAAGATTTCATAATTGGAGCTAATAAATCTCGTCGTTTATTGAGATCAACCTTGGTGACTTGGCAATCTTCTTCACTGCCATGCTGCCAATTTAATATTATAAAAGCCTCTAAAGGCTTAGCCCCAGCAATACGGTCCTCACCATAAATACTTTCAATATCGACATCGTATTTTTGCTCTAAATCCCAAAGTTGTTGCTGCGGTAATTCAAGTAATTGTTCGCGGCTCTTTTCAGGTATTAATCCTTGTAGGCGTGGGTTAGTCACAATAGTGCCAGGGTTAATGCGGGGTAATTTAGCAATACCTTCGGCTTCTACACCATTTTCATCACGAATAAATAAACGGTCATTACTTAAGAAATTGATATTATCATTATCCATTAAGCGTAGCATGAAAGTAGATTTACCCCCGCCTGAAAAAGCAGCGATAGCGTAGGACTTATTGTTATAAACAACAGCAGCTGCATGACAAATCAACCAATTATGTTGCTGTAGCCAATTCATGTGTTGATTATTAATAAAGTTAATTACTTGGTTAGGGTTTGCTAAACAAGGCCCAGCTGCAATTCTGTGAGTTTCACTTTGCAAAAATACCATGCCGGTGCGAAATTTACGAATTAAGCGACCACCTTCAGTATCGTAAAAAACATCTTTTCTGCCTTTTTTACCAGCTTCCCGCGGCCAATCCTGAAATGGGTAAGCTAAAACTGGGTCTGGGCAGTCAATGGCAATGATGGCCATATCTGCTGCGGTCGGGGCAATGCTAATATGTCGGAAGTAGTGTGCGAGTTCATCAAGCAAAGGGGAGGAGTTGGTTTGCAATTGAATAACACAGTCGCCACATTGGAGAAATAATGCTCGTTCCAATAGAGTATAGTTTTGTATTAATTCAGCACTGATAGCTTGTAATGAGATGTTCGATGTAATCACGTGTTTATTGGTTTTGTTAAGTAGTCGTTCAAAATTATGTGAACAAAAAGTAGATTCGAATTTACAAACCCAGTGAGATTTTAATGCGCTTTTTAGCAATGGCGGACTAAAGTCCCCCTACCGTTTTTAGGTGTTTATGCATTCATTAGCATATTTTTGGCTAGTATTGTTGGCTCTACTAAAGTCGGCTTAGCGCTATTTAATGTTACTAGAACATGCTCGACATAAAGTGTTGCAACATCTAGGTTTAAACCTTCTTTTCCGCCTCGAAAGCCACCAAAGGCAGAGACTTCAAAGACAATGGCAGCGTTTTCAGTTTCTGCGACATCCACCGTGGTGTAAGTCATGCCAAATAAGTCTTGCGCTTTCGTCGCCATGGCAATAATTTCATCCGATGGTTCAGCTGATGCATAGCTTCCACCACTATTAATCGTGGTATTCCATGCGTCTTTTTTACCGACTCGGGCATAAGCGCCTAAATAGCGGCCATCGAGAAACATTAAGCCCATATCTCGCCCACCTAATGCAACTTTTTGCTGGAGATACATCATTTCGTTATCCACTTTAAAGGCTTCGACTGCTTTGCGTACTTTAGCTTTACCATCTTTTTTGCTAATGACGCACATGCCGCGCGCTTTAGTTGAATAGAGCGGTTTGAAAATAGCTTCACCATATAATTCAACTGTTTCAATGGCGGTTGCGATATCTTCGGTAATTATGGTTTTAGGCATGGGAATACCTGCATTACGTAAAGTCACCGTACAGCTCAGGCGGTTAATTAAGCGTAATATTTTTTCAGGGTTGCTAAAAACTTTAACCCCTGCATTTTCTGCAATACGTAATAACTCTAAACGATCTAAACTATTAGGTGAATATTGGCCGCCTATTTTTTTAATAATAATGGCATCTAATTCACATAAATTATGTTCTTGGTAATTAAGCGTATTAGTTTCTAAGTCTAAAGAAACATTATCCATATCAATGACTAAACGAAAACCTGTTTTCGTCTCGATTGCATCTGCTAATGTTTCAGTGGACCATTTGCCGGGTAAGCCGACAACGCCTATTTTAAAATTATCCAACAAAAATCTCCTTAATGGGGACGCGGTAATCCGCTCTGTGTTTAGTACTTAAATTGAGTACTTGTTCTATTAATAATCGGGAACGATAAAACATAGCTTTAGCCAAAGTTTTATCCAAGGTGAAACGAGTAGAGCTGGCTAAAGAGCGTGCTAATCCTAAAGCTAGTCGAAGTTCAAAAGTATCATCTTTATGTTGCTGTGCAAATTCGGCGGCAAATTGGTAGATCGCAAGATTAACTTGTAACACGCGTTGCCTATGCGTTTGATTGAGCGCTTTTAAGCGATAATTCGAGACCATAAATACGGAAATATCCTGCACATAATCCATATAGCCAGAGCGATGCAAGTCGATAAAGTTAATTTTATTCTGTTGTGGGTCGTAAATAATATTATCGGTATTAAAGTCGCCGTGTATATAGACCGAAAAAGGCGCAGACAGTGTTTTCTCTAGCTTATGTGCTTGTTGTAGTAACTCAGAAAATGAAGGGATATTAATGCCTGCAATATGCGAGTGCTGTTGTTGAAAGCTGGGGTGAATTGCATAAACATCCGACATGCGCTTTTGTAATTGCTGCATATACTGAGCATTGACAGTCTTTTTATTTTTGGTTTTTTGCCAAATATCAGAGAGCTTAAGGCTTAGCTGTTTTAATGATTTCTTTTGTAATTTGTCAGAGCCTTGTAATAGTATATTTTCAAAGGTGTTTCCGGCTAAATGCTCGATCAATAGGGCGGCTGACTGTCCTTTTTTCTGGTAAGACAATATTCTGGGTGCAATGCCGGGGTAGATCTCATGCCAGCGTTCAACGCTTTGACATTCTTCTTTGAGCTTTTGTTTTTTACCTTCTTTGAAAATGGCAATAATATCTTCTTTATTAGCTTCACTGACACCTGAAATAGCACTGCCAGAACGGGTTTCGGCTATGGTATCTAAGACTAAGTTTTTGCTGGAACCATTTTTTTGCAAATGATCAACGCAGCGAGATAGGGAATGGTAGCGATCTACGTTAATGGTTTGCCCTATATATCTCGATAAAGTTGCATTACAAATTTTTAATAAAGCATCACCCATAGATTTAATGCTTTTTAATACAAAGAGGGCAGCAATAAGATCATCGGTATGTTTTTTTGTTTTAAGTGCTTTGCTGTATTGGTTAATGAGTTGTTCGCAGTGACTACTCAATTTTTGTTGAATATCTGCAATCTTAAGTGCTTGCTGCGTGTTGTTATCTTGATTGGCGCGCTCGATTAGGCTAATTCCTAAAGCGACGCGGTCAAGTAATTTTTCGTATTCATTACCAAATTCATAATCATTACCGAGCAAATCGGTCACATGATGGGTACAGTCTAGGCATAGCTCGGCAATACGCTCTAGGTTGTTAGCGATGCTATTAATCGCACGAAAGCCAACAGCCGCACTTTCATTGTCACCTGCTTTAAGGCGTTGTTGATAACTGTCATTATGCAGACGTATTTTTAGATTATGAATATAGCCGATGCGATCGAAACTACCGTTAATAGCACTTGCGCCCGCATTGGCAATATAATTTTGCAAATTGGCTATTTGTGTACCGACTTCAACAATAAGAAAGCACAGATTGTTACTCTGACTTTTTGCTAATTGAATGCTCAATGGTGCTTTCCTAGAGAGGTTTTTGGGGATTCCACTTTAAGGCGGGTGTTAATCATGCTTGTAGGGAGGACTTCAGTCCGTTTGTTAGCAATGGCGGACTAAAGTCCGCCCAACTGCTTATACGGGCTTTTATAGTAAATGCTTATTTGATAGCATCCAATATTTCTTGCCACAGTGTTTGATAGGCTTCGGTAGATCGGCTTTTATTAGTATAGCCACCTAAAGGCATGCGTTCTAAGCCCATACGTTCAATATCGCTAGCATAGGGGATGGCGGTTTGTAGTATGTCAGGGTGTTTTTCCGAAAATGTTGCCATAATCTCTTTATGCATATTTTTACGGCGATCAGCCATAGAGAAAAAAGGAATTACCTGCAAATCCTTGAGCTTACTTTCTTTTATAAACTTCTTTAATTGCTCTAAAGTGCGTAGCGATAAAGTCGTTGGAATAATCGGCGATAATAAGATGTTCGATGTTTCAAAAATAGCTTCCGATAAAAGGGAAATATTAGGCGGACAATCGAGAAAAACAAAATCGTAAGAATCACTGAGTGGGTGCAGTAATTTTTTAAGTCGCTGAGTGGGTTTTTTACGCGCATCAAGGACTAAGTCTAAATTTCTAAAGGAAAAATCAGCGGGTAGTAAATCAAGATTTTCAAAATCAGTAGCTTTAATGAGGCCATCTAACTCACGCTCACCTGCAATAAGTTCTTTGCTACCGCCTTTTATTTTAGGCTTTACTCTAAAATAATAACTACTTGCACCTTGTGGGTCTAAATCCCAGACTAGTGTTCGATAGCCACTTTGCGCGGCAAGATAAGCTAAGTTGACCGCGGTTGAAGTTTTGCCTACGCCGCCTTTAATATTATATGTTGCAATGATTTTCATGATTTTTTTACCTCGGCTTGAGGTGCGAATAAAGTTTTAAAGGCAATTTTATTTTGCTCTTGCTTAAAAAGTGCATACTGCTTGGTGAAATCATGACGAGCTGCATTACGCATGGTGTCTAAGTATTGCACTAAAACACCCATGGCTAAGAAAGTATTAGATTCGACTTTATTGGCCATCATTTCTTCGCTAAATTTCTTTAAGCTGTTTTCTTGTACTTCATAGTCCTGGAAATCACCTAATACTGATTGAAATCCTTTTAAGGCTTTAATCAGCGCTTTAATTTCATCAACGGGGTAAAGGCTTTGGAAAAATTCCATTAAATAACGTAACTTTTTACAAGTTTTTCTGAGGTCATGTAAAGATTCTGCGGGGGAGTATTCGGTAATTTCTTCAGCTTCTTTAATCAGGCGTTTATATACTTTCCAAATGCGTTGGTCAGCTAATTCTTTGATCGTTAGATTCGCAGCACTACTACAGCCTTTTTTAGGTAAAGGCTCTTTTAAATACTGTTCCCATGCAAGCAGCTGTTTTATGTAGATTGGACTTTTAAGCTGACTGGCTAATTCACTTTGCGCTTGTTTTTGCTTTTCTTTAAGAAAGGCATAGAGAGGCGCTATATCATCTTGTAAAGATTCAGGTAATGCGGATTTATACTGTTTATAGTTCAGCAGATAAACATCTAAATCGCGTGTGGCACCGGTAATTTGTCCAAGCCAAGCGAAAAAACCAGCATGTTTGGCGACTACTGGGTCAGGAAATACATTTTTTATTTGGCTTAAGCCGGCGCGTGTACGTCTGACTGCAACACGGTAATCATGTAAAAATTCAGTATCTGTATCAGCAATAGTACCGGCTTCGTTGATTTTTATTGCTTTAAGTAAGTCGTGATAAATGACTTTACTGGCTTTGTCGGAGCGTAGTTCTGGATCAAGTTTTATCGCTAATTTAGAGCTATAGTCTTTTGCTTTACGCCCTTGTAGTTTAAGTGCACTATTTAAGATGGAGCTTTGCGTTGGCGCTAATTCTAGAGATTTTTCTAGTAGTAGGCTGACTCGACCCACTGCTTTTTCATAGCCTTTTAGCGGCTGCAAACTAATGCGACTACCTAGGTCTTCGTATTCTTCAAGTTTAATACGGACGGTGGTTTTTTTGTCTTTATTTAAGACATTTATTTGGTAGATCTGATGCGGTAAGTGACAAAGTGGCAATAAGGCACGCATTTCTAGTAAAGAATCTAGCTTAGTTTTTAGTCGACCTTCTTGAAATTGATTGCTAAAGCTAGGCACATCTTGCTGGTTTTCTAGGGCAAGACATTCACCATTGTTTCTGTCTATTAAGCTGATATGCGATGCTGTTTTAGATTGATTTAACTCGCAAAGTATATCTGCATTGTAAAGACGCCAGTCAAAGCTATCGTAAAAGGTTTTGATTGCGTATTGTTCTGAGGCGATTTGAAAATCAATTTTTTTACTTAATTTACTTAAAAATTTTCCCGCTGCCATATGCTCAGGCAGCTCGAAGTATAAAGGGTGTGCTGTCATTTGAATTTACGTGGGTTAAGTTGAAATAGGGCTTATTACTGACTTATAAATTAACGTTATTGATGTACTCAGGACTTTAATAAGGTCTAAAATCTATGTTTGTTTTGGGAGTCTTCAACGTAACCTTTGTAGGGTTAAATTAGACTCAATTAAAGATTCTAGCATGCTTTATTGTTAATAATTATGACAAGTGGTAAATAAACGTACCTGACAGGGTTGTGCATTTATTTATTGGATTATTCTGGAATGTAAGCGGTTAAAAGTTAGGCTTTTTCGCTAAAGGAAGCTTTGCGTCGATCCGAAGATACGCGACGATTTACGACTTGGTTCTTGCGCTTAGATGCACGGCGCGTTGGTCGTTTGCGTCTTTCAGTATTGATTTCTGGCTCTTGCTCTTCTTCATCAGTGATATTGGCATAGCGTTTTACTTTGGCTGGTTTAGCGACGGGGCTGACTACGGGGATATAAATATAGGGGATTTCAATCATAGCTTTAAACCTTTTATGTTTATAAATGAGTTATCGGCAAAGAAGGACAAATATTTAATACTAAAATAGTAGGTTATTCAATAAAAAGAGTAATGACTTTACAAAAAACGATAAGTATATTATAAAAGACTTATATTTATTTGCTAAGTCAGGAGTTTACTATGAAAAATGAAGTTAATTTACAGCGTCGTAAAATGTTAAAACTTGCAGGTGTTAGTGCAGCTGCTTTAGCTACATTTCCTGGCCTACTTAATGCAAAAATGATGAAAATTGGTAGTCATGCATCACCTGATTTTCACCCAGATGTGGAGATTAGCCTGCAAGGAAAGGTTAAGGATGTCTCTATTTTTCAAGGACCAGAAACGCGCGTCTGGAAAGTAACGGGAAAAGTATTAAAAGGCGATAAAAGTGTTATTAGCAATGATGGAGAAAGTTATCTTGCGCCCACTATCCGTTTACATAAAGGCCAGAAAGTTCGTATTTATTTAAAAAATGACCTGCCTTCGGCAACGATATTACATTGGCATGGCTTACATGTACCTTCCAAAATGGATGGTAATCCTATGTATGCGATCGATAATGGGGAAACCTTTGTCTATGAGTTTGAAATACTCAATAGAGCAGGCACCTATTGGTATCATGCACATACGCATAGTTTAACGGCTAAACATGTTTACTCAGGGTTAGCGGGGTTTTTTATTGTTAGTGATGATGAAGAGCAGGCACTTAAGTTGCCGAGTGGTGAGTTTGATGTGCCATTGGTTATTCAAGACCGTACTTTTGATAGGCAAAATCAGCTCAAGTATGGCGGCGGCATGATGATGAAGATGCATGGTTTTTTAGGGGAGCAAATTCTGGTTAATGGTACGCCTGAGTTTGAATTGCCCGTTGCAACGCGTGCTTACCGTATGCGCTTATTAAATGGCTCTAACTCGCGCATTTATAAGTTGGCCTGGGATGATGGTACGCCGATTAAGGTCATTGCTACAGATGGTGGACTTTTAGAGCATGCTGAAACGCTCTCGTATTTAACCTTAGCACCCGCAGAACGAAGAGAAATTTGGGTTGACTTTAGCGGTAAGAAAGTTGGCACTGAATTGACTTTGCGCAGTTTAGAGTTTTCTTCGGGTGGTATGGGCATGATGGGAGGAATGGGTGGTGGCATGGGAATGCGCGGTGGTCGTGGTGGCGGTATGATGGGTGGCATGGGAGGAGGACAGTCTCATGCTGGAAAAGATTTTACTGTGCTTAAAGTGCGAGTGAGTAAAAAAGTATCTAGCCATGATGTCTTACCGAAGCGATTGAGCAAAATAACGCCTTTACGCTTATCTGATGCAGTTAACCCTGAATCACCAAGGCGTATTACATTATCTATGCGTCATATGTCTGCCTTGTTAAATGGTCGTTCTTATAAAATGAATGATATTAGGGAAGATGAGATTATTCCTGTTAATACCTTGCAGTTAATGGAATTTGATAATGGCTTTCATCGTGGTATGGGCGGCATGGGTGGAATGGGAATGCCGCATCCTATGCATTTACATGGTGAGCAATTTCAAGTTGTTAAACGGGAAGTTAGAAATAAATCCGGAAAAGGCTACACTTCAGTTGCTGAAGGATTTTTAGATAAGGGTTGGAAAGATACCGTCTTAGTGATGCCTGGTGAAAAAGTAACTATTTTAAAGCCATTTAATGACTTTACCGGCCTATTTATGTATCACTGCCATAACTTAGAGCATGAAGATATGGGGATGATGCGTGATCTTTTAGTGAAGTAACAAAAGTATAACTGATTACCCATAACCTTCAGCCATACCGCGTCATTCCTGCATGTTTTAAGCAGGAATCTCACTAGGTTAAGCAAAGATTTCCGATAAAAAACTTCGGGAATTAGGAGTTTTTAACATACTGATATTTTCAGCTTTATTCTACTATGGCTGAGAGCTGTAAGTGATCAGGAAAGTATAAGTTAATAATATTTTGTTGATCGCTTGTCCTTGATAAGCGATCAATAGTGAAATACCAAACAAGGAGCGAGAATGTCAAAAAGCACACAGATTAATATTAAAGGGATGAGCTGTGGGGGTTGTGAATCGGTTATTGAAGAAGCATTAACTGAAGTTATAGGTGTTACCGAGGTAAAGGCTGATTATTCTGCGGCTAAATGCTCTGTAGACTATGATGAAAACAGGGTCAGTCTTGAGGATATTTATCAAGTTATTGAAGGAAAAGGCTATCACGTTGAGTTAGTACCTGCTGATAAAGGCTCGTTTTTGGTGAAACTCAGCTTGTCCTTATTAGCTTTAATCGCTATTGTTTTATTAATGGTTTTCTCGCGAAAATTATGGCACCAGTTTAGTGTGCCTGAGATCAGTTCACAATTAAGCTACGGTATGATTTTTGTGGTTGGTTTAATTACCGGCTTACATTGTATTGGTATGTGTGGCAGTTTTGTCATTAGTTATACCGTGAAAGATGCTGGGCAAGGGCACAAACCTTATTTATCGCATGTCTTATACGGGGTAGGCAAGACCTTATCTTATGCTATGTTTGGTGCTATTTTTGGGTTTCTTGGTTCAATCATTAGCATTACCCCGTTTATTAGCGGTATGAGTATTTTACTAGCGGGCACATTTTTAATTTTATTCGGTCTGAATATGTTGAATGTGTTTGCTGCGCTAAGACGGGTACGATTTAAACAGCCAGAAGCGATGATGCGTTACGCGATGAAAAAAAGGCGTAATGCACATAGCCCTTTTTTTATTGGCTTTTTTTCCGGATTTCTTTTAGGTTGCGGCCCATTACAAGCGATGTATATTATGGCGGCTGGTAATGCTGACCCCATTGAAGGGGCTAAATTTCTAGCTATATTTGGCTTAGGAACGTTACCTGCACTATTGAGCTTTGGTATGGCGGCGCATTTGCTGTCAGAGAAAATGACCCATCGTTTTTTGCAAGCATCAGGCATCATTCTGGTTGTTATGGGTACAATGATGCTCAATAAAGGCTTAATGAAAACTAAATCAGGCTATGATTTTCAATCAATAAGCACGAGCATAAGTCAAAAAATGATTAACGAATAATCGGGCTTAATTGGAGATTTTTACCATTTTAACAGCATAAGCCCCGACAAGTTTTGGGGCTTATGCTTTTTTGTGTCTATATTCTAGTTGGTTTTACCCGTGATAAAAGACTTTAAAAATTTGTTCAAATTTTTCATGTGTTGTATCAAGAATCGCGCTTATCTCATCAATCGACACATCTAGGTTATTTGGCCCTAAGTTACTCCAGTCTTGGTCTATTCGACTATAAGTGTCTGCGACACGGATGATAGAGGCTATTTTATGGTAAGCGTCAGTGTTATCAGGATATGCGTGTAACCTTATAGATTCGGTGATCAGCTCAGGAAGGTTCCATAGCTTGGTTAGTGCCGCACCGGCTTGAAAGTGGTCGAAGCCAATTAAGCTTTTTTCAATGTCTATTTCATCGAGGACTGATTGCTGCCCCTCTTGTGCTTGTAACGCTAAAAAAGACTTTCTTGCTAGCTCAGGAATACGCAGGAGAAATACTAACTGGCCAATATTATGTACGATTCCACAAAGAAAAGCGGAGTCGGAGAATTCATTACCCAAATGCTTATCAAGCTCTTGGGCAATCAGAGCGCAGCGTAAACTTCTTGCCCAGAAATCATGCATATTTATCATGTCCCCCGGCAAATTAGAAAATTTATCTATAATCACGGTACTAAGAACGATACTGCGTAGCTCTTTGATACCGATCATGGTGATTGCTCTGCTAATTGAAGTAATTTGTGCAGGAAACCCATAAAAAGCACTGTTTACTATTTTTAGAAGTTTTAACGACAGAGCCGCATCTTGTTCGATAATAAAGGCTGCATCAGCTAATGACTTATTCGGGTCTTCAGAGACTTGTTGTAGCTCAAAATACACGTTCGGTGGAGACGCTAGTTGTACATCACCTTGCAATAAGTCGGCAATGGTTAAATCGCTATAAAGAGTGATAGGCATAGGTAATTAATCAATTAAGAGGCAGAAGACAGTTTAGCAAAATTAAAGGCTAAGGGAGAAAGAAATTAATAATCGTCTAATTGAAAAATATAAAATATAAATATCAGTTGGTTATGAAATATTTTGGATGATTATATCTTTCCAACTCCCTAAGTTAAATTTTTAGCCTGTATGTATTAGATGGCTGTAATTTATTTTGTATAAATATTCCTAATCATTTTGCTCATACTTACGTCTGATTGCCTCATCTCGGGCATCGTCGATTTCGCGCATGATACTTTTGACATTGGCTTTTTTATTGCTTGCTTGAAAAACGCCGGTCAGTCTTGTATCAGGGCTTAGTTTGCCGGTTTGATAAATTTTCCAAATTTCTTTTGCATACTGAGTATTTAGCAGTTCAGAGGCAAAATGACCAAAATAGGCAGCTAGATTATTAACATCTCGTTCTAGCATTTTAGCCGCATTATTATTTGCAGCGGCATCAACAGCTTGGGGTAAATCAATAATAACGGGGCCGTGTTCATCAATCAGTATATTGAATTCAGATAAATCACCGTGAACGAGCCCAGCACAAAGCATTCTGACTACTTCTGTAATTAATAATCCATGATATTCAAGTGCTTGTTCTTGATTTAAAACAAGGTCATTAAGCCTAGGTGCGGCCGCTCCATGCTCATCGGTTACTAGCTCCATAAGCAATACGCCTTCGACAAAGTTGTGTGGCTTTGGTACGCGCACGCCTGCTGCTGCAAGGCGATATAACGCATCGACTTCAGCATTTTGCCAAACCTCTTCTTGTTGCTTACGCCCAAACTGGGATTTTTTTTCCATCGCGCGTGCTTGTCGGCTATTACGTACCTTACGACCTTCTTGATACAAAGCTTGTTTATGAAAGCCGCGCTTATTGGCCGCTTTATATACTTTGGCGCAGCGAATTTCACCTTCAGACAGCACGACATAAACAGCGGCTTCTTTGCCGCTTTTAAGTGGGTGAATCACTTCATCAATAAACCCATCAGCTATCAGTGCTTCAAGACTTTTTGGGGGTTTCATGGCCATTTTTTTTATTACCTATCTTGAAAAGCGGGGGGGGGGAGATTTTAGTTTACTCACTTAGGAACGGGGATAACACACTTCGCCATTTGTAGGTTCGAGTAAGATAGGATCTTACTTTATTGTCGCGTGTAGGGCGGACTTCAGTCCGCTTTTATAGCGATCATGGCGCACTAAAGTACGCCCTACCGTTATTTTGTCCCGTATAAAATACTGAGCTATATCACGACGCACGCGACATATATTTACCAGTCGTAGTATTGATTTTTATAATTTCGCCGGTCTCTAAGTATTCGGGGACTTGCACTTCTAATCCCGTAGGTAAAACCGCCGCTTTAGTTCTTGCTGTTGCCGAAGAGCCCTTAATTCCTGGAGCTGTCTCTATGATCTCTAAATTTACCGAAGCCGGAAGTTCAATACCTAAAATATTATCTTCCATAATGAGCGCAGTAATTCCCTCTAAGCCTTCAGTGATATATTCCTTTTGACCTTCAAGGTCATCATCATTTAGGTTGTACTGACTATAGTCTTCCATATTCATAAAGACATAGTTTTCGCCATCATTGTAAGAATATTGCACTTTTACCTGGATACAGTCTGCTTCTTTTAGAAAATCGTCCCCTTTATAGACTTCATCTAATTTTTGGCCAGTTTTTAAATTGGTATAACGCACTTTGTAGGCTGTTCCTGCTCCACGTGAAGAAGGGCTACGGGCTTCAAGTTGTTTTATGGCATGAGGGACATCATTAATATCAATGATCATTCCGCGTTTTAAGTCTGTCGCTTTAGGCATTTTTTAATTCCTTGGATTTGTTTGAGATGCCGAGCTTATATCGGCACCTCCTGTATTGTTGTAACTTCTAATTATTAAATGAATAATGACAGTTTTTCAGTTTGTCATTCCTGCATGTTGTTGGCTGGAATCTATTGCCAAGCATAGATTCCCGATAAAAATACCTTGGGAATGACGATACCTTATAGACCGTTGCCCGTAGATAATGAGAAGTTACGAGTTGTTTAGTTAGCAGTTTGTTCTTTAATGAAAGCAACAATCTCATCTAGTGGAATATCGCGGTTCTCACTATCGGTACGCGCACGATATTCGACGCTCTTGCTATCTAAGCCACGATCACCTAAGACAATGCGATGTGGAATACCGATTAGCTCCATATCTGAGAACATGAAACCTGCACGGACTTTACGGTCATCAAATAAGACATCAACCCCCGCATCTAATAAATCTTGATACAGTTGATTGGCGGCAACACGTAACCGTTCAGATTTATGCATATTCATCGGGCATAAAGCAACTGTAAATGGCGCTAGCTTGGCAGGCCAAATAATGCCGTTATCATCATGACTTTGCTCTACTGCCGCAGCGACAACACGAGAAATCCCGATACCATAACAGCCCATAGTCATTACTTCGCTTTTACCGCCTTCGTTAATCACTGTCGCATTCATCGCGGCGCTGTATTTAGTGCCTAGCTGGAAAATATGGCCAACTTCAATACCACGAACTATATTTAATACGCCTTTGCCATCCGGACTAGGGTCGCCAGCTACAACTGAACGTAAATCAGCAATTTCAGTAGGAAGTGCTAAATCTCGTTCCCAATTAACGCCCGTATAATGTTTACCTTCTTGATTCGCACCACAAACAAAGTCAGATAAAATAGTAACGCTACGATCAGCAATGGTGCGAATGCTCAGGTCAATAGGGCCAATAGAGCCAGGCTTGCATTGACAAGCAGTAGTCACTTCTTCATCGCTGGCAAATTCTAAAGGCGCTAACACACCGTCAATTTTTTCAGCTTTGATGTCATTTAGTTCGTGGTCGCCTCTTAATAGCAAGGCAACTAAACTACCTTCCTCTTCGCCTTTAACTATCAGCGTTTTCAAACACTGCTCAGCAGAAAGATTTAAAAATTGAGTGAGTTCTTCGATACTATGTTGGTTTGGTGTGTCAATCAGTGTTAAATCTTGTATTGCCGCACCTCGTGAAGCCGTTGGCATAAGTGCTTCTGCTTTTTCAACGTTGGCTGCGTAACTGCTTTCTGTGGAAACCGCAATAGCATCTTCGCCAGTATCAGCTAGCACATGAAACTCGTGTGAGACAGCACCGCCAATGGAGCCAGAATCAGCGATGACTGCACGGAAGTCTAAACCGAAACTATTAAAAATAGCATGGTAGGCAGCGTGCATCACATCATAAGTTTCTTGTAGTGATTCTTGGCTTAAATGAAAGGAATAAGCATCTTTCATAATAAATTCACGCGAACGCATAATGCCGAAGCGCGGACGAATTTCATCGCGAATTTTAGTTTGTACTTGAAAATAAGTGATCGGTAATTGCTTATAACTTTTTAATTCATTACGCGCTAAATCAGTGACAATTTCTTCAGCAGTAGGGCCTAAACAAAATTCTCTATTATGACGATCCGTTAAGCGGGCTAATTCTGGGCCATATTGTTCCCAGCGTCCTGTTTCTTGCCATAATTCAGCAGGCTGTAAAGATGGCATTAATACTTCCAACGCCCCTGATTTTTCCATTTCTTTACGCGTAATCTGCTCAACTTTACGCAATACGCGCAAACCTAAAGGCAACCAAGTATAAAGGCCTGAGGCAAGTTTACGAATAAGCCCTGCACGAATCATGAGTTTATGGCTGGCAATTTCTGCGTCAGAAGGTGTTTCTTTAACGGTATTAAGGGGGAATTGTGAGGTACGCATGTATGTTTAGGGTGATGAAATAAAAGAAAACCGCTATTTTACCTAGCCAAGCCCTATTTAGTCATGTCTTGATTGTAAATATCGCGTATTTTTATTGGAGCTAACTACTGTTTTTTAGTATTTAGCGTGCTGGGTAGGCTTTGTAGGTGAGAGTTTATTCTCACCTACAAAAGTAGGGGGTATTTTTAAACGAAAATCTCCTCAAGAAAATTCTGCATACTTTTCCATGCGCGTTTAGCGGCAACTTCATTATAAAGCATGCCTAAATCGGGAGTACTGGCTTGCGGGTTGGTGAAAGCATGTACGGTATGACCATAGCTATGTAATTGCCAGTCAACTTTCAAATCGGTCATTTCTTGCGTGAAAGCATTGAACTGTTCAGCAGTTACCATAGGGTCACCATGCCCGTGTAAAGCTAATACTTTAGCAAGGATAGGTTTATCGGCGGTATGATCGGGCGTATTTAATAAGCCATGAAAACTAACCACGCCTTGTACCGTTGCCCCCATACGCGCTAAATCTAATACGCAGAGACCACCAAAACAAAAGCCGATGGCAGCAACCTTGTTGTCATCAACCCAAGGCAATAATTTAACGGCGTATAACGCGGCATGGATGCGCTGTTGCAATAGCTTGCGATCATCCATGAAAGGTTGCATGAGCTGTGCATTTTCTTCTGGAGTCGTGCCTACTGTACCTTGTCCATACATATCTAGTGCAAAAGCAACATAACCTAATTCAGCCAACTCTTTTGCTTTAGCATCAACGAAAGCATCTCGTCCGGACCAAGTATGACTAATTAATACCGCTGGGCGCCTGTCTGAAAAGCTATCGTCATACGCGAAAAAACCTTCCAATAAAGTGTCGCCGTCTAAATAATTGATTGTATTAGATACTATTGCCATTGACGGTGCCTATTGTTTGCCGAAATTATAAACAACTACTCTATTAACTAAAGGCTTAAGTTGATCGTTGAGCATTTTTTTATGTTTGTGGCTTTGCATATAGTTTTTAAGTGCTTGTGCATTTTCAAAAGTGACCGTCACCGCAACATCAAAAGTATCATCTACTTTTGGGCGCTTACTTGGAATAACGGCGCTAACATGACGCGACAAAACGCCAGGTAATTGCTCTAATGCACGGCTCGCTTTAATAAACTGTTCACGCATTTGCACATTACCGGGCTCTTTTAACCAGACCACAATAACATGACTGACGCGCTGATCTATTTGGGCATGTGCAAAGTTAGCGCTAAAAAATGCACCGATAAGTAATAAACTAATTAATAATTTTTTCATTTATATTTCTCCTGATGTTCTTAATGAGGCTAAAAATCCGGTTGAGGCTTCCTCGACTAAATCTAAGACGTTTTCAAAGCCATAAGTACCACCATAATAAGGGTCAGGGACTTCTCGGGCTTTTACGTGTGGAGCAAAATCTAAAAACAACTTCAATTTATGTTGATGCTCTTCAGGGCAAGCTTCACGCATAATAGCGAGATTATCTTCATCCATGGCAAGTACATGATCATAATCTTCAAAATCACCCATGATGACTTTACGAGCACGCTGTTTACTTAAATCGATACCCCGCTCTTTGGCCACTTTTTGTGAACGTAAGTCGGGAGCTTCGTTAGTATGGTAAGCGTGAGTTCCAGCAGAATCTATAGAAAATCTATCATGCAGTTTTTCATCTGACAATAACTTGTTAAATGCACCTTCTGCGCTTGGCGATCGGCAAATATTGCCCATACAAACAAATAAAACTTTGATCATCTCTTGGTCTCGTAATAATTTAGGTTAGGCTTGGTTTATGGTTATTGTATAACTTTCACCGTTATTTTTTAAAGCTTCGCTAATTGCTGCATCGCTTAATAAGCTAATATTATAAGCAGGTTGATAGTAAGGTTCCGGATTATCTTCATAATATATCTTAGATAGCAGTTTGCAGTCGCTTAATTCGGTTACTAAGCTTTTAGAAATTGATATAGGGAGCTGTAAGTGCAGGCTAATACCTTCAGCAGAATAGGGCGTCTCAGAAGTTTTATTAAACTGTTCGATGATCGCGTGCATGATATGTAGTGCAAGCTGATTTTTGGAGTTGAAATTTAACTTTTTAAATTTCTGGTTAAACTGGTAAAGCGCTATATTTTGATGAAAGAATGATAATTCTGAACCAAATAAAACGATCACCCAAGCGATTTGTAGCCAGATTAGAAATAAGGGTAAAGCAGCGAAACTTCCGTATATTGCGTTATAACTGCTGACACCAATTTGTAAGGAAACATAAAGCGACTGCAGTATATAGAAAATAGTACCGGAGAAAATGCCAGCAAAAATCCCCGAGCTATAGTTAACGTGGGTATTGGGCATAAATATAAACAGGAAACTAAATAATAACCATAAGATTAATATCGGTAAATAGCTCAGTGCGTACAATGCGAAAATAGTTCCCGGCAAGGCATATTCATTAATTAATGAGGTGAGTTGAGTTTGAACAAAGACACTAATACTGCTCGCGGCTATTATTAAAATGGGAGCTAATAGCATCAGCGAAAGGTAGTCGCTAAGTTTGCGCCCTATAGATCGAGGTTTGTGTACATTCCAGATATGATTAAACGACTCTTCTATGTTGCTAATCACTTTAATCACGGTCCAGAATAAGAGGACAACCCCGAAACCAGCAACTAGGCCGCCTTTAGTTGAATCAAGCATATTCTTTGCCATTTCAATCAACTGTAAGATCATGGTGTCCTGATCAGGGACTTGCTCTAGTAATTGTTGTTCCAGCACTGTTTCAAAGCCAAATCCTTTTGCGACTCCAAAACACATGGCGATTATAGGTACAATGGATAGCAAGGTATAAAGGGTGAGTGCTGAAGCTCTTAAGCTGCCATGATCTTTAACAAAGTCATTCGCTGATAAAGTAAACACTTTTAAATAGCGTAGCGCAGATGTTTTTATACCAGAATTATTTTCTTCCTTGTGCAGTTGCCATAGACCGTCACGGAAATAATCAATGATTTTATTGTGCATATTAACTCGTTTAAATATAAAGAATAAGCTGAGGTAGCTTATAATATAGAAAGTGCGGAGCGTCCTTTTCAAGCTAACAATGATTGTAAATTAATCTACTTATAATGCTACCTAAAAAACTCATTCTCTTTTTACTAACGATGTTTTTTTCAATTTCCAGTTGGGCGTTAGAACCCTTTGATTGGACTTCGAGTGATATTCAGTATCTTTATGGTGGCGATTTTATTTTTGCTGAGCAGGAACGCTCTACTGTGACTATTGAGCACGCTCATGGCTGGAAATATGGAACGAATTTCTTTTTTGTTGATATGTACAATAACAATGGCTTTGAAGTCTATGCTGAAGTTTACTCGTACCTGAGTTTAAATAAAATATCGGGTGCAGACCTGAGCCTAGGACCTATTAAAGACTTTTCTCTGGCTGGGGGTATTAATATCAGCAATCGACCTGAAGAAAATCGCTTTCAAGCATATCTAGTGGGAATTAGTTTGGATTTAGCTAATGAGTATTTTGACTATTTACAGCTTGATGTGATGGCTTATAAAGATGACGGCTATCACTCTTGGGGAGTGCAGGTTACGCCAGTTTGGAGTTTTCCTTTTGAGCTTGGGCCGACTAAATTCAAATTTCGCGGATTTGTAGATATAAAAGATGGTAATACCAATGTACTTGGCAATGTCACGATGCTAGCGCAGCCACAATTATTATTAGATGTCGGTGATTTAGTGAGTTGGAAATCGGATATTTTCTATATAGGGACTGAATATTCGTTCTGGTTAAATAAATTTGGTGTAGAAGATGCGAATGAGTCTGCGTGGCAGGGGATGATTATAGGTTTTTTCTAAACGTGGAGATGTAGGTTAAGCAGAGGGCGATAGGCCCATTGCTTAACCTGATTGACTGTTCTTAGCTTTCTACAGTCGATTTTTCTAGTCCAGAATATACTGGACACCAGCTTGTATAGCCAGTCGCAACCAAGATTAGGCCGATTAGCAATAAAGGCACAGAGGCTATAAATAGAGAGATAAATAATAAAGCAGAGCCGGCATAAAGGCGGGCTTTCTTTTCTTTTGTGCCAATGTTAATTTCAAATTTAAGCATACGTTTAAAATCAAAGCTCATAGTTTTCACCTGTTCTTTTTTATTCTAATTAGAGTGAGTCGACCAGAAAGTCGTGCCAATTCCATAAATATACAGGGCTAAAAAAAATGTGCAAGTCTCTGGCAAAAAAACAGCATCAGATAAACTATTAACTTATTTTATTAGATTGCCTAAGTAGTGCGTCGCATCAGGTATAATGCTCGGTTTTCTTTAAGCTATTCAAACGGGTTGAGTAATGGATGTAACGGCAATTATTGATTCTCTAAACGATGCGCAACGTCAAGCTGTGTCGGCTCCTTCTCGATCTATGCTGGTTTTAGCTGGCGCAGGTAGTGGCAAGACTCGGGTGCTAGTGCATCGTATTGCTTGGCTTATTAAAATAGAGCATGTTTCCCCGCATAATATACTCGCTGTCACTTTTACCAATAAAGCTGCTAAAGAAATGCGTGGTCGCGTAGAGGATTTATTGAATATCTCAGCACGCTCCATGTGGATTGGTACTTTTCATGGTTTAGCGCATCGTTTATTAAGACAGCATAGTGAAGAAGCAAAGCTGCCCAGTACTTTTCAGGTAATTGATTCAGATGACCAATTACGCTTGATTAAGCGTTTAATGAAAGCCATGAATATTGATGATACTCGCTGGCCTCCTAAGCAAATGGTCTGGTTTATTAATGCGCAAAAAGATGAGGGTATACGCGCCAGTCATATTCAGGAGACTGGTGATCTTTATCAACAAAAACAATTAGAAATCTATCGTGCTTACGAAGACTTATGTAAGCGTTCTGGTTTAGTCGATTTTGCGGAATTATTATTACTAGCATTTGAAACCTTACGCGACAATGCCGAGTTATTAGCCTTTTACCGCGATCGCTTTCAGCACGTGCATGTCGATGAGTTTCAAGATACCAATACCATTCAATATGCTTGGCTACGTTTGCTTACTGAAGGTAAGGATAATTTATTTGTCGTGGGTGATGATGACCAATCTATTTATGGCTGGCGTGGTGCGAAAATTGAAAATATGTTCAATTTTCAAAAACAATATCCTAATCATCTGCTGATTCGTCTAGAACAAAACTATCGCTCTACGGGTAATATTCTCAAAGCCTCGAATGCTTTGATTGCCTGTAATGAAGGGCGAATGGGTAAAGAGCTGCATACGGATGATGGGGATGGTGATTTAATCTCTTTGTACTCGGCTTTTAATGAGCAAGATGAAGCGTATTTCGTGGTTGAGCGCATTAGAAAATGGGTGGCCGAAGGTAATCCGCGCTCTGGTGCCGCAATTTTATATCGATCTAATGCGCAATCGCGTTTATTTGAAGAGAAGTTAATGGCGACAGGTACGCCATACCGCGTCTACGGAGGTTTACGCTTCTTTGATCGAATGGAAATTAAAAATGCTTTAGCCTATTTGCATTTAACTGCACACAAAGGTAATGACTCTGCTTTTGAGCGCATTATTAATACGCCTACACGCGGCATAGGCACAAAAACTATTGATGAAATCCGTCAGTTGGCCAGAGAACAACAAATTACTTTGTGGCAGGCAATGATTAGCTTGCTGAAGTCTGGTCACTTTACGCCGCGCGCAGAAAATGCACTTAAAGGCTTTGTGCAGATAATTAATGGCTTAGCTGAGCAACCTGAAGGAGCGGAACTTTATCAGCAAGTCAAAAATGCGATTGAGAAAAGCGGCCTTATAGAATTCTATAAAAAAGAAAAAGGGGATAAAGGTGAGGCACGCGTAGAAAACTTAGAAGAATTAGTCAATGCAGCACGCCAATTTGATTACGAAGAGAGCAATGAAGAAGACCAGACAGAGCTGGATATATTTTTAGCACATGCCGCTTTAGAGGCAGGCGATGCACAAGGTGATGCTTTTGAAGACTGCGTGCAATTAATGACTTTGCACAGCGCCAAAGGCTTAGAGTTTCCGTTAGTGTTTATGGTTGGCTTAGAAGAAGGCTTATTTCCTTCACAACAATCGGTTGACGACCATGCTCGCTTAGAAGAAGAGCGGCGTTTGTGTTATGTCGGTATGACGCGAGCAATGAAGCATTTGTATATGACTTATGCCGAGTCTAGGCGTTTGTACGGTAAAGAAAATTACCCTCGCCCTTCACGATTTTTAAAAGAGATTCCTGTCGAGCAATTACAGGAAATTCGCTTACGTGCTAGTGTAAGTAAACCTGTTACGCCAGTGAAATCATCAAAACCTACTATAGGAACGAGTGGTCGCTATAAATTAGGACAGCGGGTTAAACATGAAAAATTTGGAGAAGGCGTCGTTCTGCAAGTTGACGGTGATGGCGCTCAAGAAAGAGTGCAAGTGAATTTCGCGAATGCAGGCATGAAATGGCTAATGCTTTCTTATGCTAAATTAGAGGTTTTGTAGGCTGTTTTGTGTTGATTTTAATGGTGTCAAAATTAAGTTAATCGCCTAACTGTTGATGCAAATGGTGAGAAATCCAATGGTTAAAATCGCAGCATGTAATGGTAATGAGTTAACACTTTAAGTCACAGTAAAGTTGACAGAAGTTTAATGGAAATAGAAAATACCATATTAGGCGGCAGGAGTCCCAAGTATTTCATGAGGTAGAATAGCGCGCCAGTATTTTATTGTTCTCTTAAGAATTTAAAACTCTTACTGCTCGCCAGTATCGTTTTTTCCAGTATGGATTATCCAAACGAGAAATTATGACGCCTTTTTTGGTAGAAACATGTAAAAACGTTCTTTTTTCCAAATATATGCCTACGTGTTTTTGCCGTACCCCAGTTTTAAAAAAGACTAAATCCCCCGCTTTTAAGTTAGCTTGAGTATTAACTTTTACACCTTTTTTCACTTGTTGTTCAGTTGTGCGTGGTAACTGGATAGAAAAATGATCAAGATAAGTAAGATAAACAAAACCAGAACAATCAATACCCTTTTTGGATAGCCCAGCAAACCGGTATTTAACTGCTTTCCATTCGGAAAACTGACTGTATAAAACTTGCTTCACGCTAATGGGTGACTCTATTTTATTGGTTTTTACATCAACATGATTATTAGCACAAGCCGTGAGCAATAAAATAAGTGAGGTAACTAAAATAGATTGAAGTGATTGGTATGTCATTGATCATCATCCTGGATTTTAATTAAAGCCTACGCTGAAATAAGTCCAAAAAAGGCTTATGGAGGCGTGGGTTACGCTTATACAGCAACTTTCATAATACGTACCTACGTAAAATTAAGCTAACACTTTAATAATATGCATTAGCTGAATGGTATGCCCGTAGGTACGAATAAATTCGAACCTACAAAAGACGTTTTGTAATTATGCCTCGCTACTTACCCATCAGTGTAGCCAAAAAACAAGCTATTTTTATCCTCATTTCGTATTGAGTAAGGCTCATACAAGCCTCTGTGTTAAACTTTAGCCCATGTTAGCCGAAAGGCCGACTTTAGCTTAACTTTACTGTATTCACGCCTTTTACCCGTCACCAGAGTAATGACTGTGTCACTGACTATGTAGCAAGCATCAATCCCTTCTTTTTTACGTATGTTAGATAATTTGTCTGCAATATTGGATAAAGCGGCCACTCATGCGGAAGTAAAGAAAATCGCTCCCTCTATTTATGTGAATGGGCGGCTAACGCCAAATATGTTTCCGCTTAGTCGTCAAGTTCAGACTGCAACTGACATGGTAAAAGGTTGCGCGGTTCGATTGGCAGGGATCGAAGTGCCTAGCTATAGCGTTTTTAGAAAGTGTTAGCGCGGCGCAGATAATCGCCAAGTCAAAGTGAAGTTTGGCAGTAGAGAGCTTAGTTTTTTAGGGCAGGCTTACCTATTTGATTTTGTTATTCCGAATTTTCATTTTCACCTCACTACTGCTTATGCAATATTACGACATTATGGCGTGGAAATTGGGAAGAAGGGTTACACAGGGAATTATTAACAAGAAGGAGATTGGAGTGATGATTAATATGAGTCATTAAATGATTTTTGATAAAGCAGCGCATATTAAATAAAGCCCGAAAATTTAAAGTGTAATAATGCCAATGTAAAGCAGCCTACCAATATTTCTCAACATGTATATTGCCTGGATTTTGGGTGGTGTGATGAGTAAAACCTTCTTTTTCTAAGCGTGTGTTCATTGATTCAATCATTAAAGGATTGCCGCATAAGAATATTGAAGTATTTTCTGGGCTGTAGTCTTGATGCCAAGATTCAGCAATTAGCCCTTGATCTATTAAGTCGCTGACATAACCAACATTACCATGCCATTTAGTAGGTTCTGATTCTGGCTTACTAATGA